>JAHBAA010000059.1 GCA_018385425.1 Acetatifactor sp.
ATCGAGATCGACACAGACGATCTGCTCGCCCCGCCCTCGCATAAGACAAGAAAAATGGAGATCATCGGAGACTCCATCACCTGCGGCTACGGCGTGGAGGCGCCAAACGAGCTGACTCCCTTCCATACTGCCACGGAGAACCCGGAGAAATCCTACTCTCGCCTGACGGCAAAAGCGCTGGATGCGGAGGCCCATCTGATCTCATGGAGCGGCAACGGACTGATCTCTCACTATGTGGAGGAGAATGCCGCCGAGCCCAGGAGCGAGCAGCTGATGCCGGTGTTATATCCCTATACGGACCTGGCAACCGCGCAGTTCGTGTATGGGGAGGCTGCGGAGAAGTATCCCATGTGGGATTTTGATTCCTTTGTGCCGGATATCATCTGCGTCAACCTGGGAACCAACGATGCCAGCTGGTGCAAGGATATCCCCGAGAGAAGGGATGCCTTCTGTCTGGCTTATCAGTCCTTCCTGGGGACCATCCGAAAGAACAACCCCGGGGTTCCGATTCTGTGTATGCTGGGAACCATGGACCAGCGCCTATGCGGTGAGGTGGAGAAGGCAGCAGCCCTGTCCAACGCAGCGCATGGAGACTCCCTGGTAGAGTTCCTGCACCTGCCCGCCCAGGATCCTGCAGTCGGTTTCGGCGCAGACTGGCATCCCTGTGCGAGAACCCAGCAGGAGACCGCAGACCTTGTTGCAGCGAAGATCCGCCGGATGCTGAACTGGTAGAAGATTCTTCCGGAGGGGTGTGCCTCGTTATGCACGGTGTGCCTGCTGCGTGATGTGCCCGCTGCGCGGTGTGTGTTTGTTGCAGACCGTTGGAAAAGCGTCGGTACTTAGGCTGCGTACTTTGCAGCCCTATGTACCGCTACGTTTTTCCCGAGTGAGAACGTGTCTGCAACCAAATATACACCGTGCCGAGCGAGGCACATCTTTTAGAGAGAAACATATGAAAAGAGAGTGGAAGTTCGTCCTATGATAGTTTATTTGATGAGACACGGTGAGACAGACTGGAATAAAGAGAGAAGACTGCAGGGTCGCAGCGATATTCCGCTGAATGCCTTTGGTATTGAGCTGGCGGAGAAAACTGCGGAGGGAATGAAGGAGATTCCCTTTGACAGAGCATTTTCCTCCCCCTTGGATCGAGCCTACACCACAGCGAGGATCGTGATCGGGGACAGACCTGTGGAGGTGGTGAAGGATGACCGGCTGCAGGAGATCTGCTTTGGCCCAAGTGAGGGACAATGCTTTGACCGGGCAAAACAGGATCCGACCCATCCTCTCCACAACTTTTTCTGCCACCCGGGAGAGTATCATCCGGTGGATGGTGCAGAATCCTTTGCGGAGGCGCGCGCACGTGCGAAGGAATTCTTTGACGAGTGCATTTTCCCTTTGGAGGGAACCTGTGAAAATGTTTTAGTGGTGGCACACGGTGCCCTCAATCGAAGCATCCTGAATGCCATCGCAGGAATCCCCGACTCGGACTTCTGGAGGATTTCCCTTGCAAATTGTGCAGTGTCTATTCTGAAGGTTGAGAACGGGAAGCTGTCCATTCTGGAGGAACAGAAGGTATATTACGGCGGAGAACCGGTCAACGGAAGACCGTGACGGAAATCCTTACGGGATTGTGGGCCACGCCTTTACACAGTGTATATTTGGTTGCAGACACGCCGATTTTCGAAGAAAATCATTGCTCCTGGGAAAAACGTAGCGGTACATAAGCGCATACAGGACATGCGCTAAGTACCGACGCTTTTCCGACGGTCCGCAACAAACACACACTGTGCGACGGGCCCACAATCCCACAAGGGTTGCAGAAAGGAACGTATGGATTTGATTTTTGATACACATGCCCACTATGACGATGAGGCATTTGACGAGGATCGGGAGAGCCTGCTTTCATCCATGCAGGAGAACGGAATCGGCAGAATCGTGAATATCGGTGCCAGCCTTGCCTCCTGCAGGAGAACCATAGAGCTGATGGAGCAGTATGATTTCGTCTACGGAGCGTTGGGAGTCCATCCCAGCGATACCGCAGAGCTGGACGAGGAGAGCTTTCGCTGGCTGGAGGAAGTCTGTCAGCTGAAAAAGTGCCTGGCGGTGGGGGAGATCGGCTTGGATTACTATTGGGACGAGCCGGATCGGGACACCCAGAAGAGATGGTTTGTCCGCCAGCTCCATCTGGCCGAGAAGATCGGCAAGCCTGTGGTAATTCACTCCAGAGAGGCTGCCAAGGACACCATTGATATCATGAAGGCGGAGCACTGCGACAGAATCGGCGGCGTGATCCACTGCTATTCCTATACGAAAGAATCCGCAAGAGACTACCTGGAGATGGGATACTATTTCGGCATCGGCGGCGTGGTCACCTTTAACAATGCCCGGAAGCTGAAGGAGGCGGTAGAGTATCTCCCGCTGGACCGCATCGTGCTGGAGACCGACTGCCCTTATCTGGCTCCGGTTCCGAATCGCGGAAAGCGAAACAGCTCCCTGAACCTCCCCTATGTGGTGCAGACCATCGCCCGGCTGAAAAACGTGGATGAGAAGACTGTTCGTGAGGTGACCTGGCAGAATGCAGAGAAGCTGTACCGGATGAAATAGAGATCGGTCAGAGGGGCAGAAACGGATTCGGAAACCGGTTCCTTGCGATTCGAGGAAGAAGATAACCGTTAAGAAAAAGGAGACCTAAGATGGGTACTTCAGAACTGATCGCCCTGCAGCTTCGCATGTTTTTACTCATGCTGCTGGGGCTTTTCTTTCGCAAAAAGAATATCATTACAGCACAGGGCAAGAAGGATCTGACAGACCTGGTTATCTACCTGATCCTGCCCTGCAACATTGTGAAGTCTTTCATGGTGCCCTTTGACGGCAATACCCTGAAGAACTTCGGAGTGATCCTGATCCTGTCTGTGGGAATCCAGATCTTCTGTGCGATTCTGGCGAAAACACTCTATCGAAAGGTGAAGGACAGCCACAGACCGGTGCTGATGTATGCCACGGTGGCATCTAACTCCGGCTTCCTGGGAAACCCGGTGGCAGAGGGTGTGTTCGGCAGTATGGGACTGGCACTGGCAAGCGTGTACCTGATTCCCCAGAGAATCGTGATGTGGAGCGCCGGCGTGTCCTATTTTGCCAAGGGCAATAACCGCAGGGAAGTGGTAAAGCGGGTGGTGACCCATCCCTGTATACTGGCCGTTCTGGTCGGCATCGTATGTATGCTGACACAGGTGTCATTACCCTCCTTCCTGGATATGGCACTTCGGGACATCGGCAACTGCAACACTGCCATGTCCATGATGGTCATCGGTACGATTCTGGCGGATGTAAAGCCACGAGAGATTCTGGATCGGTCTATTCTGATCTTTTCTGTGCTGCGCCTGATCCTGCTGCCGCTGGTGGTATACGGGGTGTGCCTGGGCGTGGGCATCGACGGACTTGTGACAGGAGTGTCAGTTCTTCTCACCGCTATGCCTGCGGCCAGTACCACAGCGATCCTGGCGGCGAAGTATGACGGGGATGCCATCTACGCCAGCAAGTGCGTGGTGCTGACTACGGTTTTGTCCCTGCTGGCCACACCGGTGTGGAGTATGATTCTGTTGAAGGGAATATGATAAAGAGAAAGGGGTTGGTTTTGATGGAATGCATCGGAACCAGCCCCTTGTTTTTATTTCCTTTCCTGCGCGCGGAAAATAATGTTGGTGTGCATCGTACAATCAGTTGATTCATAGTACATCTGCATATCGCCATGATAAGTATCTACCACTTTTTGAATACTTTTCAGCCCGTAACCGTGCTTGACCGTATCCCGTTTGGTGGTGTGCAGCTCTGCATTATTCCGAAACGGATCGGAAAGACAGGAGTTGGTCACCTTCAACACGATAAAATCCGTTTTGTCCTGATCGGAAAGGGAGAGATCAATAAATCCCTTTTCACAATCCTTTGCCGCTTCCACAGCATTTTCCAGCAGGTTGCAGAACAGAGAGGTCAGATTCTTTTCCGACAGAAAATCTGCGGCATGATGGCGGATATCAGCGTGGAAGGACACCCCTTGGTCAAAGCACTTCTTGTCGTAGAAGCAGAGGATGGCATTCAGCAGCTGATGATCACAGTAATGTGTGGAGCTTTTCAGCGGTGCAGAGGATAAAAGTTGCCGGATGTATTCACCTGCTTTGTCGGTTTCCCGCTGTTCGTTGAGAAGGGAGATGGATTGCAGGTGACTTTTCATATCGTGGATGAGCAAGCGCTGTTCCTCATTTTGTCTCAGCAGGATCTGATAGTGTTCTGCCAGAAAGGATTCTTTCTGATGCTGCAGCAGACCTACCGTAAATTGTTGGTTCTGATGCAGAAGAAAACCATAGATCATCCATGTCACTACATTGATGATCAGGAGAAAGAGGGAACTGATCAGCACCATGGTATATGTTTTCTCGGAAAGCATGTATTGATAGCAGATGTAAAAAAATGTGATGACGATCCAGACAGTCAGGAGAGGAACGATCAGCAGAAGGCAGATCTCCCTACGCTTCATCCCCGCAGATTCCTTCTGTTTTGAAAGTGCATGCGACAGTACAAACACGATCATGAAATAGAGCAGCTTGGAGAAGATCGTCAGAAACAGCAGCCGTTTCTGATAATCAAACGACTGATTGAAATTGTAAGCGATATTTGGCACTACTGTTAATACCGCCAATTCACTCAGAGCCATGATTGCCGTTGTCAGCGAGGCGTGAAACAATGCGGACAGGCAGGAAATGCGGAACATGCTGATCAGAAACAGAAAGTTCGCTATCAGGAAGAACAGAATGTTCAGCTGCATCAGATGCAGGGAAAACAGGAAGGCAAGAGCAGTATACAGCAACAGAAGTGTCGCTGTGCGGAGAGACAATCTGTGCTTCGGAGGAAAAAGCGTATGACAATACTGCCAGAGAATACCTCCCTCCACGAGATAGATAAATAAGTACAGAAGACTGTTTTCCATGGTTTCCTCCCCTATTTTGTATATTCTAGAAATCGAAGATAACGCTCCTTAAATTCCTGATATTTGCGCCTGGTCAGGTAGGCGGAGTATTTTCGGTCGTACAGATATACCTTGGAACGGTCAAAATCGGTTACATGCTTCATATTGACGATAAAGCTTCGATGTGTCCGGAAGAAACAGTTATCGGGGACATGTTCTTCCCAGTACTGCATACGATGAACGGAGAGCAGACAGCCGGAGGTAGTATAGACGCTGACCTTGTGTCCCACAGCCTCTATATATATGACAGAAGACGCAGAGACAGTTTTTACGCCCTCCTTTGTCTCAACGGCAAGCTGTGTATTGGAGGAGGAGTATGTCTGAATCGCGTCCCGCAGGTTACGAAACAGCCGTTCCTTCTCTATCGGCTTGGAGAGATAGCGATACACTGTGATTCGCATCGCTTCATCCAGATACTCTGAATAGGAAGTGAGAATCAGAATCAACACATTCGGATTCTGCTTCTTCAATTCCGCGCCGGTAAATATCCCACTGACCCCGGGCATCTCGATATCCAGGAACACAATATCCTTCGCACCCGGATCCTGCAGCAATTCCTCCCCGCTGTCAAAAGTATCGATCTCCGGGCAGGCAAGACCCTCCCGTGAAAAAAACACCCTGATGTATTTTTCCAATTGCTCCTGAATCTCCCGGTTATCATCACAGATCAGAATTCGCATAGTTTGTTCCCCTTTTCAAATGCATGTAAAAACAGTATATCGTTCCAAAGACAGATTGAAAAGGGCTCTATACACGAAACGACCAAAATCCTTCGATTTTGGTCGTTTTGAACTATAAATAATCAATCTGAAATTGTGTTTCGAAATAATTATTTCTTCGGTGGCCGCCGTTCAATTAACAATTCAATAAAGTCTCTTGCGAGCTTCTGGTCTTCCGGATTACATAATCGAATACCATCCGCAATATTTTGGGGAACATCATTTGGGTGCATGTTCCCAAGCAAAATGAAATCGGGCGTAGTATTGAGTTCATGACAGATATTCAGAATTGTTTCAAGACTGGGACGTTCGCGCCCGCATTCAACCGCAGATAAGTGATTGTTTGATACATGAACCATATCTGCTAATGTGTTTTGCTTTATTTTTAGTTCTGTTCGTCTTTGCTTTATTCTTTTTCCAATCATTTCAAACTGATCACTCATAATAGGCCCTCTCCTTTATTGCTATTTTATCGAGATATTATGTAAAAGAGAAGAATGCATTACAGAACAATTCTGCAATACATGTACTATTATATTTAAAAAAATAAATATTATTCAGGATTTTTCTGCTATGAATATATTTTCTTATGGAAAAATCCGCAATTTGACCAACATTCAACATAATTGTGCTTTCCATGCCAACCATATTGCAGCCAGAAAGTATTGCTATATAATTATTTTGTAATATCAATGGCAAAGACTATACGAAAGGAGTGAGTGATTATGCAGAAGAGAGTAGTAAAGGTCATTGCAAATGCTATGGCAAAAGGGTTAAGTAAGGCGTTATCCATCGAGGCAAATACAAATTCAAGTGTATTGGCTTTCCAGCCTAAGGCACCCAAGCAGCTTGAGAAGTACAAGAAATGAAAATAGCCAATATTCCCAAGGCACTTGCAGTATGGTTGGCAGGGCAAGGTGTAATCACAGAAGATGAGATTGAGTTATATGAATATGCAGTAATCTGTGTAGCATTTCTTTTTTCGCCGCTGATAATGGCTCTGATTTTCGGAGTTCCATTTTGTTCTGTGTCGTTGCGGGTAGTGTTCATTATTCCCTTTATGGTTATACGAAAGTATAGTGGAGGATATCACGCGCAGAAGATACGGAATTGTTTGCTCATATCCGGTATTCTTCTTACCTTATGCTTCATATGTGCTGAACATACTGTTCTTAGTATTTGGTTTAGTGGTGTAGTTTTCTATCTATCCGTCTGTATCGCTGTAGTAAGTCCGGTGGACTCGGAGAATCGCCGGCTGACAGACGAAGAGGTGGTCAGATTCAGAAAAAAATGTCGAGAGTGGCTGGTTCTCTTCGGGGGTATCTATCTGCTGCTATGTGTGACAGGGGCATCCGCAGCTGCTGTTTACTGGGGATATGGCTTGATTCTCACCGCATTGCTTCAGATACCCTGTGTTGTGAAGAGGATAGTAATGCCTGGAAGACAGGCACACTGAGACGGTTCCTGATGACCTGATTATACCAAAAACGTCGTTTTTTTGTCGTTTTACGTAACAAGGGTTTTCATAGGATGAAATTGTTGTTATGATTTAGCTTGCCATTGATATTCATTTTGTATGCAACAGTGAATTGAGGAATACCAAGAGGGCTGGGTAACATGGTCCCAGGTATTATTCGAATTCAAAAACAGTGAACTTTAATAGTTTAGAAAGGGGTTTTCGTATGAAAAGAAAGATTAAAATGTTTCTGCCGCTTGTATGCCTGGCTGTCCTGCTGATGGGAATGACGGTGTTGGCTGCAGGATGGGACGACACGAATTATTGTGAAACATGCGACGCAGCACTACGTTCCGGTGCCAGAGAGGCAGGTCACTGGGAGACGACACATATGGTGGGAACAGGACAGTTTCTTAACGGGGAAGAAATCACTGAGAGATGTACCATTCAATACGTGAAAACAGTACTGGAGAAGTTTTGCCCGAATGGACATGGAGTGAAGGCAAGCACAGTGCAAACGGATGAGTATCACTCCAGTAAACGTTGTTTTGATCGTTAGAATTAAGTCTTTTGAAAGTGGGTTTTCATGCACGGAGGGATCGGTGAGACCAAGTTATGTCCTACCGGTCTCTCTGAAGCATGTAAAGAGAGAGGATAGATTACTTCTTATGAATAAGTTGGGTAGTATGAGTAAATATTTGTTTGCACTTCTCATTTGTGTCAGCCTGATGACAGGCTGTGGAAAGCAGGACAATCGTTCTTCAGAGGATGGATCTTCAGAGCCGACCGTGAACTGGAAGGAAACAGGATTCGTGGTTTCAGAAGAGGTGACAGAGGAACAGGGATATTGGATTCAGGAGTTTGTTCCCTGGAAGCATGGAGATACTGAGTTGGACTCGAGTACGGAGGAGCTTGTTTTTAAAAATGTGTCGCCAACCTGCACCAGTGACGGCAAAATCTATCGGTTGAATGCGGTTATCAATCCTCCCGATGCCCTGGCAGTCCGGTGGATCCTGGGAGTCTATGACACGGAGAAAATGGAGAGCTCCGTCCGTGAGATACACCATGAACAGTTGGGACTTGATCGGCAGCAGGAGATTGGGTTCCTTGTGGATATGGCTGTGATTGATGATTCGAACTTCATCTTTCAATGGGCGGAGATTGGGCAAAATGAACAAATGATGTTTCATCAGTCCAACACTCGAATGATTTATTCAGATTTAAAAGGCAATATCACTGAGGCGGACCTGTGGGACAAGTATCTGCAGGAAGGAATCGCGGAAGAGGAGTACTATGGAAATCCGGTATACCCTGAAGGGTATTGTGTCTGCGACGGGGAAGGAAATACTTATGTCAAATCAGAGAAAAAGGAGGATGCATATACCAAGGTTTTCGCATTTGACAGAAACGGACAGGTCGTTATGGAGTATCAGTGCGGCGAGGAACAGGGAATCGAGGAGCCTATGCGAATGGAAGGAGGAGAACCGGTATTTCCTGTCTACGATTATCATGAGAAGACATATACATTTGTATGGTTGGATACAAGTACGAAAACGGTGCGTAACCTCGGACAGATGAACAGTTCGAAGCAGATAGAGAGATTTTATGGGTCACAAGGCAATACGGTCTACTATAAAGTGGGAGAGGGAATAGTACAGTGGAATATCCGGAATGGAGACAGAAGGCTTGTATTCCATTTTCAGCAGAATGGTTTGCCTAGAGGGTACGAATCCATGCTGGTATTGCGGAAAGATGCTCCGCCTGTTATAAGAATGTATCGGAACAAAGGGGAGCAACCGGAAGATTGGCTGGTAGTATTGTCAGATACAAAGGTGGAAAGAGATAACGATGTGCGAATAGTAGATCTCGGGTCAGATATGCTGGGAAGCCGGCAAGTGTCGGAGTGCGCGACGCTTACCACCAGAGAGGATTGGAACTGCCTGTATTCGTATGAAACCGGAGGAGCAGGCACAGAGGATTACAGGACGAAGATCATGGCGGAACTGGCTGCGGGAGACGGACCGGATATTCTGTTCGTCTCTGAGGACGATATGGAGATTCTTCGTGACAAAGGACTTCTGGCAGATCTGCGGGAATATCTTTCACAGGATACATTGGATAGGCTTCTGCCCGGTGTGATTGAGATGGGTACCAGAGAGGAAAAGCTGGTAGGGCTTGCAGGAAATGTGATGGCATTGGGCCTGGCAGTCTCCAGAGACGTCTGGAAGCAGGATACGTGGACGCTGGAGGATGTGATATCTCTGATGGAGAGCGGCAGGCTGGAGAGCACTCTGTATTATTCCGGAGCTGATGAATATTATCAATCCTTAGCAGTGCAAAACTGTCTGACAAAACGCTGCCTGGCGAATACTTTTCTGATTGACTGGGAGAAGCGGGAGAGTCATTTCCGGGACGAGAGGTATGTTCAGCTTTTGAATCTTACCGACCGAGGGGGAAAATCCGGCACGGATGAGTCAGGAACCTGGCTGGGGGAAGGAAACAGGGCAGCACTCTTCACGATCGGTTCTGAAAGCGGTATTCTGGAAATGGTAACAAGAGTGGAGAAGGAGAACGGCTTCTGCGTAGGCTTCCCTACCAATGGATCCTGCGGAAACTATCTGGAGGCAAGCGGGATGATAGTGGTCAATGCCAATTCGAACAAGAAGAAGGAGATCGCTGAATATCTGGAGAACTTCTTCGGAGAGGAGATCCAGGGACTCTGCAAAAGAGGAATGTACACCAACCTGAGCGTGTGTAAGCTGACAGGCGAGGAAGCAAGTTCAGTGGAGGTCGAGGGACTATCCGAGGAAGAAAGAGAGAAGCTGGAGAAGGAGCGAGCGCAGGCGGAAGCAGACAGAAGACTGGCGGAAGCATTTCTGGAGAGCTGTGTGCCTGCCCCCAGACAGTATCCGGAGCTGAACCGGATCATTGAAGAGGAGCTGGGAGCCATGGC
>JAHBAA010000070.1 GCA_018385425.1 Acetatifactor sp.
TATTTGAACCCGAATTCTTCCCCGAGCTTCTCGCATTCGGAAGCAGTGATGAGCCCTATACGGTCGAGTATGATGAAAAACAGGATGCCTATGTCGTGGAAGGGCCCCGTATCGAAAAGATGCTGGGGTATACGAATCTGGACAGCGAAAAGGGCTTTACCTTCTTCCAAAATTTCCTGAAGGAAACCGGCATTCTGGAGGAACTGGAAGCACTCGGCATCCAGGATGGAGACACCGTTCGTATGTACGGTCTTTCCTTCGACTATTATAAATAATCCTGATATGGAGGATAAGAAAATGACAAGCAAACAGAGAGCATATTTGAAGAGTCTTGCCAGCAATTTAAATCCGATTTTCCAGATAGGGAAATCCAGCCTCACTCCTGAGGTTACCGAGGCAATCTCAGAAGCGTTTCATAACAATGAGCTGATTAAGATCGCAGTTCTCAAAAACTGCCTGGATGACCCCAGACAGATTGCCGAGATCGTGGCTGAGAGAACTCACTCCCAGCTGGTACAAGTGATCGGTAAAAAATTTGTATTATACAAACCGGATAAGGATCATCCGAAGATTGAACTTCCGAAATAAAGGAGACACAAGCTTATGCGCAAGATCGGTATTTTGGGCGGAAGTTTTAACCCGATCCACTATGGCCACTTACTGTTGGCAGAATGGGCCCGTGAGGACTTAGGTCTGGATGAAGTATTCTTTATCCCTGCAGGAGATCCTTACTTTAAAAAGGGCGGAGAAATGTTATGCGGTGAGGAACGTCTTCATATGACGCAGATGGCATTGGAGGATCGTCAGGGATTTCAATGTCTGGACCTGGAAGTGAAGAGAAGCGGGCCCACCTATACGTATGAAACATTGATCGAACTGCAGAATCAATATCCGGACGCACAATTCTTTTTCCTGTGTGGTGCAGATTGTCTGTTCACGATAGAGACCTGGAAATGCCCAGAATTGATTTTCGCGAACTGCACGTTGGTGGCTATGGTAAGAGATAACGCCTCTTCTCCTGAGATGGAAGCAAAAAAACAGGCGTTGGAAGCAGCCTTTCAGGCAAACATCCTTCTCTTACCCTTCCTGCGTTACGCTATCTCCTCCACGAAGATTCGAGAGAGAGTAAGGATGCGTCAGTCCATCCGATACTTAGTGCCGGAAGCAGTGAGAAACTATATTCTCGAGAAGGAGTTTTATCGTGAATAAAGATAAGAGCCTCAAAAAACTAAGGATGCAAATAGAAAAAGTGCAGGATGCAAAGCGTTTTGAGCACACCTTGGGCGTATGTTATACCGCCTCATGTCTTGCCATGGTTTTTGGAGGAGACGTTAGGTCTGCTCAGATCGCCGGCCTTCTTCATGACTGTGCCAAATGCATGAGCGACAAAAAGCGATTGGCCATATGTGAAAAAGCTGGTTTGGAGGTAACCGATGTGGAGCGAAAGAATCCTTTTCTGCTGCATGCAAAGGTTGGCGCATATCTCGCCGAGACTAAATATCAATTCGAAGATCCTGATATTTTGAATGCAGTTCGCTATCATACTACCGGCCGTCCCGAGATGAGTCTGTTGGAGAAGATCATCTTTATTGCTGACTATATTGAACCGGGCAGGAAACAGGCTCCGAACCTGGACAGGATCCGTCCGGTGGCCTTTACAGACCTGGATCAGGCCTTATGTATGATCTTGGAAGATACACTTGCCTATCTGAAGCAAAACGGCGGAGAGATCGATCCCGCCACAGACTGTACCTATCAGTATTATATAAGGAGGAAGTAACAAATGATTCTCTACGTAAATATCGCTGCTTATCGTGATGGTGACGGTTCTAAGGAAAGACCATATCGCTCGATCAACGATGCAGCGAAAATCGCACAGCCCGGCGACGAGATAATCGTTGCCCCCGGTGTGTACCACGAATACGTGAACCCTATTTTCGGCGGTACAAAGGAAGCACCCATTGTCTATCGTTCTGAGCAGCCCCTTGGAGCTGAGATCACCGGAGCAGAAGATCTTACCGGCTGGGAACTCTATCAGGGTACTACTTGGACGGCAAGGGTAAATAATGGTATTTTCGGCAGTTACAATCCTTTTACCACTGAGGTATTCGGGGACTGGTATTTTGCCCCCACTGTGCGCCACACCGCAGCAGTCTACTTAAATGACCGTGCTTTATATGAAACAGAAACTCTGGAGGAATGCCTTGAGGGTAAGATCTATTCTCCTTCCTGGGAACCGGAGTATTCTATCTATAAATGGTTTGCGGTACAAGATGGCGACGAGACCATACTCTATGCTAATTTCCAGGATAAGGATCCCAATAAAGAACATGTCGAGATCAATGTACGCCGGAATTGCTTCATACCGGACAAAACCGGTGTAAACTATATTACCTTCTGTGGCTTCAAGGTGAGCAAAGCTGCTACCACTTGGGCACCGCCGGCTGCTTATCAGGATGGTATGATCGGTCCTCACTGGTCAAAGGGCTGGGTCATCGAAGATTGTGAACTCAGCAACAGCAAATGCTGCGGTATCTCCTTGGGAAAATACTATGATCCGGAGAACGATCACTATTTCACCAGAAAGCACTTGAAGAGTGCCACACAGATGGAACGTGACGCAGTCTGCAGAGGACAGTATCACGGTTGGCTGAAGGAAAACGTAGGTCATCACATCGTGAGACGATGCCACATCCATCACTGTGAGCAGGCAGGTATTGTGGGTCGCATGGGTTGTGTCTTTTCTACGATCGAAGATTGCCACATTCATCACATCAATAATATGCAGCAGCTTGGCGGTGCCGAGATCTCTGCAATCAAGCTGCATGCTGCGATCGATGTGACGATTCGTAGAAATCATTTTCATCATTCCACAATGGGTGTATGGCTCGACTGGCAGGCACAGGGCGCACGTATCACCCAGAATCTTTTCCACCACAATTATCGGCCGGATGGCTGTACCTGGGCAGACGGCGGCATGGGCAGTCAGGACATTTTTATTGAAGTCGGTCATGGTCCGACCTTGGTGGACAATAATATTTTGCTGTCCAAAGATGCCCTTCGCATTGCTACAGAGGGAGTTGCCTGCGTTCACAATCTTTTCTTAGGTGGCTTTACTACGGTAGGCCTTGGGACAGACAATGTGGTGAATGGCAGGACCAATGCGAGATATACCCCCTATCACATTCCTCACAGGACAGAGGTAGCAGGCTTTATGACCATTCTGCATGGGGATAATCGATTCTACAACAATATTTTTGTCCAGAATTGGGCACCCTTTGATGAAGAGCATCCGCCCCGCGACACCGATATCTGGACGAAGGAGACCGGAATCGTAGGAACAGGTGTCTGGGATGAATATCCCACCTATGATGAATGGATTGCCAACTTTGATCTGGACAATCCCAGACCGGATATGGGTAAGCTTGAGGTCTTTCACTTTGGCCATCTGCCTGTCTGGTCCGACGGAAATGCATATTTCAAAGGGGCAACCGTTTGGAAGAATGAAAAGAACTATTTTGCCTCTAAGGATTCAAATATCACCATCGAACTGAAAGAAGAGAATGGAAGATATGTTCTGCACACCAATCTCTATGATCAGTTAAAGGACTTTCATACCGGCATCATCAACAGCGATATCTTAGGATATGCTTTTGAGCCTGATCAGAGATTCGAGAACCCCGATGGCACTGAAATAGTATTTGACCGAGATTACTTCGGTGAGAAGAGAGGGATTTCTACCATTCCCGGACCTTTTGCCGATGCCACGGAGCTTGCAAAACACGTATGGTAAAGGAGAGTGGATCTATGGAACTAAGAAGTGCTTATGATTATGCCAAATTGGCGATTGAAGCCCTTGAGGATAAAAAGGGCGTGGATATCAGACTGATCGATATCAGCGAGGTTTCTGTGATCGCTGATTACTTTGTGATCGCCGGCGGGGAAAACCCCAGCCAGATTCAGGCAATGTGCAGCAATGTAGAAGAGAAGCTGGGGCGTGCCGGTTGTGTTGTGAAACAGATTGAAGGATACGATACCGCCAACTGGATCCTGATGGATTTCGGTGATATCATCGTTCACATTTTCGACCGCGAGAACAGATTGCTCTACAATCTGGAACGTATCTGGCGTGACGGAAAACAGATCGATATTGAAAAATAGAACATTGTAGGGAAAGAAAAGTGACCTTCCGAAAATGCAGTTTACATTTCAGAAGGTCACTTTTTTGCCGGCACATGTAAGCTTTTACGCCTCGTGATCACCCAGGTGCATGTAAAAGCTGATCAGATACAGTCCGCAGATTCCAACAATAGCATAGACGATCCTGGAAAGCCAGGACATATCGCCAAACAGAAATGCCACAAGGTCAAAGCGGAAGAGTCCGATCAACAGCCAGTTAATTGCACCGATGATAACGATCGTCAGAGCAGTACCGTCAACATATCGATTACCCATAGTTACCTCTCCTTCTGCAGGAAAAAGAGACCTGCAATCCTATTATTTACCGAAAGGTAAAAAATATACTGCTTTTTTTGGAATTGTATTCCTTTGCAAAAAACACTCAAGAAAGTTGAGACAAAAAGATCCCCGATAGATTTTCACCATATGCAGGTGAAAATCTGTCGGGGATGTGTTTTACAAAGATAGAAGGGTCATCTAACGGAAGAAACGAAGCACTCCGAATACCTTGCCGACGATCTGGCAATCATTGACAATGATCGGTTCCATGGTGTCATTCTCCGGCTGCAGACGAATATGTCCGTTCTCCCTGTAGAAGGTCTTAACGGTAGCAGAGTCATCGATCAGAGCAACCACAATATCGCCATTGTTGGCTGTATTGCAGGAATTCACAAAAATACGGTCTCCGCTGAAAATGCCGGCATTGATCATAGACTCACCGCGAACCTTCAGAATGAAGGATTCCCCTTTCGGAACATCCTCTGCCGGAACCGGATAATACTCCTGAATATTCTCCTCTGCAAAAATAGGCTGTCCGGCCGCAACGTTGCCGATTACCGGAATGCTGACCATCTCCGTGCGAACCATCTGAAAACTGTCATCACAGATCTCAATAGCACGAGGCTTCGTAGGGTCACGACGGATATATCCATTCTTCTCCAGGGTCTCGAGATGAGAGTGAACGGAAGAGGTAGACTTCAGATTCACTGTCTCACAGATCTCGCGAACGGTGGGAGGGTAGCCCCTTTTCAAAATTTCATCTTTAATATAGTCCAGAATCTCCTGCTGCTTCGCAGATATCTTACCAAAACCCATATGTATCACTCCTGTCTGCTGTTATAGCGAAACTGAATAATTATACTGTATCTGAATTAATTCTAACACATTTTCCTGCAAAAAGCAAACATATATTCCAAAAATATGTTCGATTTTTATGTTGACAAACATTTGTTCTGATGCTATATTATAGACATACAGAACAAATGTTCCGAACATACAATCGAACGAGGTGATATGTCATGAGAAATAGTATACTGAATGTACCTTATGAAGTGTTAAGTGATAGAGAGAAGCGTGCTTATCGCAGAGAACTTCGCAGGAGAAGAGAGCGCAGAAGAAAAATTTTGCATACCGCTCTGGCTGTTGCTGCCGCATTATGTCTGGTTTTGATCGGTTCCTTAGCCTATGGCTCCATCCGCTCAGAGGCCAACAGCGGACTGAAATATTTTGATACAGTCACCGTCACCTATGGTGATACCCTGTGGGAACTGTCTGATCAGTATATTGACTATGACCACTATAAGGATAAGAATGCGTATATCCATGAGGTATGCCGCATCAATCATATCTATGGTGATGAGCTTGTTCCGGGAGAGGTATTGTTCTTCCCTTACTATTCCTCAGAACTGGCTTTCCAATAACTTCCATACAACATTCCATACAGGTAGACCGGAGAGCATTTCGCATCTCCGGTCTATTCTCATTCCTCGATATTTTCGCGAAGCTTTACTGCATTTGCGGCACGTCTTCGACGTTCATCTTCCTGTGCCGCATAATGCTTTCTCGTGGTATTGACATCCTTATGTCCCAGCACATCCGCCACAAGATAGATATCGCCGGTTTCCCGGTAGAGTGCAGTGCCGTAAGTACTTCTCAGTTTATGAGGAGTGATTTTCTTCAGGCTCGTCACCCGGGATGCATATTTCTTGACAAGCTTCTCCACAGACCGAACAGTGATTCTGCGATTCTGAAGAGAAAGGAAGAGTGCCTCTTCATGTCCTTCGGCAGGAATGATATGTTCCCGCTCCTCCAGATAATCCAACAGTGCAATTTCCACCTCGTCTCCAAAGTAAATGACTGCTTCATATCCACCTTTTCGACGAATTTTGATGCCGCCGTTGTCAAAATTCACATCCGATAAGTTCAGTCCCACACATTCCGACACACGGATGCCGGTTCCCAGCAGGAGTGTGAGCAGCGCCACATCGCGCACCTTTGTCTTCTTATGATATTCCAATTCCTTCTTGGTCAGCTTCGTGCCATCCTCCACCTGGTCTAACAGAATGGCAACCTCATTGGGTTCCAGCCTGATGATCTCCCTCTCATGCAGCTTGGGAAGCGGAACCAGGGCAGCCGGATTGTTCTTCAACATCTCATTCTGATAGAAGTAGTTGTAAAAGCTGCGCAAAGATGCAAGCTTTCTGGATTTTCCCCTCTCATCGTTGGTGATTTCCTTGCCATCCCGCTCATACAGGGAGAGATATTCCAGATACTCCTCGATGTCATATCGTTTGAGTTCATCCAGCATCTCCAGTTGAAACCGTTCGATATCGGTATCTCGAAAGATGGGATTTTTTTCCTTCAGAAATTCAAAGAAAAGCCGAAGATCATAGGCATAAGCCAGTCTGGTCCTGGCAGAGGTATACTCCTCAATTCCCCGGAAAAAATCTCTGCAGAAGCGGGGAAGTGTCTCCAGCACGGCACGCATCTTTAAGATATTCTGCTTCGCCTGTTCATCATGGTAATTCTGTTCCTTCAATACTGCCATCTTGGCTCCAGCCTTTCATATTACTGCTTAAAATTGCGGTAAACATTCGCTCCTTCACTCCCGGATTTTCCAGATTTAACCGGCGCAGCAACTGCTTTACATACTCGCGCTTTGTATGACCATCTGCGGGACAGGGGCTTTTCACTACAGGGACATTGTGTTTGTTGACAAAACCGATCACATCCGCTTCATTCATATACATCAGCGGTCTGATGACTGTCAGATCCATGCGGTCTAAGTAAGTGACAGGAGAGAAGGTATGAAATCTTCCCTCAAATATGAGAGACATGAGCATCGTCTCCACTACGTCATCCTTGTGATGGGCGTAGGCAACTTTATTGCAGCCTGCTTCCTTGATCGCCTGATTCAATGCGCCCTTCCGCATCTTTGCACAGAGAGAGCAGGGATTTTCTTCCCCTCGCTGGTTAAATACAATGTCAGCGATGTCAGTCTTTACAATGGTATAGGGAACCTCCAGCTCCTCACAGAGCTGTTTGATCTTCTCCAGATTCAGGTTTTGGAAGCCAAGGTCTACTGTGACCGCATGAATCTCAAATTTCTTCGGGTAGAAGCGTTTCAAGCCGTGAAGCGCGTACAGAAGCGTCAGACTGTCCTTTCCTCCGGAGATTCCGACTGCGATCCGATCTCCCTCCTGTATCATATGATAATCATCCAGTGCCCTGCGCACATAACTCATTACCTGCTGTAATTTCATGTTTCAAATTCATCCTTAACTCTTTTTCATAGATAAATCTATTATAGACTTTTTTGGTAGGAGATACAACTATATTTTCAAAGCCTAAGGAGCTTCTTTCCTTCTTACAGTCTCAAACAAAAACTTTTCAGGAAGGGCATAAGAAAGACTTGTTTCTGACAATAAATAAGTGTAAGATAACAATAGTGGTATTTATGCAGAGGGAGAGGAAGCAATGAAAATTAAGCTGAATAACAAATATGTATGTTGGGGTGTGACAGCCCTCCTTGTCATCATCGGCGGTATATTGTTCTATTACTTTATGTTTCACAGCTCCAACATCAGGGCTGCGGTAAGCTCACTGATGAGCATTTTAATGCCTATTATCGTCGGTATGGCGCTTGCATATCTGCTGACTCCCGTCATGAACTATCTGGAGCGCAAGTTCCTGATTCCTTTGTTTGACCGCATGAAGTGGAAGGAGAGTCCCCGTCGAAAGAAATTTACCCGCGGACTCGGCATTTTGATCACCACCGCTTTGCTGCTTCTCATGATCTATCTTTTGTTTTATATGTTGATCTCACAGATCGTCCCCAGTGTAGAGAACATCATCAACAATTTCGACTCTTACGTGAACAATTTCACCGCCTGGGCGAACGGCCTGATGCGGGACAACCCGGAAATGAGCGCTTACTTTTCCAATATGATCAATAAATACTCCGGTGAATTTGAGGCCTGGATCATGGATCTGATCCCCCACACATCCGTGGTGATCAAAACCATTTCCTCCAGTGTTGTCGGTATCCTCTCGGCTCTCTGGGATTTTGTCATCGGTTTTATCATTTCCATCTATGTTCTTGCCAGCAAGGAGAAGTTTACTGCTCAGGCAAAAAAGGCGATCTATGCACTGTTTGAGACCGACAGCGCCAATATCATCATCCGCAACGTACGCTTCACCAACGACACCTTTGTGGGCTTCTTAGGCGGTAAGATCGTAGATTCCATCATCATCGGTCTGCTCTGTTATATCGGTACCACGATTCTGCAGACCCCCTACAGCGCACTGGTCAGTGTGATCGTCGGTGTGACCAATATCATCCCGTTCTTCGGTCCTTACATCGGCGCCATCCCCAGTGTACTGCTGATATTTATGGTGGATCCCCTGCACCCGTTAAACTGCCTGTACTTCATTCTTTTCATTCTGCTGCTGCAGCAGTTTGACGGCAATATTCTGGGGCCCAAGATTCTCGGAAGCTCTACAGGACTCACCGGCTTCTGGGTCATCTTTTCCATCACGCTGTTTGGCGGTCTGATGGGCGTATTGGGAATGATTGTAGGCGTACCGCTGTTTGCAGTTATCTACGCCGGTATCCGCGCCTTTTTCAACATCAAACTGCAGAAAAAGGGCCTTCCCATTGAAGCTTACCGGTATGAGCATGTAGAGTATATCGATCAAAACGGTTTTCACGAACCCGCGCCCCCGGCAGCACCCGTAAATAAGGAGAAGAGCAGTCCCAAAGCTACACGGTCCAACAGGAAAAAATAATACAGAACACATTTCGTGCGTCCTATACCACATTAAAGATCAATATTGTTTTCTTTTTTGTGGTATATTTTTGCCCAGATATCTGATATAATTTGTTTGTACTCAAAAAAGAAAAGGGGGATTATAAAAGGTATGAGTATAGGACTAAAGATTGCGTTGATAGCCGCAGCTGTCATCATTGCCTTACTGCTTTTGATCTTCGTGGCAGGTTATGTAAAGGCATCACCGGATACCGCGTTGATCATCTCCGGTATCAGAAAGGATCCTAAGGTACTGATCGGTAAAGCAGGTATTCGGATTCCTTTCCTGGAGAGAAAGGATGAGCTGAATCTTCAGCTGATACCCATCGATGTCAAGACATCCAACGCTGTGCCTACCGCAGACTACATCAACATCAATGTAGATGCAACGGTAAACGTGAAGATCAGCGACAATGAGGACCGCCTGAAGCTGGCTGCCCAGAACTTTCTGAACAAGAATGCAGACTACATAGCCAGAGTTGCCAGAGAGGTTCTGGAAGGTAATGTCCGTGAGATCGTCGGTAAGATGGCACTGGAAGAGATGGTTTCCGACCGTCAGAAATTTGCCATGCTGGTAAAAGAGAACGCTGAGCCTGATCTGGCTGCAATGGGACTGGATATCATCAGCTTTAACGTGCAGAACTTTGTAGACGGCAACGGCGTTATTGAGAACCTTGGTGTGGACAACATCGTTAAGATTCAGAAAAATGCCGCTATCAGCCGTGCTGAGAGCGAAAAGGAAATTGCCAAGGCTCAGGCCAATGCAAAGCGTGAGGCAAACGAGGCGGAGGTAAATGCAGAATCCGAGATCGCCAAGAAGCAGAACGAGCTGGCGATCCAGAAGGCAGAACTGAAGCGCGAATCCGATATCAAGAAGGCTGAGGCCGATGCTGCATATCGAATTCAGGAAGAGGAACAGCGTAAAACTGTAGAGGTTACCACTGCAGAGGCGAACATTGCAAAACAGGAGAAGGAAATTCTCTTGAAGCAGCGTGAAGCTGAGGTTATGGAACAGGCTCTGGACGCTCAGGTCAAGAAAAAGGCTGAGGCCGAGAAATTCGCAAAGCAGCAGGCTGCCGATGCGGAGCTGTATCAGAGACAGCGCGAAGCAGAGGCTCGGAAATTCGAGACCGAGAAGGAAGCCGAGGCAATGAAGGCAAGAGCGGAAGCTCAGAAATTCACCATGGAGCAGGAGGCAGAAGGTATTCGAACCAAGGGTCTCGCGGAAGCAGAAGCCATCCGAGCTAAGGCAGTTGCTGAAGCCGAAGGTATCGAGAAGAAGGCGGAAGCTATGGCAAAGATGGGCGAAGCTGCCGTATTGGAGATGTACTTCAAGGCACTTCCCGAGGTAGTTAGGAATGCTGCCGAACCTCTCACCAGCGTAGATCGCATCACAATGTACGGTGACGGCAACTCCACCAAACTGATGAAGGATATCATGGGTACTGTAGTACAGGTTACCGACGGACTGAAGGAGTCCACCGGTGTGGATCTTCAGGCGATTCTGTCCGGATTCTTGGCCGGCAAGGTTGCAAGTACATCCGCTGACAAAACCGGCGAGGATCAGTAAGCAACCACATTGGCAAAATAAATTCTGCCAGTAAAATTCTGAAATAGTTACAGTCAGTACAAATCCCGCATATATCGTATACAAAGCGCGATGTATGCGGGGCTGACATTTTAATGGAAAAGAGATTATCAATATGAATGAAGAAAATTTACAACAAACACTGTCACAGATCGATTCTTCTGACGGACCTACCTCTGTATTACGGGCAGGAGAAGAGAAGATCAGCACCGGAAGAAGAGTAGGATACTTCTTTTTAAGCCTTGTTCCACCCATATTATGCCTTATTTTACAGGTAGCAGCATTACTTGTGGTATTGATCCCAAAACTTGTATTCGCCATTATAAGCGGAGAACTGGATACTTCCAACCAACAGACTTATGTGCAGGGCTACATGGATTTGGTTTCAAACTGTACCTCACTTGGCGTTTTTATCTACCATATCATCGGCATTTTTGTATTTGGACTGTGGTATTATCTGAGTTTTCGCAAACCCCGTCCAACAATGGGTGCAACTATTCGCAAAACAACACTCCAGGCTGTTTTGGTTGCAGTCATCTGCGGTGTCGCATTGTGCTTTTTTTCCAATGGAACCATCATTGTAGAGAACACAGTTTTCCCGAAGTTAGTTGATAACTATATGCAGCTTATGGAACAGGCCGGATTCGGAGTGGATGTATTTACGATCATTGCGTCCGTAATTCTTGCCCCCATCGGCGAAGAATTCCTTTGCCGCGGTCTGACACTGAAATTCGCGAAGAAAAGCTTCGGCAAGTTCTGGATTGCCAACATTCTGCAGGCCTTTCTTTTCGGCGTTATCCATGCCAACTGGGTACAAGGCATCTATGCCTTTTTCATCGGCCTTGTATTAGGTTATCTTGCTGAGAGATATCAATCACTGATTCCATGTATGATCCTTCACTTTGTAGTAAACTTTTCTTCAACCACATGGATCAGTGCATTGTTCGATGCATTATTTGGTGACGAAATCCCCAATCTGCCAGTTGGTCTTGCAATGGTGATCATTCCCACAGTAATTGTGCTTGCATTGCTTCGCAAGACAAAGAAAACTGCGGAAGCTGCATAACAAATTAGGTGACTCACGAGAATATGATTCATTCCAGCCAACTTTATCGAATTAGTTGACTCGTAAGAATGAATATGATTTATCCCAGCCAACTTTAACGAATTGGTTGACCCGAATGAATGAATATTATTTATGCCACCCAACTTTAACTAATTAGTTGACCCGAAAGAGATGTAAAAATACCATCTCTTTCGGGTCAACTATTCGTTAAAGTTGGCTTTTGCGAATAGTTGTCTCTGTGTTCCACTCTTAGTCTCCCTCATTTGAAATCCGGAGAAATCCTTTCCCCATCAATCCAAATTTCGCTTGCCTTTG
>JAHBAA010000076.1 GCA_018385425.1 Acetatifactor sp.
CTGCTCCCCAGTCTCCCCTTGAAGTCCTCATAGGAAAACTGTGTCAGGCGTTGAAAGCTGCCGTTTTGTCTCCACACAAAAATATCCGGCAGCGGCATTCCGTTAAAGGTATTGTTCTTGCAGGTGGTATAGATTGCCATATCGCCAAAGACCAGGAGTTCCCCCTCCTGCACCGCGTGGTCAAAGGCATAATCTCCTATCACATCTCCCGACAGACAGGTAGGACCTCCCAGTCGACAGATGATCCCCTGGGCCGCAGAATCGCTGACTGCAGCCGCTCCATAGAGAGGCGGCTGGTAGGGCATCTCGATCACATCCGGCATATGACATGCGGCACTGGCATCCAGAATGGCCAGTCTGGTATCTCCGTTCACCGGCGTGTCCAGTACATGGGTCAACAGATAACCGGCATTCAGCGCCCAGGCCTCTCCCGGCTCCAGATACACCTCCACATCCCAGCTCTCCTGTGCATACCGAATACATCGTTTCAATCGTTCCAGATCGTAATCCGGTCTGGTAATATGATGTCCGCCTCCGAAATTCACCCACTTGCAATTTATCAGAATGTCACCAAACTTTTCTGCCACAGCCTGTAGGGTCACTTCCAGATCATCGGAGTTCTGCTCGCAGAGCGTGTGAAAATGAAGTCCGTCCAGCAGCGCAATCATTTCATCTGTCATCTGTGCGTCAAAGCTGGCCCTGACAGTGCCCAGCCTTCCTCCGGGTGCACAGGGATCATAGATGGCATGTCCCTCCTGGGTAGAGCACTCCGGATTGATGCGAAGGCCTACACTCTTGCCGTTTGCTTTACACAGCGGGCCATACTTTGCAAGCTGTGAGGGGGAATTGAACACAATGTGATCCGCATATTCAAACAACTCCGGGAAGTCAGACTCTCTGTATGCCCCGCAAAATACGTGCACCTCTTTCCCCGGCATCTCTTCCCGGCCCAGTCTCGCCTCATACAGCCCGCTGGCTTCCGTGCCGGCCAGGAAAGGTGCCATCACCGGATAGAGGTCAAAGTTGGAAAAAGCCTTCTGCGCCAACAAAAACTTCGCTCCAGTCTCCTCTGCAACCTGCTGAAGCACCCGACAATTGCGAAGCAGTACCTCCTCATCCAGCACATAAGAGGGAGTGGGAAGATCTGCAAAGACTTCCTCCACGTTCCGATCGATCAGTCTCTGAAACTGTACTCTGTTCTCCTTCATCCCGGTTACCCTACCAAGACAGGGTTATGGCTCTCGGTCTTGGGCAAGCCGTACTGATCCAATGCCTCCAGAAAAGGATCCGGATCAAACTCCTCTACAGTGTGTACGCCCACGGTAGTCCACTTTCCGGTAAGCAGCATCAATGCCCCGCACATTGCAGGAACACCGGTGGTATAGCTGATCGCCTGAGAACCCACCTCTGCGTAACACTCCTGATGATCGCAGACATTATAAATATAGTAGGTCTTGTCCTGTCCGTCCTTCTTTCCGGTGAAGATACAGCCGATATTGGTCTTGCCCTTTGTTCTGGGTCCAAGGCTGGCCGGATCAGGAAGCAGTGCTTTCAGGAACTGGATGGGAACGATCTCCTTGCCCTCATACAGGATTGGAGCAGTGGAAAGCATTCCGACATCCTCCAGACAACGCATGTGATCCAGATAGCTCTGACCGAAGGTCATAAAGAAACGAATTCTCTGCACCTCGGGAAAATTCTCCGCAATCGACTCGATCTCCTCGTGATGGAGCAGGTACATATCCTTCTGACCGACCTGGTCAAAATTGTACTCCCTCTTGATACTCATGGCAGGGATCTCAACCCAATGACCATCTTCCCAATAGGAACCGGGAGCAGATACTTCTCTCAGATTGATCTCAGGATTAAAGTTGGTTGCAAAAGCATAACCATGATCTCCGCCGTTACAGTCCAGAATATCGATGGTATCGATGATATCAAGCTCATGCTTCTTTGCGTAAGCGCAATAAGCCTGAGTGACGCCGGGGTCAAAGCCGCAGCCCAACAGAGCGATCAGACCGGCATCCTCAAACTTCTTTCTATAGGCCCACTGCCAGCTGTAGTCAAAATATGCGGAGAAGCCCTTCTCCTCGCATCTCTTCTCGTAGATCGCACGCCACTTAGGATCCTCGGTATCCTCGGGCTCATAGTTCGCGGTATCCATATAGTTCACACCGCAAGCCAGGCAGGCATCCATGATGGTCAGATCCTGATAGGGAAGCGCGATGTTCATCACCAGATCAGGCTGATAGGAATGGATCAGATCGATCAACTGATTCACATCATCCGCATCTACCTGTGCGGTTGTTATCTTTGTCTTCGTATTAGGTGCCAGCTTTGCAGCCAGCGCATCGCACTTTTCCTTTGTGCGGGAAGCAATGCACAATTCCGTAAACACAGAATCCACCTGACAACATTTGCTGATTGCAACTGTGGCAACACCGCCGCATCCGATAACCAAAACTCTACTCATTTTTCTTCCTCTCTTTCTCCAAAAAACTATTTCGTCAGTGCCAGCAGAAATTCTCTCAATATCTTGCATGCCATGGCGGTGGAAACCCCGCTGGGGTCCAGCATGGGCGCCAGTTCGTTGATATCCGCACCAACAACGTTACACTCACACACTTTTCCGATTGCGGAAAGCAGCTGCAGAAATGTTACGCCGCCGGCCTCCGGTGTGCCGGTTCCGGGAAAACAGGCAGGATCCAGACAATCTAAGTCAACCGTAAAATAAACCGGCACTCCGGTTGCCTTCAGCATTGCCACGGTCTCATCCAATCCCTCAAAGGATAGGGGATGAAAATCAGTGTGTTCCTTTGCAAATCGGAATTCGGTTCGCTCCCCGGAGCGGATGCAGAACTGATGGATCCGCCCGTCCCCCACCAGATCATGGCATCGTCTGATGACACAGGCATGGCTCAGTTTTGCTCCCAGATAGTCATCCCGCAGATCCGCATGGGCGTCGAAGTGAACAATGTGCAGATCCGGGTACTTCTCCAAAACAGCGCGCACACTTCCAAGCGTCACAAGGTGCTCTCCCCCGATCAGAAAAGGGAACTTACCATCTTTCAGGATCTCCTCCGCCCGACTCTGAATATCCGCCAGTGCACTCTCGGCGGAACCGAAGCACAGTTCCATATCTCCGCTGTCAAATACGCTGATATCCTCCAGATCCTTGTCCTGATACGGGCTGTAGGTCTCGATCCCAAAGCTTTCATGACGGATCGCAGCAGAACCGAATCTTGCTCCGGGCCGAAAGCTGGTGGTGGAATCGAAGGGTGCCCCGAAGAGCACGATCTCAGCCTCCTCATAGGGTGCATCACAGGCAATAAATGTCTCTATATTTTGATTCATTGTATCTCATTCTCCACTTCCAAAAGCATTTCTTCCACAAAGGCAGGCAGATAAAAGGCTCCCTTGTGAAGATGCGGGGTGTAATACCGAGTCTTCAAATTCAGTTTCAACCATTCTTCTACATTCAGATCATCGATGGGATGATACTTCTTGCTGGCAAAACCAAAGGTCCAATACCCCGCAGCGTAGGTAGGAATATGTGCCTGATAGACACGGCTGATGGGGAAGGTACTGGCGATACGCTTATGGCTTCTCTGCATGGCCTTTGCATCCTCTGCGTAAAATGGGCTGCCCTGCTGGTTGACCATGATGCCGTCCTCCTTCAGTGCATTGAAGCAGATACCGTAGAATTCCTTGGTAAACAATCCCTCCGAAGGTCCAAAGGGATCTGTGGAATCCACAATGATCAGATCATATTCATTCTCGCAATGCCGGATCTCCTTCAGCGCATTTCCAAAGGTGATATGCACTCTTCTGTCGTCCATTCGACAGGCATTGCCGGGAAGATATGCACGACACGCCTCAATTACCAACGGATCCATCTCGATCAGATCGATCCGTTCCACACGATCGTACCTGGTAAGTTCTCTCACAACGCCCCCGTCTCCGGCGCCGATCACCAGCACATCCCTGATTCCCGTATGCACTGCCATGGGCACATGGGTGATCATCTCATCATAGATGAACTCATCTCGCTCGGTCAGCATCACGTTGCCGTCCAATGTCAGCACACGGCCAAATTCCGGGGTGTCAAAAATGTCGATCCTCTGAAAGGCACTCTGTTTGGAATACAGATGCTTGTTAAAACGAATGCTATGCTTTACGTCAGGTGTATGAAACTCATCAAACCAAAATTCCATTCTCTCTCACCAACCTTTCTCTTTCTATCGATCCTTGATCACATTCAGTCTCAGGATTTCCGGATCCTCCGGTCCGGTCATACTGCAGCCCTTCTTCTTTGCATAGATAATATAATCCAGAATGGATTTTGTAATCATCTCACCGGGTGCCAGTATGGGGATTCCGGGAGGATAACACATCACAAACTCGCTGCAGATACGCCCCTCGGTCTCCTCGAGAGGAAGGCTGACCTTGTCCGCATAAAACGCTTCCTGAGGGCTGCATGCCACGATCGGCTCAATGTACTCATTGCTCATCAGACCTGTGCCGTCCTTCTGGAATCGGCGTCTGATCTCTGCCAGGGCACTGACCAGCCGCTCCACCTCTGCCAGACGGTCTCCCATGGAAATATAAGCCAACAGGTTACCGATGTCGCCAAACTCGATCTGAATATCGTACTCATCTCTTAAGATGTCATACACTTCAATTCCTGCAAGGCCGATATCCAGCGTATGGATGGAAAGCTTGGTGGTGTCAAAATCAAATACCGAATCTCCGTTGCAGAGTTCCTTGCCAAAGGCATAATACCCACCGATGGCATTGACCTCATCTCGTGCATACTCCGCAATATCTGTCACCGCGTGGAACATATCCCGCCCGCGCAAAGCCAGATTCCGCCTGCTGATATCCAGACTGGACATGAGCAGATAGCTGCCGGAGGTCGTCTGGGTCAGGTTGATGATCTGTCGCACATAGTCTGCGTGAACCCTTGGCCCGCACAGAAGCAGACTGGACTGGGTCAGACTGCCGCCGCTCTTGTGCATGGACACTGCTGCCATGTCTGCCCCTGCCGCCATGGCAGAAACAGGAAGACCGCTTCCGAAATAGAAATGCGTGCCGTGTGCCTCATCTGCAAGACAATACATTCCGGCATCATGGGCCATCTTCACGATGGCGCGAAGATCGGAACAGATCCCGTAGTAGGTGGGATTGTTGACCAAAACCGCTACCGCCTTGGGATGCTCCTTGATGGCTCTGGCCACCTGCTCACGCTTCATACCAAGAGAAATACCCAGCCGCTCATCCATCTCCGGATTCACATAGACCGGCACGGCTCCGCAGAGCACCAAAGCATTGATCACGCTCCGATGCACATTTCGAGGCAAAATGATCTCATCTCCGTGCTTGCAGACGGAGAGCACCATGCTCTGCACCGAGCTGGTAGTCCCGCCTACCATCAAAAAAGCATGGGCTGCACCGAAGGCATCCGCCGCCAGTTCCTCTGCCTCCCGAATGACGGAGATGGGATGACACAGATTGTCCAAAGGCTTCATACTGTTGACATCCACACCCACACACTGCTTTCCCAG
>JAHBAA010000084.1 GCA_018385425.1 Acetatifactor sp.
TGAACTGTTGACTGAAGCAGTCATACAACATCCCCTTTTTGCGGCATCCGAGAGGGTGCTGCTCTTTGCCGGATACGGCAGCGAAGTGGATACTTCTGAAATACTTCGGGAAGCGTTCGTCTCGGGGAAACAGGTCTATCTTCCCAAGGTGGTGTCCGGAAGCGATATTCCCACGATGATTTTCTATCGAATCGAGAGCAGGGATCAATTGCAGGGCGGATATCGAGGCATTCCGGAACCGGCAGGAGATACGGAACAATATGTTTTTTCCGAGCCGGAGGCTGACAGGACCTTTGTGTTATTACCGGGGGTGGCATTTGACCGACAGGGCAATCGCATGGGTTACGGCAAGGGATTTTACGACAGATTCCTGGCAGAGTATCCGGCCCTGATAAAGCGGACGCTTGCCATCGGCTTTGCCTGTCAGTTGGTGGAGCAAATACCGACGGAGGAATATGATATCAAACCGAACAGTATCCTGTGTCTTTGAGAAGCGCAGGGAACAGATCGTTTTCAAAGAGGTGTGTTATGGTGAATTTGAATGAGATGGGATGTAGAGCGGTGGCTGTGAAACCTCAGCTGCAGATGTTGAGCACCGAGGAGAAAAATCGTGCTCTGATCGCCTGTGCAAAAGCACTTGTGAATCATGAGGAGGAGATCATCCGTGCCAACGGCCTGGATCTGGAGAAAGCGGTGGCCAACGGGATGAGCGAGGGGCTTCAGGATCGCCTTCGGTTGACCGAAGCCAGAATTGCCGCGATGGCAGAAGGATTGGAACAGGTAGCAGAACTCCCCGATTGTCTGGGAGAGGTGTTGGAGGAGATTACCCGGCCCAACGGTATGGTGATCAGCAAGGTTCGCGTGCCCATCGGGGTCATCGGTATCATCTATGAAGCCCGTCCCAACGTGACGGCAGATGCCTTTGGCCTTTGCTTCAAGACCGGCAATGCAGTGATCCTAAAGGGCGGAAGCGATGCAATCCACTCCAATGAGGCCATTGTAAAGGTACTGCGGGAAACAGTCGAACAGCTTGGAATCCGGCCGGATGTACTGCAGCTGATCACCGATACCGACAGAAGTACGACGGTAGAGTTCATGAAGCTGAAGCAGTATGTGGATCTTCTCATTCCCAGGGGAAGTGCCCGACTGATCGCAAGCGTGGTGGAGAACAGCACCATCCCCGTGATCGAGACCGGCACCGGCAACTGTCATGTGTATGTTGATAAGGCGGCTGACCTGGAGATGGCGGCAAAGATCATTCTCAATGCAAAGACACAGAGGATCGGCGTATGCAATGCCTGCGAGTCTCTGGTGATCCACGAGGCTGTGAGAGAGCGGTTCCTTCCCATTCTGGCAAAGACACTGGCACCGAAATCGGTGGAACTGCGGGGAGATCAGAGAACCTGCGAAGTATTGGAGGACTGTGTTCCCGCCACGGAAGCTGATTACGGCACAGAGTATTTGGATTATATCCTTTCTGTCAAGACGGTGGATTCCATCGAGGAGGCAATCGCACATATCAATCGGTACAACACCATGCACTCCGAATGCATTGTCACAGAGGATGCTCAGGCGGCTGAGAAATTTCTGAGGGAAGTGGATGCGGCCTGCGTCTACTGGAATGTATCCACAAGATTTACGGACGGATTTGAATTCGGTTTCGGTGCGGAGATCGGCATCAGTACCCAAAAGCTTCATGCGAGAGGCCCTATGGGACTGAGGGAACTGACCTCCTATAAGTACCAGATCAGGGGAAACGGTCAGGTCAGAGGCTGATTTGACGTTTGATATTATATTTGGAAAGGATGACGAATGACATGAAAGAGATTAACGGAAGCATTTGGCACAGTATCAGCACACAGAGAGTGACACCTACCGATTTTATCTGTGTGATCGAGATCTCGAAGGGAAGCAAGAACAAATATGAGCTGGATAAGGATACCGGACTGTTGATTCTGGACAGAATTCTTCATACCTCCACCCACTATCCGGCAAACTACGGATTCATTCCCAGAACCTATGGCGATGACGGTGACCCGTTGGATGTATTGCTCCTCTGCTCGGAACCGATCCAGCCTATGACTCTGGTTCGGGCCTATCCCATCGGTGTGATCTCCATGCTGGACAACGGCAAGAATGATGAGAAGATCATTGCGGTGCCCTTCAACGATCCTTACTACAACGGATACTCCGATATCTCAGAGCTGCCGCCCCATGTGGTAGAGGAAATGGAGCATTTCTTCACGGTCTACAAGGCATTGGAGAACAAGACCACTGCAGTCAATGAGAAGGGCAACCGGGAAGAGGCCATCGAGGTCATCAAGAAGTGCCTTGATAACTATATCAATACTTTTATCAAGAGCTGGTAGAGGAGAACCACGATCGTTTTCTTCCTTTTGAAATGGGGTTCCGGACAAGGCCTGTGTGTCTGTTGCAGACTGTAGCGAGGCGTCGGTACTTAGGCTGCGTATTTTGCAGCCTTATGTACCGCTACGTCGAGGTCCAAGCGAAAGCGTGTCTGCAAGC
>JAHBAA010000089.1 GCA_018385425.1 Acetatifactor sp.
TCACATTACAGAGTTCACAAACCTCCACCGTCTCCTGACGCAACGGAATTTTCTTCAAGTCAATGTTCAGTCCAACGCCCGCTCTCTCTGCCAGCTCCCAGAGGGCACCGAAAATTCCGCCCTCGGAGACATCATGCATCATGCAAACGCCGGACTTCACGGCGGTGGCGGCCTCCGGTATCACCGACCGGAATCTGTAAAAGGCGGTAGCCTCGTCCACCAGATAGGCCGGGTATCTCTCCAGAAGTGCTTCCCGGTTGAATTCTGCAAGCAGAGCGGTTCCCTCCAGTCCTGCCCATTTGCTCATCACAACGGACTGACCTGCATGCACCTTGCCCTCCGGCCTGCCCTCTTCAAAGGGAGTCCCGAATCCGGTGACGGTCATCACAGGGGCACTCACCCGGAAGGAGAAAGAGGTCTGACCTCCTGCGATCTGACAATTCAGTTCTTTACAGGTACTCTCCGCCCGGCTCATCAATTCCTTCACCACAGTCTCAGGGGCACCTGCAGGCAGCATCAGACCGATCACCACACCCACAAGGGCTCCGCCTCCCGCGGCCAGATTGTTGGCCGCACGCTGCAGAAGCTGCGGCACAGGGATGGCGTCCGCCGCAGGATATTCCTGGGTGGCAACCACCGCCTCCTGCATGCAGACCAGCATGCCCTTATCTTCCGGCAAGTTGAAAAAGGCGCAGTCTGTCCCTACACCTGCGCCTTGCATGATCTCATCTCTCTTCGTCTTCAGTTGTCTCAAAACGGAGCGTTTCAACTGATTCTCCGGAAGCTTTCCTATGTTCATACCAAAACTTTCCTACTGTCTGATTATTGTCCCGCGGGGGGAGCCGTCAGGATGGCGATCACATTTTTCACATGATCGATGCTGCCCGTGCCGATTGCCGCCATGATCTCCTCGTAGGCATGGGGATCGGAGGTGGCAGTTCCCACCGTTGCACTGCGGGGCACCATCTTATAATTGCTGCTGTTCACCTGGGTCCTGCTCACCTGGACACCGTTCTCGGTGACGACCTTCCACAGCTTGGACTTGTACCCGATATGGGCACTGCTGTCCGCCACGATATAGCCGATGGGCTGAGAGGGATCAGCGATGATGGTATCGTTGGGAGGATTGATGACCTCCGTCACCTCGCTCTCGTATCTGACCTTACGGTTCTCGCTTCTGGTCTCCTTGCCGTAGATATTGAAGGTGATCTTTCGATCCTTGGTGATGCCCTCGATATAGATCGGCGTATCCGTATTGTTGACAAAGCGGAAGTCCTTGCCGGCACTCTCCGCGATTGCCGCATCCGCGGAGGGATCCACATACGAGACGATCATCGAGTGGTTGTGTCTCTCGGTCACCTCCAGCTCCGCATTTAAGACTGCATTGTACAGGGTGGTGGACACCTGACAGATGCCCCCTCCCAGACTGTCTACCACCTTGCCGTTCACATAGGATCCGGCCAGGTAATATCCGTTCTCAGCGGTAAAGGGTGCCACCGTGTCATAGGTGGAAAACTCCTCCCCGGGGTACAGGAAGGTACCGTTGATCAGTGCGCAGCCGTTCTCCACATTTCCCCTTCTGGAGGAACCGGAGGACTTGTAGGAGGTGGTAAAGGAGCCGATCACGTCGGTGATCTGTGCAAGCTCCTCCACGCTGCCCTTGGGCTCATCCACAATGATCTCCAGGCTGATACGGCAGGGCTTGTGGTCCCACTCCTGGGTGAGATAGTCATTGATCCGGTCGATGGACGCCTCAATGTCCACCATATAGCCGGTCTGACCCTCCACCGGGATGAATTCGCCGTTCTCCCGCTTCAGGGAGACATTCACTGCCTTCTGATCGTAGACGGCACACTGGTGCAGCAGCACGTCATTGATGGCCTGCATATCAAATTTGAATTGAATGGGATAGACTTTCTTCTCGTGCTCCAGATCCTTCAGTGCCTTATATCTCTGAATGACATTGCCCTCTGTGCCGACGCTGATGGCCTCATCGATGATCTCGGGATTTGCCCAGGTCATCTTAAACTGGGCAGGGGTCACCTTGACCTCGGTGCCGTTGGCACCTACCAGCGTGATCTCCTGCTTCATCAGGTTCACAACATAGCTCTCAACATTCGCCCTGGCCTCGTCCGCCGTCAGTCCCTCCAGATTCCGGCTCTCGGCATAGATGCCGGCCTGAATGGTAGGTTCCTCCTCTGCCAAAGCAGTCATTCCGCAGAATAGAAAACACAGCATCAGGACGAGAAGTCCTAATCCGCCTCTTGTTCTTTTCTTCATCAAAACCTCAACTGTTCTGTTCGTCACGCGATTGCCCTCATACAAATCTGCGGCAGTCCCGTGCAAATCGACATACTAAAATGCGGCAAGCGCCATAGGTACTACCATCATAATGATCAACACAATGATCAGCGCGACGGTAAATTTTCTCTGTGTCTTTTTGTTATTCAGATTAAACATCTCTGCTTCTCTCCTTTGCTGTGACCGCCTCTCCGGAAACAACACAAAAAGGGCGATCATATGGATTTCTAAACTATCATTATAAATGATTTCGCCATATTTGACAAGCCTCACTATTGGATCGCCCCGCTGCGGATCCTGTCTGCCAGTCGGCTGGCTTCATTTCTGGAAAGCATTTCCACGTCCACACCTGTCTCTGTTATTTTATGCTGCTCCATCAGCCGATACAACTGCTCCTTCTGTTTTTTGGAGGCAGGCTGTTCTCTTTTCACCTGAAAAATCAGCGGTTTGGGGACAAAAACCGACTCCCCCGGATCGAAAAAGTCCGCAAGCAGTCGTTCATACAGGCGGACGGTGGCCAAAGCATCCTCCAGGGCTCTGTGGGCATTGTGGGGAATCCCGTAATATTCACACAGCACTCCCAGGGAACGGCTGGGCAGCGCCTGCAGATATTTTCTGGCGATCTGCAGCGTATCCACCCCCTGTCTATCGAAGGACAGCTTATGGTTTACCGCTTCTTTTTTCAAGAAGGAGTAGTCAAACAGCACACTGTGTCCCAACAGCGGCAGTTCCTCCTCGAAGGCCAGGAAATCAGGCAGCACTTCCCCGATGGAGGGTGCCCCCTCCAGATCTGCGTCCCGTATTCCCGTCAGATCGATGATGCGCTGTTCCAAGCGCCGCCCGGGATTCACAAGGGCAGAGTAGGTATCCGCCACCCTGCCGTCCTTCACCTTGACGGCGCCGATCTCGATGATATGGTTGGTCTTCGGGGTCAGACCTGTCGTCTCCAGATCGATGCATACGAAATCCTTCATGCTCAGTTCTCCTTCCCGCTGTCAGCGGCCGAAATCACAGAAACGGAAGCCGCCCCGGTCAACAGGCTGCGGCAGCGATAATCAAACAATACGAAGCCTGCCGGTCTGCCCTCTGCCGCATTGCCGACCCCCTCCTCCCACACCGGATAGGTGAAGGGCTCTAAATGGGTCATCTTGCTCAGCTGCTTCCGGTCGTACCCCCGGTAGGCGGGGAGATATTCCCCGGTCTCCTCCTCCCTGCGGTAGAAGGAGCGGACAAACTCCCGATATTCCTCCCGATCCGGTGCAAAATCCGGCCTGCTCTTGGCATTCTCCCGCAGATAGTAGTCGAAGGTCAGCAGTTCCCGGTACAAAGCCTCTCTTGCTCCGTCGGTCTGACGGGCGAACTTCAATAAGATCTCATAGCGATAGGTTCTGGAAGGGCTGTTGGTAAAATACCCTTCCGCGCGATAGTACTCCGCCAGGGTGCGATACATGGCAAAGGGTGAGGAAAAGGCCTGCTCCAGCACCGGCAGCGTATGGGTGAACTGACCGCTGTTGTAATACAGCTCCACCATCTCCTCGATCCCCTTCAGTTGCAGCACATCCTCATAGGACAGCCACCTGGTATACAACACTTCATAGGGCGGCTTGTCCCGATACACAATGTGGAACTCCTCTGCCTTCTCCTCCATCTCGGAGCCCTTCAGGACCTTCAAAAATCCCAGCTGCAGCTGGTGAGGCTTCATCCCATACACCCGGTCGAAGGAACGGCCGAAGCTCTCAAGATCTTCGTAGGGAAGCCCTGCGATCAGATCCAGGTGCAGATGAATATTGTTGCCTTTCCTCAGCGCCCCCACGATCCGTTCCAGCCGGTCAATGTCCGAAACCCGGTGGATGGCTGCCAGTGTGTCCGGATTGGCGGTCTGCACACCGATCTCCAGCTGGGCCAGCCCCGGTCGGAAGGTGCCAAGCAGCTCGATCTCCTCCTCCTGCAAAATATCCGCGGAAATCTCAAAGTGAAAATTAGTGACACCATTGTCATTTTCTTTGAGAAACTGCCAGATCTCCCGGGCATGGGCATGATGACAGTTAAAGGTCCTGTCGATGAACTTCACCTGTGCAACCTTCTGATCGAGAAAAAACCGCAGTTCCTTCTTCACCAGTTCCATCTTCCGGAACCGCACCTGCTTCTCTAACGAGGACAGACAGTAGCTGCAGCGATAGGGGCAGCCTCTGCTGGACTCATAGTAGATGATGCGATTGGCAAAGGGTGCCGGATCCTCATACAGAAAGGGCAGCCTGCTCAGATCGGCAGCCTCCCGCACCGGTGTGTATCCGCTGCGCAGATACAGACCACGGATGTCCCGCAGAGGGTAGGCCTCCTCTCCCTCCAGATAGTGACAGACGACCTCCCGGAAGGTGTCCTCCCCCTCTCCGATGATCACGCCCTTCACCACAGGGTAGTCTTTCAGAAGCTCTTCGCATCCGTAGGATACCTCCGGACCGCCCAGCCAGATCTCCGCTTCCGGCAGCACCTTCGGGAGTTCGCGAAGAAGCTCCTCCACGATCGTCCTGTTCCAGATATACACCGAAAAACCGATCACGTCCGGTCGCTGTCTGTAGAGATCTGCCAGGATATCTCCGGCATACTGATTGATGGTGTACTCTGCCAGAAACACACTGTCCCGATGTTCCTCCTTCACACAGGCCCTCAGGCTGTAGATAGCCGGGTTGGAGTGAATGTATTTTGCATTGATGGCTGCCAGTAAAATCTTCATAATCATCCTTCCGCGTAAACAAAAGGGCAGCGGACCTTCCGGGGTCCCTGCCCTATGAATCAGTCTGACTCTATCTTACCTCTTTTTCCGCGATCCCACAAGAAGCGCTTTACAGAATAAACTCCTTTGCATCCAGATCAGCCTGTACCTTCTTCAGATCCTCACGGATGGAAAGCTTCTGAGGGCATGCCTGCTCACACTTGCCGCACTGAATGCAGTTCTTCGCCTGCTTGCTCTCGCCCAGCTGATTCTCCCAGTTCCATCTGACAACGTTGTAGTTCTGGTACATGTGATAGGTGTTCCAGGCGCTGAAGTTGCCGGGAATATCTACGCCGGCGGGGCAGGGCATGCAATAGCGGCAGCCGGTACAGCCGTTCTGCACTCTGCTGTTGATCAGGGTGACGACACTCTCGATGGTCTCCTTCTCCTGTTCAGAGAGCGGTCTGAATTTCTCGAAGGTAGCCAGATTGTCCTCCACCTGATCCATGGCGGACATACCGCTCAAGATCACCTTTACATTGGGCAGACTTCCCACCCAGCGAAGGGCAAAGCTGGCGATGGAAGCATCCTTGTCCATGGTGCGGAACACCTCCGTGATGTCCTCCGCAAAGCAGGCAAGTGAGCCGCCCTTGATGGGCTCCATAATCACCAGAGGAATGTCCAACTTCTCAGCCAGTTCATACCCGCGCATACCGGGACCGTCCTTGGTATCCATGTAATTCAGCTGGATCTGGCAGAAATCCCAGTCTCTGTAGGTGATGATCCTCTCAAAAGCCTCATAGCTGTCATGGAAGGAGAAGCCCAGATTCCTGATCCTGCCCTCCGCCTTCAGCTCCTCCAGGCGCTTTACCACGCCCAGCTTCTCCATCCGGGCAAAGAGCTCGCCATTCATGGCATGCATCAGGTAGAAATCGATATATTCGGTCTGCAGTCTGGAAAGCTGCTCGTTGAACAGTCTGTCCACATCCTCTAACGTCTTCACATTCCAGCAGGGCAGCTTGGTTGCCAGATAGAAGCTGCCCCGATCATACTTCTTCAGCACCTTGCCTACAAAGGGCTCGCTGTCTCCGTTGTGATAGGGGTATGCCGTATCGATGTAATTTACGCCGGCGGCTATCGCCCTGTCGATCATCCGCTCCGCCTCAGGCTCATTGATCTTGCCCTGTGCATCCACGGGAAATCTCATACAGCCGAAGCCCAAAAGCGATGTCCTGATTCCCAATTTGTCAAAACTCCTCATCTCCATAGAATAATACCTCCTGATCCAATCTATATCTGCTGTAACCATTCAAAAACCGACTCGTCAGGCTTTTCCTTTTGCTCACATGGGTATATTTTACCAAAAAAATTCCGTCCGGGAAATAGATTATCCTGTCAATCTGTGCGGATCACACCATCTTCATCGAAGGAAACACCAAACTCCTCACTGTACTCGTTCATCCTGCCAAGGATCCGCTCATAGGCCTCCCCCTCTGCCGGGGTGGGCTTGTAATCATTTCGGTTCGTCACCGAACTGACGGAACAGGGAATGATACCGGCGGATGTATCCTCCAAAAGCTCTCCGTCTTTAAAGCGGAAGGTCTGCTGGAATATGATACAGTCCTTGTCTGCCGGGTTCCTGTTGCCGCCGAAGCAGAAATTTCCCAGACTGTAGACGATATATTTGCCGTTGTATTGCTCAATGCCCTGAATCACGTGAGGATGATGTCCGATCACCAGATCAGCACCCCAGTCGATGCAGTTCTTTCCCAGCCTTCTGGCATAGTCCTCGGGTACATTCTCCCGCTCCACTCCCCAGTGACAGTTCACCAGTATCAGGTTGGCCTGCTGCTCTTTCAGCTCTTCCATGCCTTTTTTGATAAATTTCTCCACACCGCTTCCGTAGCCGATCACATTCACGGAGATCAGTCCGATGCGGATCCCCTTTGTCTCGTAGATTCCCACCCGGTCATTGAAGGCATAGACGATCCCTGCGCCCTCTACTGCGGCCACGGTATCATCCCGCCCCGCCTCATAGTAGTCCATCAGGTGGTTATTGGCCATGCTCACCGCCTCCACGCTGCCGGCGGTCAGTGCCTCCACATATGCCGGATCTCCGCTGATGCAGTAGGTCTGGGATTCCCGAAAGACTGTGGCGGTAGTCAATGGCCCTTCCAGATTCACGATGGTCAGGTCATCCGCCGAGAAGATGGGCTCCACATTTTCAAAAAAATAGGCCGGATCGTTCTGCTGCTCCCACATCTGTTGAAAAGACCACTCATAGCCCTGTCCGCGATATCCTCCCATGGTCACATCCCCGGCGGCGGAGATGGTGATCTCCACGGGAAGCTGCTCCTTCGGTTCTTCCCCGGAGGAGGAAAGCTCCTCCCCGGTTTCCCTGTCGATGGTTTCCTGCGCCGAAGCACTGTCCTCTGTCACCGCTTCCTCTGTCAGCTTAGAGGGTTCATAGGGTTCCTTCCAGGTGATCTCATCCTTCTGTCCGCATCCCGTCAGCAGACAGAGCAATATTCCCAACAGCAGATAACGCGATCTCATAAAAAACACCCTCCTGCACGACCGGAAAATGATTCCGGCACAGAATCGCCAATGTCTTGAAAACACCTTCATTTTTATCGTAACTATTCAGAACCACATTCGCAAAATCGCCTTTTCAAGGCTTTCCTTTTGCTCATGTGGTTTCTTCGCCATATAAATCTGTAACAATATGACCATAAATGGTCAATTTGTTACAGATTTGCATGGCTCTGAATAGTTACATCTTATCATAGAAAAGAAGATTCGTATATATGAACTTGATCGCAGGATTTTTCTATATAAAGAAAAAACCTATACCGTCGGCAATGACAGCATAAGTACAAAAACAATCTATCCGCAAAAAAATAAGCCCGTTCGATTCTTTTTCCTCTCGAACGGGCCCTTAATGAATTTCCTGTAATTTCATTGTCTACACCTTCAACTTTCATAGATTCTTGGTAGGACACTTACCTTTTCATCGGACGATACCTCCATCTGTTCCATAACGACCTATCTGCTAAGGACCTCTACCTTTCATAAGAACCACCTTCCTGTCCCAGAATCAAGTGAATAGGTACCATCTATGTAAACTCTCCTCGAGATTTCGTGTGAATCAACTGCTTAACCCATTGGACCTTCCTCCGTTTTCTAAAGAATCGATCGCTTGCTAACTTCTTGCGGCTCCTCCGCCAGGAATAAATTTCCTTTATCTGTGTTAGGTATCTCTTCTTTTGTTGTCTTTATATTAACATGGAAAATCTGTATTGTCAACTATCTTTTTTAATATTTTTATATTTTCTGATAATTTATGTTTGTACAGTGAAATGGTCATACGTTTCAGCCGCGTATTGCATCATACGCACGACTGCTTCCTCGACAGTCCCTTGTGCATTTCGCGGATAAGTCACAAAAAATCCTGTGGAACAATCTCCAAATCTATGTCATAATAGCGTTACGTACACACAAGGTCGAGGGATCCCCCGGCAGAAGGACAGGATATGTTATTTAACTCGCAGATATTTATCTTTCTATTTTTGCCCCTGGCGCTCTCGGGCTGGTTTTTCATCAACCGCCTGAGGGCCTACCGCTGCGCCCTATTGTTTTTGGTGGGGATGTCCCTCTGGTTCTACGGATATTTCAATCCCCGGTATCTGGCCATCATTCTGGTGAGCATCGGTTTCAACTACAGCTTAAGCTTTGTGATGGATCGGTTGCCCGGCGACAAGGTGCGCAGAATCTGCTGCCTGGTGGGCTGCGTGGGGAATGTGGGGCTTTTGGGCTACTACAAATACTATGACTTCTTTCTGGACAACCTGAATGCCGTCTTTCATACCGACTTTCCGCTGAAAAACATTATTCTGCCCCTGGGTATCAGCTTCTTTACCCTGCAGCAGCTCTCCTTTGTCATCGACAGAAGCAGGGGGGAGGCCGGGCATCTGCCGCTTTTGGATTATGCCGCCTTCGTCACCTTCTTCCCACAGCTGATCGC
>JAHBAA010000124.1 GCA_018385425.1 Acetatifactor sp.
TCATTGTACTCCACATTGACCCGATTGTTGAACTCAACAACATCCACCTGCTCATTCAGGGAAGTGATATACTCTCTCTCCTCAGGGAGAAAATTCATCTCATTCTTCTTGTAAAGTTCTCCGCTTTCCCTTCTGCAAATATAAAGCGTCTCATAGCCGGGGACCTCGGAATAGTCGACGATTCCCATCCTGTAATACACGTAGGCAACCACAGAGTCTTCCGCCAGTCCTTCCTTCGTGTAGATCTCCAAATCAGAATAGTGATCAATATACCGGGAAAGTTCTTCAAAATAGACAATGTCCGTCTCATTCATCTCATCACAGAGAGCTAACAATTCTTCCGTATTTCCGTCGCCCTTCGCCTGAAAGTATGCCTCCACAAATTGGCGGATCTCCGTATCCTCATTCTGAAGAAGCGGCACATCCTCCGCTGCCGTCTCACTGGGCACAGTGCCGGGTTCCACGGTTTCGCCGGATTCAGAAGCAACCACATTCCCTTCGGGTTCATTGCGTGCGCCTAAGGCGATCGCCACGGTAACTGCAGCCACGATAAGAACAATCACAGGGAATACCGCCATATAATGATCCTGCAAAAACTCCTTTATGATCGTCAGTTTATCTTTACGCATTCCAATATCCTCACTAAAATAAAACAAGGTGATGTAAAATGCATCCGACAGGGATCGAACCTGCATCAAAGGCGTCGGAGGCCTCCGTTCTATCCATTAGACTACGGATGCTAATTGTTACAAATTTATTACATCACCTTGCTTATCATATCATAAAAAAGTATTTGTGTCTAGATTGTTTTTGCAATTTTAGAAAAGAATAAGAATTTCAAGAAAAACTAGAGCACAAGAACAGTTTCCTCAGCAGAGTCGTAATAGTAAAGATCATTGGAAAGGAACTCTTCCTTCGGAAGGTGAAAATCGTTTACCTCGGCGATCATTTGCTTAAAGTTCTCTGGATTTTCCTCGCCGGTATCCCGCATCAGAAGAACCTCATGAACAGAGCTGGGAATAATAAAGAAATTGCCCCCGCAGCGCTTTGCATACAGCTTCAGCATTCCCGGATAGAGAATACTGATGGCACCAAAATCTCTCTTGTTGTTCGAAAGAACATCCAGTGGGATCACATCGTTTTTCACCGGCAGTCTCTCCAGTCCCAATGACTCGATCACAAGCTTCTCCACAGATTCCAGGTAGGGCGGATATAATCTGCAGGTATTTTCCTCCGCCTGTTTCAAAAGCTCCTCGACCGTTACTCCCCAGCGTTCCATAAAACTGTGATGGATCATAATACTCCCCTCTCCCAGTGCTTCACTGTTGAACGCATAATAGAAGCAGATCGCCAGGTTCAGATATTGTACATAGGGAAGATCCTCCAGATACTCCCTGTTTTCCTCCAGATTGATCAAGCGATAGCAGATTCGGTCCTTCACCTTATCATATACTTCGAAGAAAGACAGATCCACATCCTCCTTTGGGGTGGACCGGTAGATCTCCATCAGCTTCTCAAAAATCTGTTTGAAGGTAGTCCCCTTCTTATATTCCTGAAAATATCCATCCAGATAAAAGGTGGGGACTGCCACCCTCTGGTTCTCACGGATCAGCATGCCGTAGAGCTCCTGATCATTGTTTTTTCTGACTGTCTTAAATTCTACCTGCGTATCCTCGCCCAGCTCCTTCAATACAGCCTTCTTCATCTTATTTCCAAATTCAATCAAATCCATACCACATTTTTCCTTTCTGACAATTATTTTTTGCAATAAAAAAGGCAATGACTCATTTGTCATTGCCTTACAAGTTCTGATAGATATCACTTATGCACGGGACAGATACTCACCGGTTCTGGTATCGATCTTGATCTTATCTCCCTGATTCACAAAGAGAGGAACCATAACCTGTGCACCGGTCTCAACGATAGCAGGCTTGGAAGCGCCTGTAGCGGTATCACCCTTGAAGCCGGGCTCAGTCTCGGTAATCTCCAGTTCAACAAACATAGGAGGCTCTACAGAAAATACGCTGCCGTTGTGAGAACAGATCTTACACATATCGTTCTCCTTCACAAACTTCAGTGCATCGCCGATCGCATCCTGAGACAGAGACAGCTGCTCATAGTTCTCAACATCCATGAAGATGTACATATCGCCATCGTTGTAAAGATACTGCATATCTTTTCTATCAATACGCGCCTGGGGGCACTTCTCAGTAGGACGGAAGGTCTTCTCAACAACACCGCCGTTCTTAATATTCTTAAGCTTTGTTCTGACAAAAGCCGCACCCTTACCAGGTTTTACATGCTGGAAATCAATGATCTGGTACACGTTGTTCTCGTACTCAATCGTAATACCATTTCTGAAATCGCCTGCAGAAATCATATTATGTTCCTCCTAATATTTTCACAAAATCATTCTCAATAATTCTAATATAAAAACATATAAATTTCAACTATTTTTGCAAAAAAACCTGAAAATTATTCAGAAGCTCTATTTTCAGCTCTTTTTTTAATCTCCTCCGCCACAAAATCGATTGCCATCAGATACCCGGGAAGACCCTGTCCGTAGATCTGTCTGTCACACACCGGCGCTGTCACCGAAGTCTTGCGGAACTCCTCTCTCTTGGTGATGTCGGAAATGTGGATCTCGCATTTGGGCACCACAATGCTGGCCAATGCATCCCTGATCGCATAACTGTAATGCGTGTAGGCCCCGGGATTGATGACGATTCCGGCCGTACCGTCAAAATAGGATTCCTGAATACGGTCGATGATGGCGCCCTCATGGTTGCTCTGAAAGATCTCGATCTCAATGCCCATCTCGTTCGCCTTGTCCTGAATCATTCTGCAGAGATATTCATAATCCTGATAACCGTAGACTGCCTTCTCTCGAATTCCCAGAAAGTTGATATTGGGTCCGTTGATCACCAAAAGCTTCATCTTCTTTTCATCCCTTCTGTCCTTTTCTTTCCATCTTACAAACTTCGGTGAACGGTCCAACGCCTGAATGATGGCATCCGCACCCGCC
>JAHBAA010000106.1 GCA_018385425.1 Acetatifactor sp.
TGGATCAGTGGTGTGCCCCGTGTGCAACGGCGATTGGGAGCACGCCGCCGAGGAGACTGTGGAGATCGACTGTGAGCATTGTGAGAACGGTACCCATCAAAAGAGCCAGACTATCTATGTCTACAATGGTACTCCCTGTAAAGCCTGTAATGATGAGGGTACTTTTGTGAATGCAAACGGTGAAACTGATGAGTGTGGAGAATGCCGCGGATATGCATCCAGACATCAGGTGGGTGAGAAACAGATCTTTGAGTATTACAATGAATTCTATCGGGTGTACGCTTTTGATGAATCGGTAGAGTATGTGGAAGAGGCTTGCCCGGTATGCGGCGGCAGAGGTGTGTTCAGCGAGACGGTAGAGGTTCCCTGCACGGAATGCAGCGAAGGATGGGTGGAATGCCCGGTTTGTCAGGGAGAGGCCGGATATTATGAGTGAGATTAAGTCCATGGAGCAGAGCCTTTGGACCGTTGAAAGATCCGAATAACGTTGAGAATGCTCATGGGGACGACAGAACCTGTCCCCATGGGCATTTTCTTATTTTGCTCTGGTGAGATATGTCATTCCGGCGAAAACGGCCGCGCTGAACGCGATGGCAGCAAGCAGTCGGAGCCAGAATAGTCCCTCCGGCAATACATACATTGCCAAGAAACCAATGATTGCGGCGACAGTAACCACGAAGTAACGGACACTCTTGAAATAGTATTCTCCGCCCTTTGTCTCATCTGCTTTATGAATAGACAGTCGAATCAGAAGTCTCAGCATGACCACTGCGGGAACCAGAAAGAGCAGCATCGTCAGTTGTTCTTTTATCTCATACATGTATGATTGAGTATTGATTTCAACCGGCCGATTGGCACGAAGGACATCCACCACTCCTGTTTTGAAAAGGAAAATAACGTACAGAACGGAACAGACAAAGAACAGTGCTCCGCCGATCGAGCGTGAAACGGACTTTCCAAGGACACAGAGAGTGTAAAGGGCTGCCAGAGATAATGCGGTCGTGAATACGAACAGCAGGTAGAATAGAAGCCTTGGGAAAAAGTATTCTCTGACAAACACTGACAGTTCAGTGATTCTGTTTCTGCTAATCCAACCCATCTGGTACCATCTCAGTTCCGCAAACTGAAAGATGATAAGAAACATGGTGTAGATCGGAGCGGTCAGGAGCAAGGCCCGATGGCAGATCTGCAGGTCATACTTCACTCGATCTTTCCTGGAAAGCGGCAGTGCAAGGTTTGCCGCCGCATTCTTTTCTCCCTCAAAGTACCCCCATTTCATCAGCTGAAGAACCAGCCAGAAGGAGAAGGACTTTTGGAATATGCTTTCAAATTGGTCGAGTGGGTTAAACGTTCCATAGGTTGTGCCGCTGCGGAATCGAATGATCTCCATCACTGTATTGGTACCGTAGTAGATCAACGGCATCACAAGAAGCATCAGGGAGAAGAAATGAAAGAGACGATCTCTTTGATAAAGTGGCTTCAATTGCTTAGTTTGTTTCATGGATTCCTACCTCCTTATAGAGTAAATATGCGTCCGAAAGGGTTGTTTTTTCCGCTGAAAGTATTTTCGCACCTTCCTGCTCCAGGCGGTCTCTGCAGCTTTCACGGTCGCCCCAGGTGATGACCTGAAGCACGTCTCCTGACGCATCCGCAACGATTGCTTTGGAAAAGCTTCGTGCCGGGGATTGAACCGTCCATTTGTGGACAGATGCAAAGAGAGCGTCGATGGAATCCTGATAGATCATTGTTCCATCCTGCAAGAAGAGCAGTTCGTCGCACAACCCTTCGATATTGTTCAGATCATGAGAGGAGAGGACGATGCAGACCCCTCTGTCCGCTGCCTCCCGCAGTGCCTTTCGAAGAACGATACGGGCTTCATTGTCCAAACCGTTTTCCGGTTCATCCAGAAGGAGATAGTCCGGAGTTCTGGAGAGTGCAAGTGATAAACACAGTTTCTTTCGTTGACCAAGCGAAAGCTTTTCTGCATTGCCAAACAGATTGAGGCAAAAGCTCTCAGCCAACTGTTCAAAGGTAGTCTCCGAGAAATCCTCATAGAAGGAGCCGTAGTACCGAGCCTGCTGCCTTACCGTGTAAAACGTGTAAAAGACGGGGGTATCGTCAATATAGGCGATGCGCCTTTTGGCTTCCGCATTGTCGTAGATTGGCTGCTCATCCAAAGTCAGACTGCCTTCATCCGGTCGATAGATACCTGCCATACATTTGAGAAGAGTCGTCTTGCCGGATCCGTTGGGGCCGATCAATCCGTATACGGTTCCGCCTTTCAGCTCGAAGGAAAGGTTATGGATCGCGTTCCCGCTGTTATACCCTTTTGATAAGTTTTGTAGTATCATATTCTCCCTCCTTTAGATCGAATCGTACAGTTCTCTTACCAGAGACTGTACCTGTTCCAAACCTACACCTGCATGCTTTAACTCAATTAGTTCGTCCAAAAGATTTTTTCGCACCTTTTCCATGGAAATATCCTGCGCCTGCAGACCTGATCCGGCGATATAGGTCCCCTTCGCCCGAATGGTCTCGATCACGCCCTGTCTCTCCAGCTCGGCATAAGCTTTGGAAACGGTGGATGGTGTGATGTCGAGAATGGAAGCCATTTTGCGGACGCTTATCACTTTGTCGCCTTCTTTAAAGATTCCCTTCACAATATTCAGTTTGAATTGTTGAATGATCTGCTCATAAATTGGTTTGTCGCTTTTGTAGTCGATTTGAATCATGTAGATCCTCCTCTCTTATCTGCACTAACTGTGTTGCTTCAAGTAATACAGTTATATCAGTTATAGGAAGAGATGTCAAGTTGTTTTTTGAGGAACCGGTCCTGCTGATTCCTTTTGACCACAACGATCATACAATATAAGTAAAAAAGGATGATCGTTATGAATCCGAAACTGAAGGATAATGGAAAAGAACCGTTGATTGTGAATCTGGGGGAGATGACCATCGCCAACCAAAACTTTCGGACTGCCCTTTGGACCGGTGATTTCCTGCAGATCACTGTGATGTGCGTTCCTCCCTGTGAGGAGATCGGACTGGAGCGGCACGAGGATACGGATCAGCTCCTGATCGTGATGCAGGGCTATGCATCGGTGGTTATGGGGAAAAAACATTGTCAGATGGAATTCCGACAGAAGGCATGTGAAGGGGACGTGATTCTTATTCCCGCGGGTATGTGGCACAATGTGATGAATTGCGGCAGAGAGCCCTTAAAGATCGCATCCGTCTATGCACCTCCGAACCACCCCTGGGGAACCGTACAAGACAGAAGAGAGGATGAGGCTTATTAGTGAGCGTGTCCGAAAGTAGATAAACCGATCCTTGAAGAAGGAACACAATTCCGAAGAGAGAGTTGCAGATTGTTTGAATAACACATTGAAGAAATGCTTTCCGCTTGATATAATCATAGTTGGAAAGCATTTTTCATTTCTTTAGTACATTGTATGGGAGAGAATACGATGAAAAAGAGGTTGAGTGTTTTTTTTTGTACTGTCTTTGTTGTTGGGATGCGCCGGCTGCGGAGAGGCAGTGCCGGATTCTTCTGCTCTGCCTTATGAAAGTACGGTGCAGAGCGGCCAGACGGAGGAGTCTGCAGCTGCGTAGAGCTCGGAGCAGGAGAGCAGTGCTTCTTCAGAACCTGTTTATGATGTGCAGACCGGAAGACAGCTGAGCCTTTCCGAGATCCGGTATGATTACGCGGACAGCGACATTCAGGCCTTGATTGTCATTGTAAACGGCAGGGAGTATCGGCAGGATATCTTTGCCTTTGACGCAGAGTGTTATTTTGTGAAGTGTCAGGACGCAGGCTATCTTTATCTGTTCCCGCGTCGTGAAATGTCGATTATGTTGTGCCTGAGAATGACTATCTGTACAGGACGGACGAGAATACAAAGCTTCAGACGGATGTATTGTACTTTATTGAATTGGACGAGGAGGAAGGCGGTTTGATCGGAGGCGTTTCGATTATGGAACTGTTCGACGGCCAGAATTATACGGGCTGACCGAGATCGAGACGGACCTGATGAAAGGGTCTGCGGGACAGTGAGCGTGCTCCGAAAGAATTTTATGCTGGGAGGAACTTTAGATGGGAAACGATATGTTTGATATTTCCGATGATGCATGGGGAGAACCGTTAGAAGCGGTGAAAGAGTTTACCGACAGGGAGAAT
>JAHBAA010000110.1 GCA_018385425.1 Acetatifactor sp.
CCGGAATGAAAGGTGAGAATCGCAACTCTTCCGCCGGGATTCAGAATTCCCTCCAGCTTTTCCAAAAAGCTGTAGAGTACTTCAAACTCACTGTTTACATCGATCCTGAGCGCCTGAAATGTTCTGGCGCAGGACTTCTTCACCGCATCTGCTCTCTCCGCTTTGGGTACCGTAACCAGCGCTTCCTCAACAGCCTGACGAAGCTCCTGCGTTGTATTCATCGGCGCTCCGGCCTTCATCTTTCGAAATACCTTTGCAGCAATCTCCCTTGCAAAAGGCTCGTCGGAATTTTCGATGAGCATCCCCTCAAATTCCTTTTCCGTGATCTGCCGGAGGCGAACGGCCGCACTGTCCCCGTGCAGAGGATCCAGCCGCAGATCAAGCGGTCCCTCTGTCTTATAGGAAAATCCTCTCTGGGGATTATCAATCTGCATGGAGGACACACCCAGATCAGCCAACACAAAGTCAAACTTTCCGTACTTTGCCGCCACTTCATCGATGTTGGCAAAATTCGTCAGGCAAAAGGCAAACAGATCCTCTCCGTATCCGGCATCCCGCAGGCGCTTCACGGTCTTCTCCGATTCAATGGGATCAATATCCAGCGCAACCAGTCTTCCTTCTCCGCGCAGCTGCTCCAACATCTTTCGGGAATGACCGCCATACCCAAGAGTGCAGTCCAACCCCTGCTGTCCGGGCTTGATCTTGAGAAGATCCAGAATCTCCTGCACCATAATTGAGATGTGCATTCCTGCAGGAGTGGATCCTTTCTCGATTACCCGTGCAATGGTATCCCCGTATTTCTCAGGGTCGTGCTCTTTATATTTTTCTTCAAACTTCTTTGGGTATTTGCCCGAATAGCGCACACGGCGCTTGTGCTGTTTTTCTTCCATCGACTGTCTTCCTTTCCCTCACTGCTGTCTGACATCCTTTTACTTGAAGAAGGTCACGCGAAAACAGGTATACTCCCCTTCCACGCTCCTTACCGTGATCTGTCCGTTCATCCCTTCCACGATCGTCTTGGCAAGAGAAAGACCTATTCCCACACTATTTGGGTTCACAGATTTATCGACTCTGTAGAACCGGTCAAAAATGTGTGCCATAGCCTCCTGCGGTATACCTTTCCCATAATCGGTAACAGATACTCTGATAAACAGATCATTCTCCTCCGCCCGAACAAGAATCTCTGCATTTTCATCGGAGTAATCGGAGGCATTCTTTAACAGATTGACCAACACCTCTGTCAGCCACGGGCCGTCTCCCTTGAACCAAACAACAGGGCCCTCCTTTGCGCTTATCTCTGTCTTCACACGCTGCCCTCTGGGCTCCGTAAGATAATTCACCGCCGCAATGGCAGTGTCCAGGATCTGTTTCACATCGCAGTCCTTCTTCTCAAAGGTAACTGCTCCGGCCTCAATACGAGCCTGCTTCAAAAGAGCCAGAATCAGCCATTCCATCCGTTCCACCTGATTGCCGGCCTCCGTGAGCAGCTGCTGCCTTTTTTCCTCCGTCACTTCCTGACCGGCAAGCAGTTCAATAAAAAGCTTCATAGATGCCAATGGTGTTTTCAGTTGGTGTGAAATATCCGAGATCGTGTTCTTCAAATAGATCCGATCCTGCAGCGCCGCCGAGCGCGTACACTGAAGCACTGTGGACAGCTTCTGCAGATCCGTATAAACAAGGCCCATCTGGCCCTGCTTATACTCGATCTCCGGCAAATCCCCGGTGTTCTCCGCTGCTGCAACCATGATCCGGGACACTCTCTCCAAATCCCTGCAGAGCCTGCGGCGTTCTCTTTGTTGGAAGAAAAACATAAAAAATGCCAGCACTGCAACCGGAATACATGGCAGCAGGGCAATCGGATCCTTCAGAATGCCCAGCGCAATGCCCACTGTTGATAAGCCTGCCACTGTGATACCCGCCAGGAACAGGATCCCGGCCCTATCTGTCTCGTAATACTTTTCCTTCTCTCTCAACTTTCCTCACGCCTCACAATTCCATCATTTGCGAAACCGATAACCCATTCCCCGAACTGTCTCAATTCTGTCTGCCTCCTCACCCAATTTCGTGCGAAGTCGCTTCATATAAACCGAAAGGGTATTATCCTCAATAAATGTTGCATCCGTATCAAACAATCCCTGCAAAAGCTGTTCTCTGCTCAGAACATTGCCGGCATTCTTCACCAGTTCCTTCAGCAACCTCAGTTCACTCATGGTACATTCGATCTGCTGCTCTCCCAGAAACAGGCGATACTCATCTGTGAGGAAGCGGTATTCTCCGAAGCAGATGCACTCCTTTGTCAACGCGCTGTTCTTGTCCCCACTCATTTCATACCGTCTGATATTGGCACGGATCCGCGAAAGAAGCTCCTTCAGCCGAAAGGGCTTCGCCACATAATCATCGGCCCCCATTTCCAGTCCCTGCACAATGTTGACTTCTTCGGACAGAGCGGTCAGGAAAATAATGGGGATTATGCTGCCGGCCTGTCTCACCTCGCGGCAAAGCTCCATTCCCATACCATCCGGCAGACAAATGTCCAACAGTAATAGGGAAAGCGGCTCTCTGTCCGCTTTCCCTATTATTTCTCTCGCTTCCAGCAAGGTGGCGGCATGCAAAACCTCATACCCCTCTGCCTGCAATGCGTATTCTATCCCCATTGCCAGCGCATAATCATCCTCTAGCACCAGAATTCTCTGCATGTATTGTTCTCCCCAAATTGATTCCGAGATTATCTTATCACAGTTTCCTTCAAATGGGTATCCTTTTCTTACAGACAGATCCTGCCGTCCTCCATCCGCAGAATTCTTCCAGTC
>JAHBAA010000118.1 GCA_018385425.1 Acetatifactor sp.
CATGTCGAAAATATGTCCGGTGACGCGGGTGGAACAGACTGCTTCCACGTCTGCATCCTCGATGACTTCTCTGTCATAGCAGTAGCAGATCAGCTTCTCCAGCTCCATCTCGATGTTGCTCATGTCAGTGCCTGTCTTGGAGAGAAACAGTTGCACGGTACTCTCCCTTATTTTCTTGCCCTCCCTGGCCAGGGAGGAGGCGACCCAGCGCTTCAGGGTATCTGTATCCTGCAGCTTGAACTCGCAGGCATAGCCGATGGTGTTGACGGTTTTATACAGCTTGCTTCGCTTGTCCACTTCATTTTCATCGAAGATGAAGACACAGGTCTCGTTGGGAGAGGCCAGGTATTCCGCCATCTGTTCGCCGCCGGAGGAGAACAGGCCGCTGTTCGAGAGAAAAATCACCCGGTGCTCCGCCAGAAAAGGCAGGGTTTCCGCCAGATCGATGACCTGACCTACGGGGATGTTTTTTCCCTCATAAAAGTGGGTGTTCATCGTATCGCCGTCAGCGCAAAGTGCTTTCATAAGTCTGTCTCTGTATTGTCTGCGCAGGTAGCGCTCCTCCCCGTAGAGAAGATAGACGGGTTTAAACTGTCCTGATTTGATGTCGGCCTGAAGCTGTTTCATGATCGTCCCTCTGTTTTTTTCATCCTACTAAGGATCAGTATAACAAATTTTTCTGTCGGGGAAAAGAAAAAGTGAAAAAAACGCAGGGAAAAATCTTGGGGAACGCAAATGGAATTTGAGGGGAAAGGGCGAAAAAGTTCGATGGCTTTGGGTTGCTGTAGGAAAGGACTTTATTTTATAATAAAACAGTACTTTTGAGACATCGGGCCGGTGGGCGCGGTGGATGCTTTTGTAATCCCGGGAAAGGTGAGGAGAATGATGGAGAGCTTGAGTCTTGCGGATGCAAAGGATAACGAACAGATATACAGAATAATCGATGATTTGATAGAGAAAAACAGGGAGTTTCAGATTATGATCACCGTCACCGGCAAGGAAGGAAAAAACCGTACTGAGGGGGAAGAAGTGAGAAATCATGCGGCCGCAGTGCATGATCTGGAGAAGGATGTGACCGGGTTGATCCATGAGATCGGGGTACCGGCTCATATCAAGGGCTATCAATACCTTCGGGAAGCCATCGCGGCCTGTGTGGAGGATCCCTCTATGCTGGGCTCCATCACAAAGGTGTTGTATCCCACCATCGCAAAGCGCTTTCAGACCACACCCAGCCGGGTGGAGAGGGCGATCCGGCATGCGATAGAGGTGGCATGGAGCAGGGGAAAGATGGAGACGCTGGACGCGATGTTCGGCTATACCATCGATACCGGCAAAGGGAAGCCTACCAACAGTGAATTCATTGCCCTGATCGCCGACAGAATCAGACTGGCCTACAGAGAATAATTGTAAAAAACACTTTCCAGAGAATTCACAATAGTGTATAATAGAAGAAATATTACACAGAAGAATTCAGGAGGTTTACCCATGAAGAAGATTCTTTTTGTCGCATCAGAAGGAGTTCCTTTTATTAAGACGGGCGGTTTGGCTGATGTAGTCGGTTCTCTGCCCAAGTGTATCGATAAGCAGTATTTCGACGTGCGAGTGATCTTGCCCAAGTACGCCTGCATGAAGCAGGAGTGGAAGGACAAGATGAAGTATGTGAATCATTTTTATCTTGATTTTCACTGGAAGAGCGAGTATGTGGGGATTCTGGAAGCAATCGTGGATGACGTACACTATTACTTCATCGACAATGAGTACTTCTTCAGCGGTCCTAAGGTATACACCGACGATCCGAAGTGGGAGATCGAGAGATATTCCTTCTTCTCCAAGGCCGTGTTGTCTGCTCTTCCCGTGATCGGTTTTCAGCCTGATCTGATCCACTGTCATGACTGGCAGACCGGACTGATTCCCGTCTATCTGAAGGAACGCTTCCACGACGGGCCCTTCTTCAGCAGAATGAAATCAGTGATCACCATTCACAACCTGAAATTCCAGGGCAAGTGGGACACGAAGACGGTGAGAGACATCACAGGGCTTCCCGCTTCTTATTTCACCCCGGACAAGCTGGAGGCATATAAGGATGCCAATCTGCTGAAGGGCGGTATCGTCTATGCGGATGCAGTTACGACTGTGAGCAACACCTATGCGGAGGAGATCAAGACTCCCTTCTACGGCGAGGGTCTGGACGGACTGCTGTGCGCCAGAAGCGGTGATCTGAGAGGTATCGTCAACGGAATCGACTATACCGACTTCAATCCTGAGACCGACAAGCATATCGTGAATCCCTACAATGCTAAGAATTTCCGCAAGGAGAAGATCAAGAATAAGCGCGCCCTGCAGCAGGAGCTTGGCCTGTGCCAGGATGACAAGAAGATGATGATCGGTCTGATCTCCAGACTGACCGACCAGAAGGGACTGGATCTGATTGCATATGTGATGGATGAACTGTGCCGGGATGATATTCAGTTTGTCGTACTGGGTACCGGTGAGGAGCGCTATGAGAATATGTTCCGCCACTTTGACTGGAAGTATGCGGACAAGGTTTCCGCCAATATTTTCTACTCCGATGCACTTTCCCACAGAATTTATGCGGCATGTGATGCATTCCTGATGCCTTCCCTGTTCGAGCCCTGCGGCCTGAGCCAGCTGATGAGTCTGAGATACGGCACTATTCCCATCGTCAGAGAGACCGGCGGTCTGAAGGATACCGTGATCCCTTACAATGAGTATGAGAGTACCGGTACCGGCTTCAGCTTTGCTAACTACAATGCCCACGAGATGCTGAACACCATTCGCTATGCGGAGCACATCTACTATGACAAGAAGCGCGAGTGGAACAAGCTGATCGACCGGGCAATGGCAGCAGATTTCTCCTGGGGAGCTTCCGCAAAGAAATATCAGGAAATGTACGATTGGCTGATCGGCTGATCCTCCGGAAATGATCGGCAATTTTTTGTACTGAAATGAATTTATGAAAGAGAAACATTCCAAAAATAATTTTATTATGCAGGCAGGTATTCTGGCGGCAGCCGGAATGATCAGCAGAGTGATAGGGCTCCTGTACAGGAGCCCTTTACATCGTGTCATCGGAAAGATCGGTCTGGGGTATTATTCCTCGGCATACAACTATTACACCATCGTTCTGCTGATTTCCTCCTACAGCATTCCGGCGGCGATCTCCAAGGTCATCGCGCAGAAGCTGGGAGCCGGGGAATACCGAAATGCACACAGGATTTTTCGCTGTGCGATCTGGTATGTGCTGGCGGTAGGAACTGTCGCCAGCCTGTTTTTGTTTTTTGCGGCAGGACGGTTCGTGGCACCGGAGGCAATACCGGTTCTTCGAACCTTTGCTCCCACGGTGTTTATCTATGGGCTGCTGGGAGTGCTTAGAGGGTATTTTCAGGCGCATCGCACTTTTACGCCCACCTCTGTCTCCCAGATCCTGGAGCAGATCGCCAATGCAGTGGTGAGTGTGGGTGCAGCCGTTCTGTTGATCCGAATCGGGTTGAGCAACGGATCCATTCCGGATACGGATGCAGGAGCTGCCGCGAGAGGAATCCGGGGTGCCATCGGAAGCGCAATGGGTACGGGTGCCGGTGTGGTGACAGCCCTTTTGTTTATGACCTGGGTCTATTTCGCCAACCGCAAGGATATTTTCCGGCGCATCCGCAAGGATACCCATGAGAAAAATGACTCCTACGGAGAGATCTTTCGGATGATCACGCTGGTGGTGACGCCATTTATCTTAAACACTGCAGTCTACAATCTGTGCGGTACGGTGAACAACTATCTCTTTACGAAGATCTATCCTGCGGTAAAGCAGCTGGATACGGTGGAGATCCATGCGCGCTGGGGACTGTACTCCGGACAGGCCATGACCATCTCCAATATTCCGATTGCCTTTGCCTCCGCCATGGCGGTGGCAATGATTCCCACAGTGTCCGCCCTGACAGCGGAGGGCAAGCTGGATGAGATCCTGCGCAAACTCCGTCTGGCGGTAAAGTCCACGATGATTTTGTCCATCCCCTGTGCAGTGGGATTGTTCGTGCTGGCGAAACCGATTACCCACCTTTTGTTCCCAACCAATTCCCTGCAGGATGATCAGACTTCGGCGGGGTATTTGATGGCACTGGCCCTTTCCGTGGTGTTCTATGCATTGTCCACCTTAAACAGCCAGGTGCTGCAGGGACTGGGCAGGGTGAATGCGCCCATTGTCAACGCGGCGATTGCCCTTGCACTGCAGACGGTTCTGGCAGTAGTGCTGGTCTTCTTTACCCCGATGGGTCTGATGGGAATCGTTGTGTCCGGCACGATCTATGCGGCGGTGATGTACTGTCTGAATCAACGATCCGTCCACAGGGCAGTGGGTTATGAACAGGAATTTCGGGAGACCTTTTTCCTCCCGTTGTGTGCATCTGTTCTGATGGGAGCGGCGGCTAAGGCATTCTATGAACTGATCTATGCTTTCTCCGGGAACAATCCGATCTCGTTATTCGTGTCGATCGGTTTGGCGGCAGTGATCTATTTTGTTGTACTGCTGCTGTTGGGCGGTGTTTCCGAACAGGAGCTGGCAGCTTTCCCGAAGGGGCATCTTCTGGTGAAGGCGGCGAGAAAGTGTAAGCTGTTGAGATAATCTGGAAAAAAAGTGCCTACTGCTTGACTTTCGATGCAAAGATATCATATAATCACATGGTATATGTGGATAAGAATGTCCTTATCCGGATAGGAGAGCTGATGATCAAGAGTATGACAGGTTTCGGCAGATGTGAGGTTGCCGAGAACATGCGAAAGTTTACGGTGGAAATGAAGGCCGTGAACCATCGCTATTTGGATGTAAACATTAAGATGCCGAAGTCTCTGAATTTCTTTGAATCGGCGATCCGCAGTGAACTGAAGAATTATATCTCCCGCGGCAAGGTAGATGTGTTTATCACTTACGAGGATCTCTCAGAGAATACTTCCGCAGTCCGCTATAATCGTGAACTGGCAGCAGAGTATCTGAAGTACCTGCGCCAGATGTCGGAGGATTTTGGCCTGGACTGCGATATTCGTGTGTCTACCCTTTCGAAATATCCGGAGGTATTTACCATGGAGGAGGCAGGCCTGGATGAGGAGGAACTCTGGAAGGAGCTGAAGAAGGCTGTGACAGGTGCTGCGGAAATGTTTGTGGCGAGCCGGATCACGGAGGGAGAGCATCTGCGGGACGACCTGATCGGCAAGCTGGATCACATGATCACGCTTGTTGATTTTATCGCGGAGAGATCTCCGAAGATCGTGGCAGAGTATCGCAGCAGGATCGAGGACAAGGTGAGGGAGCTTCTGGCAGACAATACCGTGGATGAGGGAAGACTTCTCACAGAGGTCACCATCTTTGCGGATAAGGTGTGTGTAGATGAGGAACTGGTGAGACTGAAGAGTCACATCGAGACCACCAGAGCTGCGTTGATCGAGGGAGGCTCCATCGGACGAAAGCTGGACTTTATCGCTCAGGAGATGAACCGGGAGGCCAATACGACTTTGTCCAAATCCAATGATCTGGAGATATCCAACTGTGCCATTGAGCTGAAGACGGAGATCGAGAAGGTGAGAGAACAGATTCAGAATATTGAGTGATCAGGCTTTTCGGATCGGATCAACTGTAAGGGGGGACCTCATGAGTCATTTGATTCATATCGGTTTCGGCAACAGTGTCAACGCAGACAAGATCATTGCTGTCGTCAGTCCCGACTCTGCACCTATCAAACGTATGGTTCAGAGTGCCAAGGAGAAGGGGGTCGCCATCGATGCTACCCAGGGGCGCAAGACCAAATCTGTACTGGTGATGGAAAACAACCATGTGATTTTGTCCGCACTGCTTCCTGAGACGTTGGCAGGCAGAGTAAAAAACAGGGAAGAAGCGGGTGCGGACGGTAATGAGGAACAGTCCGGCATGTCGGAATAGACGAAAACTGGGAAAGAGGCAGAGCGATTATGGAAAACAAAGGAATTTTGATAGTGATATCCGGCTTCTCCGGTGCGGGAAAGGGAACGCTTGTAAAAGAGCTGTTGAGACAGTATGATGAGTATGCATTGTCTGTCTCCATGACCACCAGAGCACCCAGACCGGGAGAGCGAGACGGGGTGGACTATTTTTTCACCACCAAGGAGAAGTTTGAGGATACGATCGCGGCAGGAGGGCTTCTGGAGTATGCCTCCTATTGCGGCAATTATTACGGCACACCGAAGGCCTATGTGGAGGAGATGCTTGCCGCAGGCAAGAACGTGATCCTGGAGATAGAGGTACAGGGTGGAACGCAGGTCAGAGAACTTTTTCCCGAGTCTCTGCTGCTGTTTGTCACACCGCCCAGTGCGCAGGAGCTGGAGAACAGACTTCGCGCCAGAGGGACCGAGACCGAGGATGTCATTCTTCAGAGATTGGCCCGGGCAGCACAGGAAGCACCCTACATGAGAGACTACGAATATATCGTGATCAATGATGACCTGCAAAGATGTGTCAGCGAGATCCACCGCATCGCAGATGTGGCCCGCAGCAAGCCTGACAGGAAAAATAAATTTATAGAGACCATTGGTGAAGATCTGAAACAGATCTCGAAAGGAGCAAAATAATGTTACATCCATCTTATTCTGATTTAATGAAAGTTGTAAACAAGGACGTGGAGCAGGGCGAGGCACCGGTTGTCAACAGCCGTTACTCCATCGTGATGGCTACCGCCAAGAGAGCCAGACAGATCATCGCCGGCGAGGAGCCTCTGGTACCCGGCAAGGACAGAAAACCTCTTTCCATCGCAATCGATGAGCTGAATCAGGGCAAGATTACCATTCTCGGGGACGACGAGGAGTAATCTTTTCTCTGGCCCCGGCACTGAGGAGAGAATGGGTAGCTGGTAAAATACCAGCTACTTTAAATGTAAGGACAAATGTTTATGAAAATAGTTTTTGTATCATTAGGCTGTGACAAAAATCTGGTGGATACAGAGATGATGCTGGGACTTCTGCGGGAGAAGGGATATTCCTTTACCGATGACGAGACCGAGGCGGATATTGCTGTGGTAAATTCCTGCTGCTTTATCGGAGATGCCAAGGAGGAGAGCATTCAGACTATCCTGGAGCTGGCACAGCTGAAGGAATCGGGACAGCTGAAGGCTTTGGTGGTGACGGGCTGTCTGGCTCAGCGCTACGCCTCTGACATCCGCAGTGAGATCCCGGAAGTGGATGCGGTGGTAGGCACCATGGCCATCGAGGATATCGTGGCGGCAGTAGAGGGCGCAGTGGCAGGGAAGAAACCGGATTTCTTCCGGGAACTGAGCAGTGCTCCCGCAAGAGTGAAGGACAGAGTGCTCACTACCGGCGGACATTACGCTTATCTGAAGATCGCAGAGGGCTGCGACAAACACTGTACCTATTGTGTCATTCCAAAGGTGCGCGGACCCTATCGAAGCGTTCCCATGGAGGAACTGACGGAACAGGCAGAGCGTCTGGCGGAAGCCGGTGTGAAGGAGCTGATCCTTGTCGCCCAGGAGACTACCCTCTACGGTTTGGATCTCTATGGAGAGAAATCTCTGCACCTGCTGCTTCGCAGGCTTGCTCAGATCCCCGGGATTTTCTGGATCCGCATTCTCTACTGTTATCCGGAGGAGATCACGGATGAACTGATCGAGGTGATTCGGACAGAACCCAAGATCTGTCACTATCTGGACATCCCCGTTCAGCATGCCTCCGACCCGGTGCTTCGGAGAATGGGCCGGAGAACCGATCAGGCCCGGCTTCGCAGTCAGATCGGGAAGCTCCGGGAACGGATTCCGGATATCTGCCTGAGGACCACGCTGATCAGTGGTTTTCCGGGAGAGACCCAGGAGGATTTTGAAGAGCTGTATCGGTTTGTCAACGAGATGGAGTTTGATCGTCTCGGTGTGTTTGCTTATTCTCAGGAGGAGGATACCCCTGCGGCAGATATGCAGCCTCAGGTTCCGGAGGAAGTAAAGTGCAGCAGAAGAGATGAACTGATGGAACTGCAGCAGGCCATCGCCTTTGAGAAAGCAGAGGAGATGATCGGCAGGAAGCTGTACGTGTGCGTGGAGGGAAAGGTTGCCGAGGAGGATGTCTACGTGACCAGAACCTACAAGGATGCACCGGGAGTGGACGGATTCCTCTTCCTGCGGACTTCCGCAGCGCTTATGACCGGAGATTTTGTGAAGGTCTGTGTGACGGACTGCAATGAATACGATTTGATCGGCGAGATCTGTGAGGACTGACTCGCTGAAAATAAGGAGGTGTGCAAGTATGAAAGCAATGAACTTGCCTAATAAACTGACTTTGTTCCGTGTTTTTCTGATCGTTCCCTTTGTGGTGGCTCTGTTGGGGGGCCATGAGGGGTGGTTTGGTGTGAGCAGTACCGTGGCGGACTGGATCGCATTGGCGCTCTTTATTCTCGCGAGCCTGACGGACTTTGTGGACGGATGGATTGCCAGAAAATACAATCTGGTGACCAATTTCGGAAAGTTTATGGATCCTCTGGCAGACAAACTGCTGGTGGGTGCTGCTCTGGTTGCTCTGGTGGAGATGGAGCGGATCCCGGGCTGGATCGTCATCGTCATCATCAGCCGGGAATTTATCATCAGCGGTTTCCGTCTGATCGCCGCCGACAGCAATGTGGTGATCGCCGCCAGCTATTGGGGAAAGTTTAAGACAGTCTTTCAGATGGTGATGGTATGTCTGATGATCGCCAATCTGGGCACGGTGTGGGTATGGATGAAATGGCTCACCGATATCTGCATGTGGATCGCATTGGCACTGACCGTGATATCACTTGTGGATTACATTCTGAAAAACAAGGGCGTTCTGTCCGATGATCAGAATTAGGAAAGAAGGCTGAAGCTATGACAGTGGAAATCATTTGCGTTGGAACAGAGCTGCTGTTGGGAAATATTGTCAATACCAATGCGGCATTTCTGGCAGAGCAATGTGCAGGACTTGGGCTGGAGTGTTATTACCAGACTGTGGTGGGAGACAATGCAGCTCGGCTGAGCCTGTGTCTTCAGACAGCCATGGACCGCTCCGATGTGATCCTTCTCTCCGGCGGGCTGGGTCCTACGGAGGATGATCTGACCAAGGAGACTGTGGCGAGGCTTTGCGGCAGGGAGCTTCTCCTGCATGAACCAAGCAGGAAAGCCATCCAGGAATACTTTGAGAGACGTGGCATCGAACTGACGGACAACAATTGGAAGCAGGCCATGCTGCCGGAGGGCTGTATCGTCATGGAGAATCACAACGGAACTGCCCCGGGTGTGATCCTTGAGACGGAAAAATCGAAGATCGTCCTGCTGCCCGGACCGCCCGGTGAACTGGTTCCCATGTTCCGGGAGAGCGTTGCTCCGTATCTGGCCGGGTTGACCGAGAAAGTCATTTGCTCCCAGACCGTAAAATTGTGCGGGGTGGGTGAGAGCAAGGCGGAGATGATGATCAGAGATCTGATCGATACACAGACCAATCCCACCATCGCGACTTACGCGAAGACCGGTGAAGTCCATATCCGTGTCACTGCCTCCGCTCAGGACAGCAAGGCCTGCGGCAAACTGATCAAGCCGGTGGTCAAGGAACTGAAGAACCGTTTCCAGAATCTGATCTACAGCACCGAAGAGGATGCTACTCTGGAGAAGGTAGTCGTTGATCTGCTTCGCGCCAACGATCTGACGGTGACCTGTGCGGAGTCCTGCACCGGTGGTCTGCTGGCAGGCAGACTGGTCAATGTGCCCGGTGTGTCGGACGTGCTGAAGTTCAGCGTCATCACCTATTCCAACAAGGCGAAGCGCAAGCTTTTGGGACTGCGCAAGCCGATGCTGCAGAAATACGGTGCAGTCAGCCCGCAGACTGCCGAGGAGATGAGCCGTGGGGCAGCCGCACTTGCCAAGGCAGATGTGGCCGTAGCCATCACAGGACTGGCGGGACCCGATGGGGATGGCGAGGAGAAGCCTGTAGGGCTGGTCTATATCGCTGTCAATGTGAAGGGGAATGTGACGGTGGAAGAATATCACTTCTCCGGCAATCGCAGCAAGATACGGGAATCTGCAGTGTCTGCGGCACTGGTATTGCTGCGAAGCTGTGTACTGGAATATTTCAGTGAGATCACCTTCGGCAAGAAAAAATAAAGGGAAAAAGCGGTTGTATCAAAGAGTATGTAACTGATTTGATAAAAAACCGCTTTTTTTATTGCGAAAAAGAGAAAAGCGTGATAGAATATACTTGTCTGTTGATTCTAACGTTCTGTCGCAGTGTCTGATCTGCGCGTATCTTTTTGGCATTCGCCATGATTTTCCGAACGTTTATTTTTTGAAAAGATTGGGGTGATGCCATTGAGGAAGGTTTAATGTACTGAAAAAATGAGAAGGTATAGATGCAGGAAATGAAAAAAGTAATTGACAAAATCGAACAGATGTTTTATTCTATGAGCAGACAGAACATTTGTTCCGCAAGAAAGGGAGATGTCTCATGGAGAGAGAGGACAAATTAAAAGCATTGGATGCGGCGATCAGCCAGATTGAGAAGCAGTACGGTAAGGGCGCAGTGATGAAGCTGGGCGATCCCGCTGCACAGATGAATGTGGAGACCATTCCCACAGGTTCCTTAAGCCTTGATATTGCGCTGGGACTTGGCGGAATTCCCAAGGGGAGAATTATTGAGATCTATGGACCGGAGTCCAGTGGTAAGACGACGGTTACGCTGCATATGATCGCGGAGGTACAGAAGCGAGGAGGTATTGCGGGCTTTATCGATGCAGAGCATGCTCTGGATCCGGTCTATGCGAAGAATATCGGCGTAGATATTGACAACCTGTATATTTCTCAGCCGGATAACGGTGAGCAGGCTCTGGAGATCACCGAGACGATGGTGCGTTCCGGCGCCATCGACATCGTGGTGGTAGACTCTGTTGCGGCACTGGTTCCCAAGGCGGAGATCGACGGCGATATGGGAGACAGCCATGTAGGTCTGCAGGCGAGACTGATGTCTCAGGCACTGCGAAAGCTTACCGCTGTCATCAGCAAGTCGAATTGTACCGTGATCTTCATCAACCAGCTTCGAGAGAAGGTTGGTGTGATGTTCGGCAATCCGGAGACCACTACCGGCGGACGCGCGCTGAAGTTCTATTCCTCTGTTCGTCTGGATGTGAGACGGATCGAGTCTCTGAAGCAGGGCGGCGAGGTGATCGGCAACCGTACCCGTGTGAAGGTCGTGAAGAATAAGATCGCTCCACCTTTTAAGGAGGCTGAGTTTGATATTATGTTTGGCGAGGGTATTTCCAGAGAGGGAGATATTCTGGACCTGGCGGCAGAGATCAATCTGATCAACAAGTCCGGTGCATGGTATGCCTACGAGGGAAATAAGATCGGACAGGGCAGAGAGAACGCGAAGCAGTACCTGAAGGACAATCCGGAGGTCCGAGAGGCGATCTGCGAAAAGATTCGTGCGCATTACGGATTTGACGGTGCTGCCGGAGAAGAGGAGTGAATGTCTTCACAGGGAGGGGACAGAATTGTTAGTGACAGCTGTAGAACCTCTTGACAAGAATCGAAGCAAAGTTTTTTTGGATCAGGAATTCGCCTTTGTCTTGTACAAAGGCGAATTGCGTTTGTTTCGGATCGCTGTGGGCAGCGTATTGCCGGAAGAGGATTATTGTAAGATCATGTCAGAGATTTTGCCGTTGAGAGCGAAGAAACGGGCCATGAATCTTCTGATGAAGAGAGAATATACAGAGTACAAGCTGCGGGAGAAGCTGCGGGAGGGAGCGTACCCGGAACGCATCATTGAGGAGGCACTGGAGTACGTGAGAAGCTTTCGCTACATCGATGATGAACGTTACGCCGCCGATTTTATTTCGGATCACGCGGACGCTAGAAGCCGCAGGCGTATGGAGCAGGATCTGTCGGCCAGGGGCATATCCGGAGAGGTGATTCAGAGAGCCTACGAGAAGTGGCAGGAGTCCGGCGGAGAACAGGATGAGATCGCCATGATGCGAAAACTCCTGGAGAAGAGAAGATTTGATCCGGATACGGCCTCGAGAGAGGAGAGAGCGCGTACTGCACAGTTCTTGATCCGCAAGGGATTTCCCTGGGAAAAAGTGCGAAGAGTGCTGGACTTCGGCGGCTGTGAAGAATGCTGAATGTGCGGAGCATACCTCCTGCATTTATGCAAAATATATCAATTTCCATTGAAGGAAAAGGTTTTAGGAACAGGGAAAATATATCTTTTGCACAAAAAATTTATCCTTTTTACTTGACATTCGGTTGAATTGCGTATAGAATTTAACTGTTGTAAATTGCTTGTTGGAATATACAATGAAAATTGAATAAGGAGGTGCTCCTGTAATGCCTGATTACGTTTGGGCCATTATTCTGGTCGCCGCCGTTATTGTGACTGCTGTTGTGACTGCTCTGGTTGTTAAGAATTATCTGGAGAAGTCTGCTGCGTCCACGATCGGCAGTGCTGAGGATAAGGCAAGGGAGATCATCGATGACGCTCTCAAGACGGCTGAAGCCAAGAAGCGTGAATCACTGCTTGAGATCAAGGAAGAGTCCATTCGCACGAAGAATGACTTGGACAAGGAGATCAAGGAACGAAGAGCAGAGATTCAGCGTTTTGAACGCAGGATTCAGCAGAAGGAAGAGAACATCGACAAGAAGGCTGATGCTTTGGAGAAGCGTGAGGCCGGCTTGACAGCGAAGGAAGAGTCACTGAACAGAATTCGTGAGGAAGTTTCCAAGCTGAATGAGCAGAGATTGCAGGAACTGGAACGAATTTCCGGATTAACCTCTGAACAAGCAAAAGACTACTTATTGAAAATTGTTGAAGATGAAGTAAAGCATGAAACGGCTGTGATGATCAAGGAAATGGAGAGTCGCGCCAAGGAAGAAGCAGACAAAAAGGCGAGGGAATATGTGGTAAATGCTATACAGAGATGCGCAGCAGATCATGTCTCTGAGACCACGATTTCCGTCGTACAGCTTCCGAACGATGAGATGAAGGGAAGGATCATTGGTCGAGAGGGACGTAACATTCGTACTCTTGAGACCCTGACCGGTGTGGATCTGATTATCGATGATACACCGGAAGCGGTTGTTCTCTCCGGGTTTGACCCGATCCGTCGTGAGGTTGCCAGAATTGCTCTCGAGAAGCTGATCGTGGATGGACGTATCCATCCCGCTCGCATTGAGGAGACAGTTGAGAAGGCACAGAAGGAAGTTGAACTGATGATGAAGGAAGAGGGAGAGGCTGCAGTGCTCGAAGTTGGAGTACACGGCATTCATCCCGAACTCGTCAAGTTACTCGGTAAGATGAAGTTCAGGACCAGTTATGGTCAGAACGCTTTGAAGCATTCCATCGAGGTCGCTATTCTGTCAGGTTTACTGGCGTCAGAGATGGGCTTGGATGTGAGACTTGCAAAGCGGGCAGGACTTCTTCATGATATCGGTAAATCCGTTGACCATGAGATGGAGGGCTCTCACATTCAGCTTGGTTCTGAATTGTGTAAGAAGTACAAGGAGAACGCTGTTGTCATCAACGCAGTGGAATCTCACCATGGTGACGTGGAACCTACTTCCCTGATTGCATGTATTGTACAAGCTGCTGATACAATATCCGCTGCAAGACCGGGAGCTAGAAGGGAAACATTGGAAACCTATACTAGCAGACTGAAACAATTAGAAGAAATAACAAACAATTTCAAAGGTGTAGATAAATCTTTTGCTATTCAGGCAGGTCGTGAAGTTCGTGTAATGGTTGTGCCCGAGCAGGTAACGGATGCTGACATGGTACTTATGGCACGTGAGATTTCCAAGAAGATTGAAGCTGAAATGGAATATCCCGGTCAGATCAAGGTCAACGTTATTCGTGAGAGCCGCGTAATTGACTACGCGAAATAAACCATACAGTTCGTACATGAAAATTTCATAGGGCTGAAACCGTCGTACAAAAAAGTACGACGGTTTTTTTATTTTCCTCTTGTCTAATCGAGATACATGTAGTATTATAGTTCAAGCGATGTGTACGATTGTATACAATTATCCAATAATAACAAGGTAGGGAATTGAGAGATGAAGGCATATCAGGAGCTGAGTAAAGAAGAACTTCTGACACTGCAGAGCAGTCTGCAGAAGGAATTTGAGGATGCCAAGGGCAAGGGACTGAAGTTGGATATGTCCCGCGGTAAGCCGGCGGTAAGCCAGTTGATGATGGGAATGGATATAATGGATACCCTGACTTCTGAGAGCGATATGAAGAGCGAGGAAGGCGTTGACGTGCGCAATTATGGCGGAATGGACGGTATCGCTGAGGCAAAGCGTCTGATGGCTGATATTATGGGTGTTGATCCGTCTCAGGTCATCGTCTTTGGAAATGCCAGCCTGAGCATTATGTACGATACTGTCTCCAGGTCTGTGACTCACGGCGTGATGGGGTCCACTCCCTGGTGTAAGCTGGACAAGGTGAAATTCCTCTGCCCTGCACCCGGATATGACAGACATTTTGCCATCACCCAGCATTTTGGGATCGAGATGATCACGGTGCCTATGCTTCCCACCGGCCCGGATATGGATATGGTGGAGGAGTTGGTATCAAATGACGAGAGTATCAAGGGTATCTGGTGTGTTCCCAAGTACTCCAATCCCCAGGGGTATTCCTATTCCGACGAGACAGTCAGAAGATTTGCCAATTTGAAGCCCGCAGCCAAGGACTTCCGAATCTACTGGGATAATGCCTATGCAGTGCATCATCTCTATGAGGACCGGCAGGATGAGATACTGGAGATCCTCTCTGAGTGCGAGAAGGCAGGCAATCCGGATATGGTCTTTGAGTTCTGTTCAACTTCCAAGATCAGCTTCTCCGGCGCCGGTATCGCAGCGATGGCTGCCTCCAAGGCAAATCTGGATTTTGTGAAGAAGTCCATGACCATCCAGACCATCGGTTACGACAAGATCAATCAGCTTCGCCATGTGCGATATTTCAAGGATATTCAGGGAATCAGAGAGCATATGAGAAAGCATGCCGATCTGCTTCGCCCCAAGTTCGAGGCGGTGCAGGATGTTCTGGACAAAGAACTGTCCGGACTGGGTATCGGCAGTTGGACGAAGCCCAACGGAGGTTACTTCATTTCCTTCCAGACAATGGACGGCTGTGCGAAGGCAATCGTAGCGAAGTGCAAAGAGGCCGGTGTGGTGCTGACCAATGCGGGAGCAACCTACCCCTATGGCATTGACCCGAAGGACAGCAATATCAGAATTGCCCCTTCTTTCCCCACTCCGGAGGAGATGGCTGTGGCTACAGACTTATTTGTACTGTGTGTGAAGCTTGTCAGTGTTGAGAAATTGTTGGAGAACATGTAATGGAAGAATTTAAATGTGTCAAGAGAGAATTGGTGAAAAAAGGCGCCATCATTGATTATTATCAGGACACTGTCCTGGTGCCCAACGGCAATGAGGTGAAGTGGGATATCATTGACCACAAGGGAGCTGCCGCAGTGGTTGCGGTGCGGGAGGACGGAAAACTTCTCATGGTGAGACAGTACCGCTATGCATTGGGCAGAGAGACCATCGAATTGCCTGCCGGCGGTCTGAACGGACGGGAAGAGCCCACCAAGCTGGCTGCGATCCGGGAGCTGCAGGAGGAGACGGGGTATATCAGCGAGGACATGGAGTTTCTGACTTCCATCTATACCACGGTTGCATTCTGCAACGAGAAGATCGACATTTATCTTGCCAGAAATCTGAAGACCCGGGGCGAACAGCACCTGGATGAGGATGAGTTCATCAATGTGGAGGCTTACTCCGTGGAGGAGCTGAAGCAGATGATCTTTGAGAGCAGGATCCAGGATTCCAAGACGATCTGCGGTATCCTGACCTATGCCGCAAAATATCTTTCCGAATAGAGTCATAGAAACCTTTCGCCGACACATATACTGTTGCGAAAAGGCGGACAGGATGAGAAAACTCCCGACCTCTTCTGAAGGCGGGAGTTTTTTGATTGGTTGGAGTGCAGAAAATGAGCAGATTGGGAGAAGCAATCAGAAGAAAAATGGGGAGTCTGGCACCCTCCAACCGGAGGAACACAGCGCTGTTTCTCGTGGGATTCTTCGTCGGGATTCTCTTTCTGAATCTGGGTAAGGAGATCCTGCTGGAAGAGGGCGGTCTGTTTGACCCGGAGACACTGACGGGACTGAAGTACATGGTTTTGGACCAAGACACCGTCTTCTATTATGTGCTGAAGAAAAGAGGGGTCTTTCTGCTGCTGTTGACTGTGCTGTCTACCACTTATCTGGGGAAGATCGTGTGCAGAGCTGCGGTGACCTGGTTTGGATTTGCGTTCGGAATGATGCTTGCCGCCCTGACCGTTCGTTTCGGCCTGAAGGGACAGGTGCTGGCGATCGTCTGGCTGTTTCCGCATTTCCTCGTCTATGTTCCGGCGACGATTTTCTTTCTGCTCTGGTGTGAGGGGCTCCACGACACGATCTATCGCAAAAAAAATCTGCCCACGGACGAAGAGAAATTTTTTGCCTGGAAGGCAGTTCAATTTCTTCTGTTTGCTGCAGCAATGTGCTTTGGGTGTATGTTGGAGGGGTATGTGGGAAGCAAATTGCTCACCGGTTATCTGAGGATTTTCTGAGAAAAAGAAAGAGGGAATGCTCTGCGCCAATGGCGTAGAACACTCCCTCATCAGTTTTTTGTGTAAGCTGCAGATCTTTGAGTCTTTTTCCGGTCAGCAGCAGAGCAGAGAAGTAAGCTTGACCGACTCTTATTGGAACTCTGCGATCTCATAGATCAGCCGCTCAGAATCAGCCCAGCCAAGACAAGGGTCTGTGATGGACTTGCCGTAGACACCGCCGCCTACCTTCTGGCAACCCTCTTCGATATAGCTCTCGATCATAACGCCCTTCACCAGCTTGTGGATATCGGGGCTGAACTTTCTGCTGTGCATGACCTCTTTCACGATACGGATCTGCTGCTCGAACTTCTTGCCGGAGTTGGAGTGGTTCGCATCGACGACACAGGCGGGATTCTTCAGATCCATCTTATTGTACATCTCCAGCAGCAGGTTTAAGTCCTCGTAATGATAGTTGGGGATGTTGTTGCCGTGCTTGTTGGTAGCACCCCGCAGGATGGTATGTGCCAGCGGGTTGCCGGTAGTGTTGACCTCCCAGCCTCTGTAGATAAAGGAGTGAGGGTGCTGTGCCGCATAGACGGAATTCAACATCACTGAAAGGTCACCGCTGGTGGGGTTTTTCATTCCGGCAGCCACATCGAAACCGCTGACTGTCAGACGATGGTGCTGATCCTCCACGGAACGGGCACCGATGGCCACATAGGAGAGGATATCGGACAGATAACGATAATTCTCGGGGTAGAGCATCTCATCGGCGGCAGTGAGACCGGTCTCGGCCATGGCACGGATGTGCATCTTTCTCATCGCCATCAGTCCTGCAAGAAAGTCAGGCTTCTTCTCGGGATCCGGCTGATGGACGATCCCCTTGTAGCCCTCACCGGTGGTGCGGGGCTTGTTGGTGTAGATTCTGGGGATCAGGATCAGCTTGTCCTTCACCTTCTCGCTGACCTTGGCCAGACGATTCACATAATCACAGACCGAATCCTCATTGTCTGCGGAGCAGGGGCCGATGATCACCAAAAACTTGCTGCTTTCTCCGGTGAGTACGGCAGTGATCTCTGCGTCTCGCCGGGCCTTCATTTCTGCCAGTTCCTCGGAGAGAGGAAGCATTTCCTTGATCTCTGCGGGAGTGGGTAATTTTCTGATAAATTCAAAACTCATGTCAGGTACACGATCCTTTCTCTTTACAAATGGGGCAATCTGAAAAAAATTGGTCACCCATTGGCATACTCTATCACAAAAACCGCCTTTTTTCAAGGGGTTCTCTTGTCCGAGGCGGCACTTGACAACACGGATTGGATCAGATATAATGCAAATGAGAATCATTCTCAATAATTTATTCTGTGTCGGAACCTTTCGGAACCATAATCGTTCCGCATACATATGTTATTGCAGGAGGTGGAGTATGATCGATATCATTTTGATTGCAGGCATTGTCATAGCAGTTTTTTTCTGTGTGCGCAGAGAACTGCGCAGATTCAGACAGAAACAATTCTGCTCGGGCTGCAGCGGCTGCAGCAGCAGTAACCGCAAATGTGAAAAACAGGGTGAGACAAAATGCTGTGGGGAGCAGGTGAAGGGGGATTAGCAGTACTTTTTCTTTTTTTCCCCTTTCCCAAAATGCGGGAGTATGGTATACTATATCCGAATTGTCATGAATCATCAATACAGTGTCGGCTGATCCGTGGCCCGGCACGAGGAAAGGTATGGAATTCTTATGAAGAGAATAATGCTGAAGCTTTCCGGCGAGGCACTTGCCGGGGAGAAGAAGACCGGTTTTGATGAACCTACTGTCAGAAAGGTTGCCATGCAGGTGAAGGAACTGGTGGAGGACGGAATGCAGGTCGGTATCGTCATCGGCGGCGGGAATTTCTGGAGAGGACGCACCAGTGAGAACATCGACCGGACCAAGGCTGACCAGATCGGTATGCTGGCCACTGTCATGAACTGTATCTATGTGTCGGAGATCTTCCGATCCGTCGGGATGAAGACGGACATCCTGACTCCCTTTGAGTGCGGCTCCTTCACAAAGCTGTTCTCCAAGGACAGGGCGAACAAATACTTTGAGCGGGGAGAGGTGGTGTTCTTCGCGGGCGGAACAGGTCATCCTTATTTTTCCACCGATACCGGCGTAGTGCTTCGTGCCATCGAGATCGAGGCGGAGGTGATCCTTTTGGCGAAGGCCATCGACGGCGTATATGATTCCGATCCGGCGAAGAATCCCGAGGCGAAGAAATATGACACCGTGACCATCGATGAGGTGGTGGCACAGAATCTGCAGGTGGTGGATATGACCGCTTCCATCTTAGCCAGAGACAACAGGATGCCCATGTGGGTCTTCGGACTGAATGAAGAGAACAGTATCGTGAATACCCTGAAGGGTGAGTTCAGAGGAACCAAGGTTACCGTATAAAGAAAAGAGAGGGACAAAAATATGGATGCAAGATTACAGGTATATGAAGATAAGATGAAGAAGGCGTTTGAGTATCTGGAGGCAGACTATGCTTCCATCCGTGCAGGCCGTGCCAATCCTCACGTTCTGGACAAGCTGCGTGTAGATTACTATGGAACACCCACCCCCATCCAGCAGGTTGGCAATATCACCGTTCCCGAGGCTCGCATCATTCAGATCGCACCTTGGGAGAAATCCCTGCTGAAGGCGATCGAGAAGGCGATCCTGACCTCCGACCTGGGCATTAACCCCAACAACGACGGCAGCGTGATCCGTCTGATCTTCCCGGAGCTTACCGAGGAGAGAAGAAAGGATCTGGTGAAGGAAGTGAAGAAGAAGGCGGAGGAAGGCAAGGTTGCCATCCGCAATATCCGCAGAGACGGCAACGATGCATTCAAGAAGCTGGCTAAGACAGAGGATGTATCCGAGGACGAGATCAAGCAGCTGGAAGAGAAGCTGCAGAAGATGACCGACAAGTATGTGAAAGAGATCGACGATCTGATGGAGACGAAATCCAAGGAGATCATGACCGTCTAGTCTTTTGTGAAGGGCTGCAGCCTGTGATGAGCTTTCACAGACAGCCCGAGGGACATTCGTTTTTTCAAAAAGAATATCCGGGGGAGTGGAGAAGGTTTCCGCTCCCCCTTCTGTGCAAAATAAGCGAGGGTGACAAATGAGTGAAGAGTTGAAGATGCCCCGTCACGTTGCCATTATCCTGGACGGCAACGGCAGATGGGCAAAGGCAAAGGGAATGCCCCGAAACTACGGCCATGTGCAGGGCGCCAAGACAGTGGAGGTCATCTGTGAGGAAGCCTACAGGATGGGGATCCAATACCTGACGGTGTATGCTTTCTCCACGGAGAACTGGAATCGTCCCAAGGACGAGGTGGACGCGCTGATGAAGCTGCTGCGAAACTATATGAAGACCTGTCTGCAGACGGCGAAAAAGAACCGCATGTGTGTGCGGGTGCTGGGAGAGAAGTCCAGACTGGATCAAGATATTCGGGACAGGATCGCCGAGCTGGAGGAAGCAACTAAGGACAATGACGGTCTGCACTTCCAGATCGCCATCAATTACGGCGGACGGGACGAGATCCTCAGGGCTGCCAAGAAATTGGTGCGTAAAGTGGAGCAGGGGCAGCTGCAGGCGGAGGACCTCACCGAGGCGGATCTCAGCGACTGTCTGGATACAGCAGGGATCCCTGATCCGGATCTTCTGATCCGCACCTGCAATGAGCAGAGGATCTCCAACTTCCTGCTCTGGCAGCTGGCCTATACGGAGTTTTACTTTACCCCGGTTCCCTGGCCGGATTTTTCCAAGGAAGAATTGGTCCGTGCCGTGGAGGCATATAATCATAGAGACAGAAGATACGGCGGTTTGAAGGAGGAGTAGAGATGTTTGTGACGAGACTGATCAGCGGAATCGTTCTGCTGATCATTGCATTTGGCGCATTTACCCTTGGGGCACCGGTATTGACGGTTCTTCTCGCTGTGATTTCTGTCATCGGCTACCGGGAACTGACGAAGGTGCTGGGTGTCTCCGGCGCTGTGAAGGAAAACGGAAAGGTCGGTATCTCTCCCCAGGAGTGGATCGGCTCCTCGGGAATCCTTGCCTATTACGGAGTCCTGCTTGCCTCCCACCTGGGAGTGCTCCCCGAGGAACCCTTTGTGTGGCTCATGGCCTGCCTGGTGTTTACCCTGTTGGCAGAGCTTTTCTGCTATGTGATCGCTTTCCCGAAATACAGTGCGGAGCAAACCGGTTTCGCTGCGTTTGCATTTCTGTATGCACCGGTGATGCTGTCCTTCATTGACCTGACCAGACAGGGACCGGACGGTAAACTTTTGGTCTGGATGATCCTGATCTGTTCCTGGGGCTGTGATACCTGTGCCTATGCGGTGGGAATCCTTATCGGAAAGAAAAAGATATTCCCCGTGCTGAGCCCGAAGAAATCTCTGGAGGGCTGCATCGGCGGTGTTCTGGGAGCGGCAGCACTGGGGGCACTGTACGCCGGATTCGTGATGGAACGGGATCTGACGGAAGTGGGGATCCTGGCAGTGGTCTGTGCCTTCGGCGCAGTGGCAAGTATGGTGGGGGATCTGGCGGCCTCTGCCATCAAGAGAAACAAACATATCAAGGATTACGGCAGACTGATTCCCGGACACGGTGGAATCATGGACCGTTTCGACAGTGTGATCGTGACTGCACCGATGGTGTATTTCCTGACCGCATTGCTGTTACACTAGGGAAGAAGAGGAAGTTTTGTCTATGAAGAACATCGCAATCTTAGGATCTACCGGATCCATCGGAACCCAGACGCTGGAGGTAGTACAAAGCAATGCGGAGGAGCTTTCCGTAGTTGCCCTTGCGGCAGGTACCAGTGTGGATCTAATGGAGCGGCAGATCAGAGAATTTCATCCGCTGGTGGCCGCCATGTGGTCGGAGGAGGCAGCCGCCGATCTGCGGGTGAGAGTTGCCGACCTGCCGGTGAAGATAGTGGCAGGGATGGAGGGACTGTTGGAAATTGCACAGATGCCCGAGAGCGACGTATTGGTGACCGCAATTGTGGGAATGATCGGTATCAGACCTACCATCGCTGCCATTCGGGCAGGGAAGGATATCGCACTGGCCAACAAGGAGACTTTGGTCACCGCCGGACACATCATCATGCCTCTGGCGAAAGAGTGCGGCGTGTCCATCCTGCCGGTGGACAGTGAGCACAGTGCCATCTTCCAGTCTTTGAACGGGGAACCGAGAGAGCGTATCGAGAAGATCATTCTGACCGCATCCGGCGGTCCCTTCCGCGGCAGAACGAGGGAGGAACTGCAGCACATTCAGGTGGAGGATGCCCTAAAGCATCCGAATTGGTCCATGGGCAGAAAGATCACCATCGATTCCTCCACACTGGTGAACAAGGGCCTGGAGGTGATGGAGGCAAAATGGCTGTTTGACGTGGAACTGTCTCAGATCCAGGTGGTGGTTCACCCCCAGAGCATCATTCACTCTGCCGTGCAGTATGTGGACGGTGCCATCATCGCCCAGCTGGGAGTGCCTGACATGAAGCTGCCCATTCAGTACGCCCTGTTCTATCCGGACAGAAGACCGATGAGCGGAGGAAGAGTGGATTTCTTTGCCCTGGGAGGCATTACCTTTGAGGAGCCGGATACGGATACGTTCCGGGGGCTTTCTCTGGCCTACCGTGCGGCAGCCGCAGGCGGTTCCATGCCTACGGTCTTCAATGCTGCCAATGAAAAAGCGGTGGCACTGTTCCTGGATCGAAAGCTTTCCTATCCGGGCATTACGGAACTGATCGAGGACACGATGGAACACCACAAGGTCATTTTGAATCCGACTGTGGAGGAGATCTTGGCGGCTGAGGCAGAGAGCTATGAGTTTATTGCCGGAAAGGTATCGATGTAAATGACACTGATTTTATTTGTTTTAATATTCGGCGTGGTAGTGATCGCCCATGAGTTCGGTCACTTTATCATCGCCAAGGCCAACGGCATCAAGGTGCTGGAGTTTTTCGTGGGAATGGGCCCCACCCTGTTTTCCTTTACGAAGGGAGGAACCAAGTATTCTCTGAAGCTGTTCCCCATCGGCGGCGCCTGTATGTTCGAGGGCGAGGACGGGGTTCAGGAGAAGGATGAAGCCACGGGAGAGTACAAGGAACTCAGCAGCGGTGCCTTCAATAAGGCAGGCGTCTGGTCCAGAATCGCCACTGTGTTTGCCGGCCCCTTCTTCAACTTTATTCTGGCTTTTCTCGTCTCGCTGATCATGGTGAATATGACAGACGTGATCGCCATCCGGGACCCGGTTCTCTCCGAAGTAGTGGAGGACGGTGCCGCGGCGGAGGCGGGACTTATGCCCGGGGACATGATTCTGTCTTTAAACGGCAGGAAGCTGAAGCTGTATCAGGAGATCACTCTGTTTATGCAGGTGACCTACCAGGGCGGCGACGTAGAGGTGGTATACAGACGGGACGGCGAGGTACATCAGACCACACTGACCCCGCAATATGATGAGGAGTACGGCAGGTACATGCTGGGAGTCGTCAATTCGGAGTTCGTCACTCCTACCAGACTGCAGTCCTTCAAATATGCATGGTACGAGATGCGGTTCTCCGTGAAGGCTACCTTCGAGAGCTTAGGTATGCTGGTGCGGGGCAAGGTCACCAGAAATGACGTGGCCGGGCCGGTGGGCATTGCCGTCAATGTGGTGGGCAAGACCTACGAGGAGACGAAGGATTACGGCTGGCGGAGTGTACTGGTCAGCATGCTGAACATTGTGCTGATGCTCTCCGTAAACTTAGGCATCTTAAATCTCCTTCCCCTTCCCGCACTGGACGGCGGACGACTGGTGTTCCTTCTGATAGAGGTGATCCGTGGGAAACCCATCCCTCCGGAGAAGGAAGGACTGGTTCATTTTGTGGGACTCATGTTTTTCATGGCCCTGATGGTCTTTGTATTCTTTAATGATCTGAGAAATATCTTTCTGTAGTGGAACGGGGGCATTTTGCCCCCGGACACGGTGTCTGAGCTTCTGATTCACTTTTTCACAGATAGAAAGCGAGAACAATATGAAATATCGGATTGCGTATCACAGGGAGCAGGAGAAGAATGCCCCTCTTATTTTGGTACAGTCGTTTCGCAGGGGAAGGGTGCCTGCGGCAATGGTCTCCCTGATCGGCGGAGCGAGGCAGAGGGAACAGGGAGAAGAACTGCTTGCATGGTTGGAAGCACTTCCCTGGAATCGGAAAAAATGGAATCCCGGAGAATTCTTTGACATCGCCGTACCGACACTGGAGAGACTGACAAAGCAGCTGAGGATTGGGGAGACCCGATTTGCCCTGCTGTTTGCCGTGGAGAAAAAGGTGTATCTTGCCCAAAACACCGGGAACTGTTTTCTGGTGCAGCGCTTCCTAGGAAGGGGAACTGCCCGGCATCTTCCGGAGCAGTTTGCGGGAGAAATGGAGACCGGCACCTGCCTTTTGCTTGCCGACCCTTCTTATACGGTGGGCAGGGAGGAGGAGATCGGTCAGATCCTTTGCTTTTCCGGATCCGGCGTGGGAACGAATCCGGAGCGAAGGTTGGAGGAGCTTTCCTCCGGCCATGGCGGGGGAGTGTTTTTTTGCCTGCAGGAGGACGAGAATGAAGCATAGCATAGTGAAGAGAAAAAAGCTTGGCGAGGGAGCCTTCTCCGCAGTGTATCTGGCGGAGGACGAGGGCGGAAGAGAGTACGCCTGTAAGGAGAGCAGGGAACTGAAGCTGCTGCGGCGGGAGGCAGAGTGGCTGGAGAGACTGAAACTTCCACTCTTCCCGGAATTTGAAGATTTTTGGATCCGAGAGGAGACAGGGTATCTGCTGATGGAGTATCTGGAGGGAGAGACACTGGAGCACTATCTGCAGAGCACGGAATCGATCTTGCTGCCGGAGGTACTATTCATCTGCCGACAGCTGGCGGAAGGTCTCATGCTGCTTCATGAGCGGGAGGTTCCATTGCTCTACCTGGACTTAAAGCCGGAGAACATCCTCTGCTGTGGGCAGGGAAAGGTGCGGCTGGTGGATCTGGGCCTTCTGACGGAGGCGGGAGTCAATCGTGCCAGGGCGGGCAGCCCGGGATACGCGGCACCGGAGCAGTTCCGCGTCGGAAGCCTGCTGACTCCCGGAACGGATGTTTACGGTTTCGGAATGACACTGAACCGCCTGCTTTGTAAGGCACAGCCCGGTTCCGGCAGAAAGCGATCGGAGGGCAAAGCCATTCTGACTGCCCTGGGGGAGCTTGTAAATCTGTGTACGGAAGAGGAGGTATCCAAACGGATTCCCTCCATGCGCCTGGTGCGGGATATTCTTCTGACGCTTCGATGTGAAGGCGAGTTACACGTCCCCCGGGAGACACTGGCACAGGCACTCCTGACGGGAAGGGTGCAGGCGGAGCTGTCGGTCTTTCTTCCCTGAGGGAGAGCGGTGCCCGGACAAGCGCAGCGTTATTGTCAAAACATGGGTAAAGACACAAAAAACTGTTTACAACAGCGAGAACATGTGGTATGATATCAGACGTATGATTATGCCGACACTCGGTATGCGGATACTCCAGCCGGTGCTTAGTGTCAGGTGAAACCAATATTTTAGGAGGAAAAAGAAATGATTTCAAAGGAAAAGAAAACCGCTATCATGAATGAGTATGCCAGATGTGCCGGCGACACCGGTTCACCTGAGGTACAGGTTGCAGTTCTGACTGCAAGAATCCAGGAGCTCACCGAGCACCTGAAGGATAACCCCAAGGATCATCATTCTCGCCGCGGTATGCTGAAGATGATCGGTCAGAGACGTGGTCTGCTTGAGTACCTGAAGAAGAAGGACATCGAGAGATATCGTGATTTGATTGAGAAGCTTGGCTTGAGAAAATAATTTCTGACAGGAAGATGGGCGGAAGGCGACCGATTGTCGGGCGCTTTCCGCTTGTTGTGTGTAGTATGGCGCTTTCATCTTCCCGCCCGTGAGAGCATGTATGTACTCGGGACAGACAGCGCCCCGAGATTGCTGAAAAGTGTGTGCGGTATGCACGGATTTTTCAGTGGTTTCGGTGTGGTCTGTCTCCGATGCACCGGTTGATCCGGATAAATCGTCGCAGATGGCGACAGATAGGAGAGAAAAAGTATGTACAAGAGTTTTGAAATGGAACTTGCCGGACGTACCCTGAAGATCGATATCGATCGCGTGGGTAAGCAGGCAAACGGCTGTGCATTTATGCACTACGGCGATACGGTTGTGCTTTGTACCGCAACTGCATCCGAGAAGCCCAGAGAGGGCATTGATTTCTTCCCCTTGAGTGTGGAGTATGAGGAGAAGATGTATGCAGTAGGTAAGATTCCCGGAGGCTTTAATAAGCGCGAGGGCAAGGCAAGCGAGAATGCAATTCTCACCAGCCGTGTTATCGACAGACCTATGCGTCCCCTGTTCCCCAAGGATTACCGCAATGATGTCACCTTGAACAACATGGTCATGAGCGTGGACCCTGAGTGCCGTCCCGAACTGGTGGCTATGATCGGCGCAGCAGTGGCAACCTGTATCTCCGATATCCCCTTTGACGGTCCCTGTGCGATGACCCAGATGGGAATGATCGACGGCGAACTGATCGTGAACCCTTCCCAGGAACAGTGGAAGGCAGGCGATCT
>JAHBAA010000150.1 GCA_018385425.1 Acetatifactor sp.
TAGTTTTGCATAAGAGAAAGTAACACAAAATATTGGGGATGCAAAATGGGGACTTTTCCAATAGAAGAAATGCCGGTTAGCGGCAGGGGGGAGAAAGCATGAAGATTCAGAAGCGTGACGGACGAGTGGTTCCGTATCAGGAGGACAAGATCATAGCGGCGATCCAGAAGGCCAACAACGAGGTAGCCGAGAAGGACAGAGCGGGAGAGGAGCTGATCGCCCAGATCCTGAAGGCAGTACAGGATGAGGGCAGAGAGATCCAGACCGTAGAGCATGTTCAGGATATCATCGAGAGACATCTGGTAGAGGCGAATAAGTATGTGCTCTCCAAGAAGTACATGGTGTATCGTTATCAGAGAAGCCTGCTGCGCAAGTCCAACACCACGGACGAGTCCATCCTGAAGCTGATTCGGAATGAAAATAAGGAACTGGCGGAGGAGAACTCCAACAAGAACACCCGTCTGGCTTCCACCCAGCGCGATTACATCGCCGGTGAGGTGTCCAGAGACGTGACCAGACGTATGCTGCTTCCCGAGCACATTTCTCTGGCCCATGACAACGGTGTGCTTCATTTCCATGATGCGGATTACTTTATCCAGCCCATTTTCAACTGTTGTCTCATCAATATCAAGGATATGCTGGATAACGGCACCTCCATCAACGGCAAGATGATCGAGTCTCCCAAGAGCTTCCAGGTGGCATGCACCGTCACCACCCAGATCATCGCTGCGGTGGCGAGCAACCAGTACGGTGGCCAGAGTGTGAACATAAAGCACCTGGGCAAATATCTGTTTAAGAGCCGTCAGAAGTTCGCAGCCCAGCTGGAGGAGGAATTCGGAGACACTGTTTCCGCGGATGTGAAGGAGAGAATGGTTGCCATTCGCCTTCGTGATGAATTGAAGAGCGGCGTCCAGACCATCCAGTACCAGATCAACACCCTGATGACCACCAACGGACAGTCTCCCTTTGTGACCTTGTTCCTCCATATCGACGATACCGATCCCTATGTGGAGGAGACAGTGCAGATCATCGAGGAGATCCTGCGCCAGCGCATCCAGGGAACCAAAAATGAAAAGGGCGTGTATGTCACCCCTGCCTTCCCCAAGCTTGTTTATGTGCTGGATGAGAACAACTGCTTAAAGGGCGGAAAATACGATTATGTGACGAAGCTGGCGGCACAGTGCTCCGCCAAGAGAATGTACCCCGACTACATCTCCGCAAAGAAGATGCGGGAAAACTACGAGGGAAATGTCTTTTCCTGCATGGGCTGCCGTTCCTTCCTGTCACCCTGGAAGGATGAGCAGGGCAATTACAAGTGGGAGGGACGTTTCAACCAGGGCGTTGTCAGCCTGAACCTTCCCCAGATCGGTATTCTTGCCGCCGGAGACGAAGAGAAATTCTGGAAGATGCTGGATGAAAGACTGGGTCTGTGCTACGAGGCTCTGATGTGCAGACACAAAGCACTGCTGGGAACCGTGTCTGATGTCAGCCCGATTCACTGGCAGTACGGCGCTATCGCCAGACTGAAAAAAGGGGAAAAGATCGACAAACTGCTGTACGGCGGTTACTCTACCATGTCCCTGGGCTACATCGGTCTGTACGAGCTGACCTACCTGATGAAGGGCTGCAGCCATACGGATCCCGTGGGCAAGGAATTTGCCCTTCGTGTGATGGACCATATGAGGGACACTGCGGCAAGGTGGAAGGAGGAGACCGGCATCGGTTTCTCACTCTACGGCACCCCGGCAGAGACACTGTGCTACCGCTTTGCCAGAATCGACAGAGAGAAATACGGCGAGATTCCCAATGTCACCGACAAAGGCTACTATACCAACTCCTACCATGTGGATGTGCGTGAGCCCATCGATGCCTTCACCAAGTTTTCCTTTGAGAGTGAGTTCCAGAATAAATCTCTGGGCGGTGCCATCTCTTACGTGGAGATCCCGAACCTGATCAACAATCCGGAGGCAATCGAGGAACTGATCCGCTTTATCTACGACAATATTCAGTACGGAGAATTCAATACCAAATCCGACTACTGCCATGTGTGCGGCTTTGACGGGGAGATCATCGTCAACGAGGACAATGAGTGGGAATGCCCCCAGTGCCACAACAAGGACAGAGCCAAGATGAACGTGACCCGCAGAACCTGCGGCTATCTGGGCGAGAACTTCTGGAACACCGGCAAGACCAAGGAGATCAAGTCCAGAGTGGTTCATCTATAATATGCTCTTGCGGAAAGGACTATCAGGATGAACTATGCAGCGATCAAAAAGACCGATGTGGCAAACGGCCCGGGGGTGCGGGTAAGCCTCTTTGTCAGCGGCTGTACCCACTATTGCAAAGGCTGCTTTAACAGTGAAGCTTGGGATTTTGCCTACGGACAGCCCTTTACCGGGGACACGATCAGAGAGATACTGGACGCTCTCGCCCCCTCCTATATCCGGGGATTTTCGGTGCTGGGCGGAGAACCCCTGGAGCCCGCCAACCGGGATACCGTGTGGAAACTGCTTCAGAAGGTGAAGGAGACCTATCCGGAGAAGACCATCTGGCTCTACACCGGCTATGAATATGAGAAGGATCTGCTCCGCTGGGAGGCTGAGGGTGAACAGACGGTGACCGGCATTCTGTCCCTCATTGATGTGCTGGTGGACGGAGAGTTTGTGGAGGAGAAGAAAAATCTTCGCCTCTCCTTCCGCGGCTCCGAGAACCAACGCCTGATCGACGTGAAGAAAACCCGCGAACAGGGGCAGGCAGTACTGCTTGCCGGTTATCGGTAACAGAAAATGCCGGGACAGGCTCAACTGATCCTTGGAAAAAAGAAAAGAAGGTTGTAACAGGCCCGCAACGTGTGGTACAATAGACATTGCAGCACAGGTTTGCGGGCCTGTGTCCTACTTAAAAGAATAGAGGGAAGAAGGAGTTACAATGATGCAAAAGTACTATACATATGATTACTGCGGCTTTAACCGTTTCGTGCCGATCCTTGCGCCGACTTATCTGAAGGGGGATAAGACCTACGGCTACCTGCTTCTGGAGAAGACCAAGGAAGCAGTGGAGAAGTTTATGTTCCAGAACATTGCGGACTACATGGTCAATGTGGTGGGCGGCAAGGATTTCAAGAATCAGTTCTATGGCGGTGTGGTATATTTCATGGATGGAGGAGCCTACATCTGCTACAACGGTTTCCAGGAAGGCCAGGAGGACCAGCTGTTTGCCAGTTACTTTGACCCCGATTATTTCCGGACTGCGGTGACACCCTCCGGTCTGTCCATCAACAGCAACCGAGATTTTATCGAAGGCATTTTCAATGCCAGACACCCCAGAGCCCTGCTCCTGCTGCAGGAGACCGAGAGCCCGAAGGAGGGGTACTTCAGCTTCCGCGTCATTCACGACCGGGAGAGCGACGAGATATTGGAAAAATAGTAACACCAACGTTATCACTGCGGGGACAGGTTCCCCGGTCTTTCGGACCGGGGAACCTGTCCCCCTTGGCTTTTCAGGCTTTCCCGGGGGCAAAGAGGATGATTGACAAAGAAAAGGGAAAATGTTAGTGTTAGCGTAATGGTGTTTCCCATTGAAACAGAAAGGAGAGCGAGGAAGATGAAGCAATTTGTATCGTTGACGATCAGCATTTTTCTCGCCCTTTTCATTGCTTTTGTGCTGCGGGAGGATTCCCTGGAGAACGCCGAAAGAACTGCTCATCTTCAGCAGCTGATTGTTGAGGCAAAGCCCTATGCAGATCGGATCGAGCAGATCAATGATGATCTGAGAAGCAAGGAGTATGAGATTTATGTACAGGATGAACGCACGGAGTTTGTGCTTGGGTTTGTCCCGACAGCTGTGGAGGAT
>JAHBAA010000155.1 GCA_018385425.1 Acetatifactor sp.
CAGTTTTCCGTCGGAGAAGGTTCCGGCTCCGCCTTCGCCAAACTGCACGTTTGACTCAGGGTCGAGAATCCCCTCCTTCCAGAAACGCTCCACATCCTGCCGGCGCTGTTCTACCGCCTTACCTCTCTCCAACAGGGTGACCCTGATGCCGTGGCGGATGAGATAATAAGCACAGAACAACCCTGCCGGCCCCATGCCGACCACCACTACAGGGTGCTCTTGGGGCAGAGTTCCCCCGGTGGGAAATCGATAGGGCTTCTCCGTGCTCTTTGAAACCAGATTTTCCTTCCCGCGAAACCTCTTCAGCACCTTCTCCTCGTTTGACAGCCGCACAGTAACCGAATAGGTATAGAAAACGTTTGGTTTCTTTCTGGCGTCAATGGACTGCCTTTCAATGGTCAGATCCAACAGTTCCTCAGTCTTCACACGAAGAAGAGCTGCAGTTTCTCGTTTGATCCGTTCATAAGAAGCGTCTATGGGACACTTTACCTGATTGACTCTAATCATTTTATGTTTCCTCTGCTGCAGCGGACCCTGCTATGTATCCCGTACTCCAGGCCCAATGAAGATTGTATCCGCCGCACTTTCCGTCCACATCCAAAAGTTCTCCGATCAGATAGAGACCGGGCACCTTCTTTGCCTCCAGCTCATCCGTCAGTTCATCCAGTGACACACCCCCTGCACAGACCTGCGCCTGATCGAAGGAATTACTGCCGGTACAGACCACGGAAAAATGCCGACTGATTGCATAGACCCGCTCCAGTGTCTGCCTGGGAATATTCCGCACGGAATCGGAAGGTCTCAATCCGGCCTCCTTCAAAAAAACCTGCAGAAGCTTCTTGTTCCACAGCCCGGCAAAATATTCTTCCACCGTTCGAGTACGTTTTTTCATATTCCGCGTAAAATCTGAAAAGAACTCATCCGGCTGATCCGGCATGAAATCTATGAAAAGCTCCACCTCCGGAGAATTTGCAAGGAGTCGATTGACGATCCTGCTCAACTGAAAGGTAGGAATTCCGGAGACACCGTACTCTGTCAGCTGTAGTTCCCCTCGTTCCGAGGCAATCAACCGCCCCTTCTCCATCACACAAAGCCGTCCCTCTGACCGAACCCCGGCAACCGATTTCCAGAAGCTACCCCTGCAGCGAAGCTGCACCAGCGCGGGAACCACAGGAAGAAGCGTCAGACCAAGCTGTCTCGCAAACAGATACCCATCCCCCGAAGAACCGGTCTTCGGCGCAGCCTGACTGCCGCAGGCCAGGATCACCCGGTCAAAGAATAGCTGTTCGTCCTGAAGCATCACCCGGAAAGTACCGGATCCGGAGCGGACCAGTCCCCTGACAGGGCATCCGGTTCGAAGGATGACCCCCAGCTGTTCCAGCTCATATCGCAATACATCCAGCACAGAAGAAGCCTGCTCACTGTATGGGTAAAGATAACCGTTCTTCTCTCTCACCAAAAGTCCTATACTTCTGAAAAAAGAGATGGTTTCCTCCGTCCCGAATCTGTCTAAGACACGGTCCACGAAGGCAAGATCCTCTGAGTAATATTGCTCCTTGGAGAGGTTTCGGTTGCCCAAGTTGCACCTGCCATTTCCCGTGACCAGTATCTTCTTTCCAAGTCTGTCATTTTTCTCCAATATGGTAACCTGCGCACCTGCTCTTGCCGCTGTAATAGCTGCTACCATTCCCGATGCACCGCCGCCGATCACACAGACCTTCATCTCGCTCACACCCCGTCGTAATATTTTCATTCTAGTACATCTTATTTGGTCTGGGTATTTGCAGAATGATGTACTAGCTGGAAAATGTCTCCAGATAGCTGTACAATTCCTCTTCATCCTGCACCCAGAGGGTGGAGATCAGAAGCTGCTTCACCTCATCCGGGAGACTTTCCGTCTCAATGTCTGTCTCCAGAAAGATGGTCTCCTTATTCTCTTCCAGCACGACCACCCGATTGTCATAGACTCCCAAATAGAATCCTCCGGCATGCTGTGAAACCTCCACTGTTTCTTCTTCCTCACCGGCTTCCTCGTATTCTGTGACAATATTCCCGGTCATATCCACCATAAGTGCTTCTTCAGACACCGCCTCAGATGGCTGTGGGATACTCTCCTGTGCCTTAGTCTGTACGGTAAGCGGCTTCGGCTGCAGCTGTCCGGGCACTGCCGGAGATCCCGTATCGGAATTTTCCTTTTCATAGAGAATTCCTGCGCCGAATCCCACTGCCAGTGTGAGCAGCGGAATGGCAAAAAACAGGCTGATACCTTTCACAAACTTCACTTCAAAATCCTCGCTTTTTTTGTATCTAGTATCAGCTTTTTTTATGGTTTTATACCGTTTCCCGCTAAATCAGGTGGAACATCTGTCCGATTGCCGCGATAATCTTACCGCCGGGAACCTGCACCAGCTCATCCAGGCGGAAGATGTGAAGCACAAATGTGACGATCCAATAGAGAAACTGTGAGACAACAAAACAGATAGCCAAGGTCAGTGCCTGTCCCAGGTGAGGAGCAAGCAGTTTTCCCAGTACCAGACTCACAATTCCGGCGAGAACCGCTGCCACGAAAGGCAGTGCAAGACTCTGGATCAGATCAAATCGAAACCTCAATACTTTTCCTGCCGCAAATCCCAGAAGCAGGCACACGCACGCAGAGACGATCAGAAGGGCAATCATCAGCGCCATGCTCCCGGACAATTCCGTGTTCAGCAGCACTGCCAGGGAAATCAGATAGACTGCATCTCCAAGGGCAGCCGCACACAATACTACTTTCTCATTGCCGGAAAGGAGCAGAACCTCTGCAAAATAAAGGATCAGAGAGAGCAGCAGCCCCACCGCTGTTCCGTATTTGATCAAAGGCTCCAAGAGAACGGTGTCCTCCCCGCCGAATGCATTGCTGATCATTCTGGCCATGATGAATGCGAAGACTGCATAGAACATACCGCGGGCAGTTCCGATGGTGACTCCGCTGCGGAAGGAAAACTTGGCAAATCGTATTTCGTCCTTCTTTAACATATTCGTGCATTTCGCTGCAACCGGTATCAATCTGTGCAGCAGAAAAACTGTCAGTGCGCCGATCAGCGCCGCGTATAATCCCCCGTACACCCCAAATTCCGTCAGAGAACTCTCCGAATATTCTGCAGCCTTGTGATAGAATGCAAAGCTGACCGGCAGCATCAGTGCACACAAAAACAGGGTCAGCATGGTGACAATGCGGTTCTTCGTCACAAAACCTACCGCACCGAACATGGTCTCCCGTTTTCTGCCTTTGGGTCCGCCGCTGTTTTGCCGCAGAATCAGAAGGTACAGCACCGCCGCAACGACGGAAACGATCCCCTCAGCGAGAAGCATCGACAGAGCGATACCGATTCCTCCATGCAAAGAGGCAAAATTCTCCTGTGCAAAGAAGGCACTGATCTTCTCCCCGTAGTTCATTCTGGAACGGGCCAGCAGAAGAATCAGGACTCCGGTCAAAACCTGTCTGCCCACATGAAGTGCTGCGATCGGAAGGTCTCTCCCCTCCCCACGCACGCCGCCCGCTGCCCAGGAAAAGAGGCATCGAAATACGATCGACAGGGCAAGGATCTGAAGGATCGAAGTGCACATGTTCACATGAAATACCTTCGTCATCAGAAGATCCGAGGTGAGGAGAAGAATTGCCGATACGGCTCCGCCCGCAAATACATGGGGCAGAAAATACTGATTGCAGAGCATGCTGGCACTCTCCGTCTGTCGTTTTGACTTTCGAACCCGCATCGTTCTGCACAGCACCTTGGAAGCACCTGCATTCAGAAAGACATCAAAAGGCAGCACTACGCTGTATGCCAGAACGATCAATGCCGCTCCAAAAACATTCGTTATCCGGCATGCCAGATAAAGGTTGCCAAAGAAAAGAAATACTGCGATCAGATACCATTGTTTTCTTTTTGCTTCCACTAATCTCATGAATATCTCCCACCCAAAGCTTATGTACCTACCAGGAACAACCGACTAATCTCTCGTGATCCCAAGCGTCTGTAAGATCTCCTCCTGCTTCGCTTCCATTCTGGCGGCCTCCTCAGGCTCCATATGGTCGTATCCGCACAGATGCAGCATACTGTGGGCGATCAGGAAAGCATATTCTCTGCGAAGGCTGTGCCCGTACTCTTCTGCCTGTTCTCTCACCTTGTCCAGGGAAATGCAGATATCCCCCAGGATCAACTCGCCGGTATCCGGATCAAAATAGTCTGCCTCCGCATCCTCATCGATGTCAAATACCCCCTCTGTCTCAAAGTCCACATTGGGAAAGGACAGCACATCGGTAGCCCTGTCTATGTCACGGCACTCTCTGTTCATCTGTCGGATGGATTCATTGTCGACCAATAGCAGGTTGACCTGTACCTCATAGGGACAGCCTTCCTGTTCCAGCGCCTGCTCACAGACCAGTCTTGCGGTGTCCTCCATATCGAACGGTAAATCTTCCCCTGTCTCATTCTCCAGAAATAAAGTCATGGTATCATTCCTCTCTTACAGTGTTTCTGCGCCCTCTTTTGCCCGGTTTCGCAGCAGAAGAAACAGCACCGGCTTTTCTCTGCCCGGACTCGTAATCCTCGTATGCCTTGACGATCTTCTGCACCAGAGGATGACGGACCACATCACGATTGGTCAGGCTGCAGAAGGCAATGTCATCTATTTTCCCCAACACCTTCGAAGCCACATCCAGTCCGGATTTTGTCCCAGGTGCCAGATCCTTCTGGGACATATCACCGGTGATCACCACCTTGCTGCCAAAACCGATACGGGTCAAAAACATCTTCATCTGGGCGGGAGTGGTATTCTGCGCCTCATCCAGAATAATATAGGCATTGTCCAGCGTCCGGCCTCGCATGTAGGCCAAGGGAGCAACCTCGATCAGTCCCTTCTCCATATTCTTCGTAAAGCTCTCCGCCCCCATGATCTGATACAATGCGTCATACAAGGGTCTTAAATAAGGATCCACCTTACTCTGGAGATCACCGGGCAGAAAGCCCAGCTTCTCGCCGGCCTCTATGGCAGGCCGCGTGAGGATGATTCTCTCCACTTCATTGTTCTTGAACGCGGTAATTGCCATGGCCATGGCAAGATAAGTCTTTCCGGTACCTGCCGGACCCAGTCCGAAGACGATCATCTTGTTCCGGATGGCATCCACATAAGCCTTCTGCCCGAGGGTCTTTGGCTTGATGGGTTTCCCCGCTATGGTATGACAGATACAGTCCGTGTCCAGTTCCTTCAGAACACTTTCCTGATCCTCCTTGCTGCAGCTCATTGCATAATCCACATTCTGTTCCTCTATCTCATTTCCTCTCTCCGAGAGAGTCGTCAAAAGCTCCAATACTGACACCGCCTTCTCCACCCGGGTTTCCTCACCGGTAACGGTTACACTGCCGTTTCGGTCCACGATGGTCACATCATAATCCTCTTCCAGCTTCTTCACATAGGCATCCTGTGCGCCAAAAACCTTCTGCATATGCTCTGCAGACAGCTGTATCTTCCTGCTGTAATCCTTTGCCACTTCTTCTCTCCAACCTCATTCCATCAAAGAGTCATTCTCCTCGAAAACCTTCAGCTCCTGTTCCGTGAATACTTCCCGGACAACCAGTTCGGCAGAGTACACCCATGCGCACTCGTCCGAATCCATTTTACCATCTTTTGCGATGATTTGCAAACCTCTATCCTCACAGTCTTTCAAAAAAGCAGCATATTTTTCTTCCAGCCTGTCAGCTGCTTCCCGCAAACCGACCTCACACTCCACATTCATATATTCTCTGGCTTCCATTCTGCCCCATGCAAAGGGAACGGAAAACTTTCGAAACAGCTCCCAGGTATCCTCTCCTCCGATGAGATCATACTGCAGAAAAGATATTTTAACGGGCAGCATCAAAATCTTTTCTCCGAATCTCAGATACGGAACCGTCCCGGTTCTGCCCGTGTACTGCTTTTTGATACAGGAGTAGGGAAGATGCTCTTCATAAAAGATGGTATGTTCCAGTTCGATGTCTGCGGAGCTATCCACAAGCATGACGCGGCGGATCGTTCCGTCATCGTTTTTCACCGGCACCTTCCCGGATACCAATACATCCCCTGCCTGTACAGTATCTCCAATTTTACACATGGGAATTCCTTCCCGAACGATCATAGACAGGATTCTGCCCTCCACCGGACTGACCAGATCCGCTCCCGTCTCCTCCTCCGGTGTTTCCGGCTCCATCAGCACATCATTTTCTTTGATCTCGATGGACAGTCGGATGCCATCCAGCCTGGCTGATGCCCAGGTGACCTGTGGGAAAGAGCGTCTGATCTGTTTTTCCAGTGTTTCGATATCCAGATCCCTTCGCTTCATCCCCACTGTCACACCCTCGGTCTTGAGAAAGGATCGGAACATATCCTCCGAGACACTGTAATTTCCCCCCAGCCTGATATCCCAGACAAAACCGTTGGAGAGCATCCAAAACAGCACAGCCATCAGCAAACCGATGACAAAAGCTTTCCTTTTTCCCACAATCATCATGAAAAAAGGGAGACCGCACCTTTCGGATACGGTCACCCTTGTCCTCGACTTTCTCACCAACGGTCTGATGGAGAAGAAATCTTTCAGAGACAGACACATGGAAATACAGTCTGTCTGCCGCTCGATATTCCACAGGCAAATTCCCCTGCGGGCACACAGGTTGATCAACCGTTCCGCGCCAAACCCGCGCACTCTGATGCGAACATATCCTCTGATCCACTTCAGCTGCACCACACTTTTCCTCCCTGTCTAACCAAATCGAACCTCCTCGATGCAGCCTGAAATCCGCATGTCCTCATTGGTATAGTATCGAACGAAAAGTCGAACCCCTGTGATGCAGACCTGACGCCTGCACCCCTGTAAAAGAATTCTGGTATCTGTATATTCCAAAAGTCCCCGATAATTCTCGATCCAGGCCTCACAGTTGCCGTACAGCGTCACCTTGATCTCCCCCAGGGCAATATCCTTCGGCAAATCCAATCTGTCTGCAATCGAACGTCTGAAGCTCAGTCCCTGTTTCATAGGTTTTTCGCCTGCCCCTCATCACCCTTGCCTCATTATATGAACCGGAGCGCGGAATCATTCCCTAGTACAGGATCTCCTTGATCAGCCTGCTCTGTGCGGGTGGTTCCTCGCTGATGGTGCAAGCCTTCACGAATCGCTCTCTTGCCTCAGCACACTTCAGCGCATCGTTGGCATGGAACACTGCGATCCTGTCTCCCTGCTTCACGAAATCGCCCACCTTCTTCTCCAGAACGATTCCTACCGACAGATCGATCACACTATCCTTGGTCTCTCTTCCACCGCCCAGTATCAGGGAGCACATGCCAACCTCATCACAGGTAATATGGGAGAGATAACCGTCTCTCCAGGCGCAGACGGGCTCCTGTATGGAGGCACGGGGCAATCTTTCCGGATGGTAGACCACCTCTTTGTCCCCGCCCTGGGCAGCGACAAACTCTGCCAGCTTTTCCAACGCCCTGCCGCTTTCCAGTGCCTCGGCGAGCAGCTTTCTGGCTTCCGTCTCAGACTCCGCCTTACCGCCCGCCAACAGCATGCAGCTGCCCAGGGTCATGCAAAGCTCCACAAAATCCGACGGTCCTTTCCCCATCAGAGTATCGATGGCCTCCCGCACCTCCAGGGCATTCCCGACAGCCCGACCAAGCGGCTGGTCCATATCCGAGATCACGGCAATGGTACGGCGACCCGCACTGTTGCCGATGCGCACCATCTCCTCCGCCAGAGCCTTCGCATCCTCTTCTTTTTTCATAAATGCTCCGCTGCCTGTCTTTACATCCAGTACAATGGCATCTGCGCCGGCTGCCAGCTTTTTGCTCATAATGGAACTGGCGATCAGGGACAGATTGTCCACTGTGGCAGTCACATCCCGGAGCGCATACAGCTTCTTGTCCGCGGGTGCAAGCGATAAGGTCTGCCCCATAATGGCAATGCCGATCTTCTTCACATTCTCCAGAAACTGTTCTCCGGTCAATGCGGTCGTAAATCCCGGAAAACATTCCAGCTTGTCGATGGTTCCCCCGGTATGCCCAAGCCCCCGACCGCTCATCTTTGCCACCGGAATGCCGCATGCGGCCACCATGGGAGTCAATGCCAGTGAAGTCTTGTCTCCTACGCCTCCCGTGCTGTGCTTATCCACCTTGATACCGGGAATCGATGACAGATCCAGCTGTTCACCGCTTTCACACATCGCCATGGTCAGCTCATAGGTTTCCGCCTCTGTCATCTTCTGAAAATAGATTGCCATCATCAGTGCGGATACCTGATAATCCGGAATCTCTCCTGCAGTATACCCATTGATAAAGAAACGGATCTCTTCTCCGGTGAGTTCTCCTCCGTCCCGTTTCTTTTGAATCAGATCATACATTCTCATGCGCTTCGTCCCCTTTCTGCTCTCCCGTCAGTTCTGCACCATCAATGTTTCCGTGCAATGCACCTGAAAAAGACAATTCTTCCCGCTACAAAACCTGCCTGCACCATTCTCTCACACAGCATCTGTCGCAATCCGGCTTGGTCCGTGCGGTACAAACCGCCCGCCCGTGATCCACCAGACGGTGGCAGAAATCATTGCCTTCCTCAGGCGGAATCAGCTTCCACAGTTCCTTCTCCACCTTTGCGGGCTCCTTGATGCCATCAACCAAGCCCATGCGATTCACCAGCCTGATGCAATGGGTGTCCGTCACGATGGCAGGCTTCCCATACACATCCCCCAGTACAAGGTTGGCGCTTTTTCTTCCCACACCGGGGAGTTTTAACAGCTCCTCCATGGTATCCGGCACCTGATAGTGATATACATCCCGCAGCATTTTCATACAGGCACTGATATCTCTGGCTTTGCTGTTTCCCAATCCGCAGGGATGTACCAGACGCTCGATCTCCTCCACCGGTGCATCTGCAAGTGCATCGATATCCGGATACTTTTGATACAGGTCTTCTACCACAACATTCACCCTTGCATCCGTACACTGTGCAGCCAGCCGCACACTGACCAACAGCTTCCACGCCTGATCCTTCTCATAGATCAGACTGCAGCCCGAGTCAGGGTACCCCTTTTTCAGTCCTTCGATCAATGCAAGTGCACGTTCCTTCTTCTCCTGTAATTCCTTTTCTGTCTTTTTTCCTCTTGCCATCGCCTGTCCGTTCTCCTTTTGTGTCTGTTCTCGGTCTGCATCAGAGGGTCGCCAGGATCTCCATCAGCTTGGGGATCTCTATGGGCTTTGCCAGATGCCCGTTCATACCTGCATCCAGCGCATTCTTCCGGTCTTCCTCAAATGCATTTGCAGTCACTGCGAAAATTGGAATACCGGCCTTCACAGGATCCTCCAGTGCCCGGATCCTTCTGGCGGCATCGTAGCCGTTTAAGTTGGGCATCTGTATATCCATGAGAATCATATCATAGTAACCTGCCTCTTTCTCAACCAGCATATTCACACATTCGATGCCGTCTCCCGCATGCTCCACCATTGCTCCTACGTTCTCTAAGATCGCCACCGCAATCTCCGTATTCAACTCGTTGTCTTCCGCCAGAAGAATCCGTTTTCCCGTAAGGTTCACCTTCTCTGTCAGGGGATCCTTCTGTTTTACAGGTTCCTGGTCTTCCTCCGGAACAATGCGATGGGTCAGTGTTACCCGGAAACAGCTGCCCTTACCTTTCTCGCTCTCCACTTCAATGGTTCCACCCATGAGATCCACCAGTCTCTTGACGATGGCCATGCCCAATCCCGAACCGGGGACCTTGCTCTCTGTGGTATTCCGCTCTCTGGTAAAGGAATCGAAGATCTGCTTACAAAACTCCCGGCTCATCCCGATTCCGGTATCCTGTACCGTCAGAACAAAGGTGGCATATCCTTCCCTGTCGCAGGGGATCTCGTCAAACTGCATGTGGATCCGGCCGCCTTCCGGTGTATACTTGATTGCATTGGACAACAGATTGATGGTGATCTCTCTGATTTTTCTGACATCCACATAGATATATCTATGCGTAACATTCATATCCGAGGTAAAGTCGAGATGCTTCTTCTTCAGTTCATTCTCGAAGATCGAGACAACCATGCTGCTGTCGTCCGTCAGATCATAGACGCTCTCATCCACACTCTCCTTTCCGCTGTCGATTCGTGCCACCTCCAGCACGTTATTGATCAGCGTCAGCAGGAATTCACCTGATTTCTGCACCTTCTCCAGATGCTGCTTCAGGCGATCCGGCTGATCCAGCTCTTTCTCCATCATATTGTTATATCCCAGGATCGCGTTCATAGGAGTGCGGATATCATGGGACATATTGAACAGGAACGAAGTCTTGGCCGCATTGGCTGCATCTGCCTCCTGCTTCAGCCGTTCCAGTTCCAGATTAATGGCATCCAGCTGTCTGATGTAAGCCTCCTTCTCCCGGACATCCCGTCCCTTACTGTGAAGATTGAGCACCAACAGAAGTATGATCGCACCCACTATGCTGACAAGGATCAGACTGATCCACAGGAAATTGTCCCGAATAAAATCCATAGCGCCGTACTGATAAAAGCTTTCCATGTATTTATAAGAGTGATCGATCCCATAGGAGGAACCTATACTTCTGAGACCTCTGTTCAACAGCAGCAGAAGGGAGGTACTGTGTTCATCCACACCAAAACATCTGCTGTCCGCCCCCTCCAGCTGAACATAGGACAGAGACTGGAATGTAGAATTGCCTGTCACCAGCTCTGTGCGCAGGGTGTTGATAATGGTCCCGTCTGCTTCGCCCTCCAGCACCGCTTGCAGGCAGGCTTCAATGGAAGGATATTCGATCTGCTGCACCTCCGGAAAATATCTTCCGCAGTATGCACTCTGCATCTTGTTATTCCGGTTAATGGCGATGGTGTTGATCTGATCTCTCTGATAGTTACCCTTGTAGAAAAAAGTCTCGTTGCCGCACACCACCTCTGCGGAAGCATCGATTCCATCCTGCTCCAGATCCCAGAGATTTCCGTAGACAGGGAAGGCAATATCGATCCGCCCTCCCTTCAGATCCTTTACCATCTCCTCAAAACTTCGGTAGGACTGATATTCCACGGAGAGATCATTTTCCAACTGAAGTGATCTGATAATTGCAGTCAGTACGTCCGTCATCAGACCGGTTGCATTGCCGTTGTCATCCCGATCCGAATAGGGAAGATAATTATCCAGGTACCCCACCACCACTGTCGGGTGGGAAGCCACCCATTGCTTCTCCTCTGTCGTCAGGGAGATATTTTCAAAATTCTCCCCGTAATTTGTGTATTCCATTCGCTGAAACACATAGGGGTCAATGGAAAGCATCGTATCGATGGAATTGTTCAATTCCGCCAGAAGATTACTTTTCTGCTTACTGACCGCCAGATAAAAGGGCTCCTCGCCTACCTCCAGAACGAGAGAGATTCCCTGTCGTCCCATAACATTGCTGAAAGTTTGTGTCATCAGGTCGATCTCCCCCTTTTCGAAGGCCGCATCCTGCTCCTGATAGCTGTTGAAATAAACCATCTCCATGTCCGGCTGATTCTCACTGATCCATTGCTCTGTAAGCACGGTCATGCGGCTGTCAATAATACCTCCCACCTTTTTCCCTGCGAAGGAAGACAGATCATTGACCGAGATAGAGGTGTCCTCCGTCCTCTTGTAGATACAATACTGATCCATACCCATGGCAGACTCCGGAAAGAGGATCGTCTTCGCCCGCTCCTCAGAGACAGAGACACCGGCCATCAGATCGATCTCACCGGTCTGCAGCATGCGGAGCAGATCCGGCCAGTCTCCGTAGACGTACTCATAGCGCCAGAAGGTGTAGTCGGCGATCTTCTGAAGATAGTCATAACTGTAACCGCTTTTGGGTTCCTCGTCGGAGGTTCCTTCCTGGAACATCGGGTTCAGATACCAACCCACGCGCACCACATAGTCACTGTTTCTATCGTTGGCTTCTCCGGCAGAACTGAGGAAGAACTGCAGCCGGAAGATCCCGGCAGCAAGCATCACAATCAGCAGGACTCTCACACTCTTCCAACCCCAAAGCCTGTTTTTTCTCTTCATTCACACCTCACCTCCTCGTCTTCGTATCGTTCACGGGCGCCTGTTGACAGGGAACACTATTTGTGGTACGGCTCCCGATTGATAATCCGAAAGCACCGATAGATCTGTTCCGCCAGTATCACACGCATCAGCTGATGCGGAAACGTCATATCCGAAAAGCTCAGTGCCAGATCAGCCCTTTTACTGACACTGGGATGCAGGCCCAGCGAGCCGCCGATGACAAAGGTGATATGGCTGGTACCGCTGACGCAGAGCTTCTCCATCCAGTCAGCCATGCCCTCGGAGGACATCTTCTTTCCGCCGATCTCCAGGGTACAGACATATGCATCCGGCTTGATCTTCTCTAAGATACGGGCACCTTCCCTGGCTTTGATCTGCTCCTCCAGTGCCTCACCTGCACCATCGGGAGTTTTTTCATCTGCCACTTCAACAAAATCAGGCTTACAATATTTTGTAAGCCTTTTTTCGTATTCTGCAATCGCATCTCTATAAAATTTTTCTTTTATTTTTCCAACACAGATTACAGTGATCTTCATCCGCTACCTCGTCAGTCATGAAAGAGGGAATCATAAATGGTTTCTTCGATCAGATTGTCTAAGAAGCCCTCCTCCAGATTCAGAAACTGTTGACTGATCGCATACCGGATATATGCATAACGCTTGAAATACTTTACTTCGTCCTGTTCCTCGGCCGCCTTCGTAATATGATCGATCTCCTCTGCGCGAAGGTTATCCCTGCACCATTCCAGAATCGTATTGCGCACAGAGTTCTCCGACTCCGCCATCTGTCTGTACTTCTTCGCATTCTTCAAAGAGACAAAGCCGGAGATGAAGAAGAACAGGAACAGTGCTCCCATCACTCCGTAAAAAAGAACAGCATTTCCGATGTTGATGGGAAGCAGACCTGCAGCGCCGAGACCTACAGCGATCAGGCCGATTCCTCCCAGCACGATCAGTATCATGGCAGAGGATTTGTTTTCATTGGCTCTCTCTGCATTATCTTTGTAAGAGGTGACCTTCGTGGATTTCCGATTGCCGGCCATAGCGGTGCGCTTAATCTCCTCCTGTTCCTCCTCAGAAAGAACTTCTTCGGTCTCCTGACCGGGAAATTGAGAGGCAAGGAAGTCAGCAAACTGATCCTCCGAAGATTGTCTGCCTTCTACAGGCTCCTCCTCCACCAGCTTACAGCCGCAATCAGCACACACTTCAAACCCGGTTCTATACTCAGATCTACATTTGGGGCACCATGGCATATCCACTTACCTTCTTTCTCTTCGTTTTTCGTAACATCCGTTCGTGAACTATTTGTTGGAGAGATATTCGTCGATTCCCTTTGCAGCTGCCTTTCCTGCACCCATGGCAAGAATCACGGTTGCAGCGCCGGTTACAGCGTCACCGCCGGCATAAACACCCTCCTTGGTAGTCTTACCGGTCTCCTCCTCCGCAACAATGCACTTCCACTTATTGATATCCAGTCCTTCTGTCGTAGAAGAGATCAAAGGATTGGGAGAAGTACCTAAGGACATGATAACCGTATCCAGTTCCATGATAAACTCGGAATCGGGAACCTCTACAGGGCGGCGTCTGCCGGAGGCATCCGGCTCCCCAAGCTCCATCCTGATACACTTCATACCGGTGACCCAGCCCTTCTCATCGGCAAGGATCTCGGTAGGATTGGTGAGGAGATCGAAGATGATGCCCTCCTCCTTTGCGTGATGAACCTCTTCCACTCTGGCAGGAAGCTCCTCTTCGCTTCTTCTGTATACGATATGAACCTCAGCCCCAAGACGAAGTGCGGTTCTGGCAGCATCCATGGCAACGTTGCCGCCGCCTACCACTGCTACCTTTTTGCTCTTCATGATCGGGGTGTTGGAGTTTTCGTCAAATGCCTTCATCAGATTGCTTCTGGTCAGGTACTCGTTGGCGGAGAATACACCGTTGGAGTTCTCGCCGGGGATACCCATGAACTTGGGAAGTCCGGCACCGGAACCGATAAATACAGCCTCGAAGCCTTCCTCAGAGATCAGCTCATCGATGGTAACAGACTTGCCAACGACCACATTGGTCTCGATCTTAACGCCGAGTGCCTTCACGTTCTCGATCTCCTTTGCCACAACGGCAGTCTTGGGAAGACGGAACTCGGGAATACCGTAAACGAGTACTCCGCCTGCCTCATGCAGAGCCTCAAAGATGGTCACGTCGTAACCCATCTTTGCCAGATCCCCTGCGCAGGTAAGTCCGGCAGGACCGGAACCGATGACTGCCACCTTCTTATTCTTCTTTTCTGCTGAAACCTCGGGCTTGATGCCGTTCTCTCTTGCCCAGTCAGCAACGAAACGCTCCAGCTTACCGATAGAGATCGGGTCACCCTTGATACCGCGGATACATTTTCCCTCACACTGGGTCTCCTGAGGGCAGACACGGCCGCAGACTGCAGGCAATGCGCTGGACTGACTGATGATCCGATAAGCAGCCTCGATGTTGCCGTTCTTTACTTCATTGATAAATCCGGGGATGTCGATTGCAACAGGACAACCCTTTACACACTGTGCATTCTTACAGTTGATACATCTGGAAGCCTCACACATTGCTTCCTCTTTGTTATATCCAAGACAAACCTCGTCAAAATTTGTCGCACGTTCCTTTGCATCCTGCTCTCTGACAGGAACTTTCTTTAATACGTCCATCTCAAACCTCCAGCTTTCCTTTAGTTGCAGTTTCCACATCCGCCGTGATGTGTGTCACCCTCTTGCAGCGCAAGCATTGCTCTGCCCTCAGCAGTCTTGTAGATCTGCTGACGTCTCATCGCCTCGTCAAAGTTCACAGCGTGTCCATCGAATTCAGGTCCGTCCACACAGGCAAACTTCACCTTGCCGCCAACTGTCACACGGCAGGCACCACACATACCGGTACCGTCTACCATGATCGGATTCAGGCTGACAACAGTAGGGATGTTTAATTCCTTGGTAAGGAGACATACAAATTTCATCATGATCATGGGGCCGATGGCAATGCACAGATCATACTGCTTTCCCTCTGCGATCAGATCCTTGATGGTCTGGGTTACCATACCGCTTCTGCCGTAAGAACCGTCGTCTGTAGTAACATAGAGATTGCCGGCTACTGCCTCCATCTCCTTCTCCAGGATCAGCAGAGATTTTGTCTTGCTTCCCACGATCACATCTGCGTCCACACCATTTTCATGGAGCCATTTTACCTGGGGATAGACGGGAGCAGCACCCACACCGCCTGCGACGAACAAAATCTTCTTCTGCTTCAGACTCTCAAGATCTTCCTTGCACAGCTCAGAAGGACAACCCAAAGGGCCGACGAAATCCGCAAAGGAATCTCCCTCCTTGAGATCAGCCATCATGGTGGTCGCAGCGCCTACGCACTGGAACACGATGGTGACGGTACCCTTTTCGCGATCATAATCGCAGATTGTCAAAGGAATACGCTCACCGGCCTCATCTGTACGGACAATCACAAACTGTCCGGGAAGACAAGACTTTGCCACTCTCTTTGCTTCCACATCCATCAAATAAATATTTGTGGTAAGCTCTTCTTTTTTTACGATCTTATACATACTCCACCTCTCCATTCCCCTTTTCCCCGGAGAATTCTTAATTTGTTTCTATAGAAATCAACTCAAACTGATCCAAATTCTCCCCAACCAGCTTGAATTTTTCCCCTGTGTAAACATCCACAGCATACATGGTACCTGTCCTTGTACGCTGTCCTTCCTCATCCAAAAGTTCCTCTGCGATGAGATAAAAATTGCTCACGTCGCCCAACTGACGGACGCTTGTATAGGAATACTGATAACGCGCCGAAGAAGTCAGGTTCGCTCCCTCCTCATTCAAAAGCTTTCCGGTAGCGATCAGCTCCTCGATCAGCTCCTGCACCGCCATCTCGGGGGTGTACTCGGTGTCCAGCTTCAACGCAACCTGCAGCACGACGATCTCACTTCGCACCCCGTCCACGATCCGTGCAAACCGAAACTCTGTCTCTCCCAAGGGCATAGGGATCGCCCCGTTGTAGACATTGGATTCTATCGTAGGATTGGTTCCGTTCGTCGTGTAATAAATGTTATCGTCATTCTCATTCAATACCGAGATCTCTACGGGATACGTATACTCCCCACTGTCGGTATTCAGTCTGGGAGCCTCCACCACCTGACTGACAATGTGAAATTCACCGGAGGAAACCTCACTCTCCACACCATATTCATTCACGAAGACAGCCTCAATATAGTAGTCTCCGCTGTCCAGAAGGATCGGTGCAGAATATAGCATGCTTTTCTCCGAAGGTGTGGTGCCGTTCAGCGTGTAATAGACATTTCCGTTTCCCACAGAAGTCATCTTCAGATACTGTGCGCTGTCATAGGTACCCGGATTGATACTGAACTGGGGCGGAGATGCCATAAACTTCTGAAACAGCGTCTGCATTCTGCCCGCATCCTCTCCGGAAAGAATTTCATTGATGGTCTCGTAATCCTTCCGATCCTTGTAGATCCCAATCAATTTAATATACGCGCTCTCCAGCTGTTCGTTTGTAGCGGCAGGGTTTGTGATGATCTTCCTCAGGTAGAACTCATATTCTATTTTGTTATTCTTCTCATAGTAGCTCTCTGCCAACAAAAAGAGCACATCTGTATCTTCCGGATTCAATTCGTACGCTCGTAACAGACAGCGCTGTTCCCGATCAGAATCGGACGCTTCACGGTAGTATGCGGCACACTGTAACTGCACAGCGACAGAATGATTACAGAACAGTACGATTCCTACAATACAGACAATGAGCAATCCCAGCAGTGCAATCATCCACTGATGCCTTCTCATGCGCTGTATCCCCCCAAATATTGTTTCAAACGGCAATTGTGAACCGGCTGTCCTCCCCTAGAACAAACCTGTGATCACACCATCCTCATTTACATCGATTCCGTATGCGGCAGGCTTCTTGGGAAGTCCCGGCATCGTCATCACATCACCTGTGAGCACAACCACAAAGCCGGCACCGGCGGAGACATAGACCTCACGGATGGTCATCTCGAACCCTTCCGGTCTGCCCAAAAGCTTCGGGTCATCGGACAGGGAATACTGATTCTTCGCCATGCAGACCGGGAAATGAGCAAATCCCAGATCTGTCAGCTTTGCCAGCTGCTTTTTGGCAGTGGCTGAGAAATTCACGCTGCCGGCGCCATAGATTTTGGCGGCAATAGTCTTGATCTTATCCTCCAGAGAAAGGGAGTCTTCATAGAGCACATGGAAATTGCTCTCCTTCTCCTCCAAAGTCTTCAAAACCTTCTGCGCCAGCTCGATACCTCCCTGGCCGCCCTCTGCCCAGACCTTGGACAGTGCAAACTCGCAGCCTCTGTCCTCACAGAACTTCTGTACATATTCAAGCTCCGCAGGGGTGTCCGTAAGGAAGGTATTCAGTGTCACCACAACCGGCACACCATACAGGTGAAGATTCTCGATATGCTTCTCCAGATTGACGATTCCCTTCTCCAGTGCAGCAAGGTTCTCCGCATTCAGCTGATCCTTGGGCACACCACCATTATACTTCAAAGCACGAATTGTGGCAACCAGCACCACCGCATCGGGCTTTAAGCCTGTCATACGGCACTTGATGTCAAAAAACTTCTCTGCACCCAGGTCAGCACCGAAGCCCGCCTCCGTGATGCAGTAATCAGCCATCTTCAGGGCCGTTCTGGTGGCACGCACAGAGTTGCAGCCGTGGGCAATGTTCGCAAAGGGACCGCCGTGAACCAGCGCAGGCGTATGCTCCAGCGTCTGAATCATATTGGGCTTCAGCGCGTCCTTCAACAGTGCCGCCATAGCTCCCACCGCATTCAGATCCCCTGCAGTGACGGGTGCACCGTCCAGATCGTAAGCCACGATAATTCTGGACAAGCGTTCCTTCAGATCCTGCATATCTCTCGCCAGACAGAGGATCGCCATGATCTCACTGGCAACAGTGATCACGAAATGATCCTCTCTGACGAAGCCATCCATCTTGCTTCCCAGACCAACCACGATATTTCGAAGCACTCTGTCGTTCATATCCAGGCAGCGCTTCCAGACGATCTGTCTTGTGTCAATGCGAAGCTCGTTGCCCTGCTGAATATGATTGTCCAGCAGTGCAGCCAGCAGGTTGTTTGCAGAGGTGATCGCATGAAAATCACCGGTAAAATGAAGGTTTAAGTCTTCCATGGGAACTACCTGGGCGTAACCGCCGCCGGCAGCTCCTCCCTTAATGCCGAAGCAAGGTCCCAATGAGGGCTCACGCAAAGCGATCACTGCCTTCTTGCCGAGCTTTCCGAAGGCCTCCCCCAGACCTACACTGGTGGTGGTCTTGCCCTCGCCGGCGGGGGTCGGGTTGATGGCTGTCACAAGAATCAGTTTCCCGTCCGGTCTGTCCTCAATGCTTTTCAAAAACTCATCCGACAGCTTCGCCTTGTACTTCCCGTAATACTCCAGGGCGTCTTCCTCGATTCCGATGCTTGCGGCCACCTTGCCGATTGGTTCCAGCACAGCTTCCTGTGCGATTTCAATATCTGTCTTCACTGTTTTACTCTCCGTTTCCTATCTATTTGCAGGCAGGTTCCTACAGAACTTCTTCCAGCAATTGTTCAAACTGTTCGGGGCTCATCAGGATCTTTCTGGGCTTGGTCCCCTCTTCCTCCCCCACTACGCCGTATTCGCAGAGCTGATCCATGATTCTCGCAGCCCGGTTAAAGCCGATCTTCAGCACTCTCTGGAGCATACCGATGGAGGCTTTGTCCTTCTCAATGATAAAGCGGCCAGCCTTCTCAAACAGTTCATCCAGCTCCGATTCGGATTCTCCGCCGGTGCTTCCTCCGCCTACGGCTCCGGAATTGATCTTCGCCTGGATATCCTCGGCATAGACATTACCCAGCGTCTGATTCTTCAGAAAATCCACCACATCCGACACTTCCTTGTCAGATACGAAAGCACCTTGAATTCTGGCGGGTTTGGAATACCCCTGGGGATAGAACAGCATGTCTCCCTTCCCCAACAGCTTCTCTGCTCCGTTCATATCCAGAATGGTTCTGGAATCCACACCGCTGGCCACAGAGAATGCCACTCGGCTGGGCATATTGGTTTTGATCAGACCGGTGATCACATCCACGCTGGGTCGCTGGGTGGCAATGATCAGATGGATCCCCGCTGCACGTGCCAGCTGAGCCAGACGACAGATGGACTCCTCCACTTCACCCGAGCACACCATCATCAGATCCGCCAGCTCGTCCACAATGATCACGATCTGAGGAAGCTTGGCGGGGCAGTCCGGATCCCCGCTCTCCTGCAGGGATTCGATCTTTTTATTGTAGCCCTTTAAGTCTCGGACATTGTAGTCCGCAAATTTCCGGTATCTGTCCTCCATCTCCGACACCCCCCAATGCAGGGCTGCAGAAGCCTTCTTAGGATCCGTCACCACAGGGATCAGCAGATGAGGAATGCCGTTGTATACACTTAACTCCACCACCTTCGGATCGATCATGATCAGCTTCACATCATCCGGATGGGCCTTGTAGAGAATACTCATAATGATGGTATTGATGCAGACTGATTTACCGGAGCCTGTGGCACCGGCGATCAGCATATGGGGCATCTTGGCAATGTCTGTCACCACTACCTGACCCGCGATATCCTTGCCCACCGCAAAAGCCAGATTGGAGGGAAACTCTCGAAACTCCTTGGTCTCCAGCAGATCTCTTAAGGCCACGGGCATATTCTCTTTATTCGGAACCTCGATACCGATGGCAGCCTTGCCGGGTATCGGTGCCTCAATTCGAATGTCGGTAGCCGCCAGATTCAGCTTGATATCGTCGGAGAGTCCCACGATCTTGGAGACCTTCACGCCCTGCTCCGGCTGAAGCTCATATCTGGTAACGCTGGGCCCCTGGCTGATATCGGTAATGGTCACACGTACCCCGAAGGTATTCAGAGTCTGCTGCAGACGAAGGGCTGTCTCCTTCAGTTCCTCCGTCGTATCCACATTGCTTGCCACACCCTTCTGTAATCTGGACAGGGGAGGGAAAATATACTTCTGAGGAACCTTCTTCTCCGCCTGGGCGATCTCCTTCTCCATCCCCGAAGGAGGAATCACAGCCTTCGGCTTCTCTCCCGCTGCAGGAGACACAGGCTCCTTCACGCCTTCCTTGTGGATCCGGATGTCACTTCCGGCTGCAGCTTTGACAGCGGGGGCTGCCGGTCTGACAGGCGCAGCAGGGGTTACCGGAATCACCGGTTCGGGCGCTTCCTCCTCTTTTCCGACCTCATCCATAGTCATCTGGTGCACGCCGCGGATCCTCACTTTGTCAAAATCCACGGTCGGTGCTGTGGGCTGCTCCATAGCCGGCTCCGGGCGCTTCGCGGGAGCCGGTTTCGCAGACTCCCGGGGATACTCCTCCATGGAATACTCCTCCACGGGTTCCGCCTCATCCTCCACCAACATGATCTCATGCATATCGGACAGTTTTTTCCTGCCGGAAACCGGCTCCGGCCTGGTCACCAGAGGATTGTCCATGACACCGCTGACCCGACGATCCATGCGGAGCGTCTTCTCCGCATCCTTCTGTTCCGACTTCATTCTGCGCTGATCCTCCCGTGCCTCTCTGGCTGAACGGGTATCACTTACGGCTGCCTGTTCACGGGCTGCGGCCTCTTCACGCGCCCTTCTCCGTTCCAATGCCAGCGCCTCGTCCTTTGCCCTCTGCTCTTCTCTCTCTATTCTTCGAAGCTCAGCCTGCTCTCTGCGATTCTCTGCATCCTCTCTGGTAAATTCGCGAACACGATGTCCCTGTTCTCTGACCATTTCCAGGAAGGATCTCTCGGTGAGCAGAATCAGACCGATGATAGAAAACAGGATCACCATCAGTACCGTTCCCACAGTGTCCAGGTATTTGTAAAGGAAATAGCAGACGCTTCCGGCGATCAAACCGCCGCCCTTTCGCAGGGTGCTGCAGGTCTGATACATCTCCTTCACTCCATACGTCTCCATAGAAGAGGAGATCTTCGCCGCCAGATCGCATATGATCCCGGCACAGACATATAATAATACTCCCGCTATGATCTTGCGGACTGCCACACCGTCGCCGCCGGTGCCGTACCAGTAGGCGATTGCGAGAAAAAACAGGATGGGAACCACATAGGCGGGCAGACCGAACAGACCGAACAGCACTCCTCTGATCGTATTGCCGAAGGGACCGATCAGCCCAAGATTGCAGAAAAACAGAAAAAGCATAAAGACAAGCAACACAATTAACCCTATCTCTGAGTATAGGGCGGAATCCTGTTTGCTGACATTACGCTTTTTGCTGTTGGATCTTCTATTGTCCGTGGAATAATTTCTCGTATTACTTCTCTGCGTCGTTCTCTTCTGTGTATTTTTTTGTGTACTTCCATTTCTTGAAGCAGATGGTTTCTTACCTGATGTGTCTGCCATTCAAACGTACCTCTTTTATCTGTATTACTCTATCCGTACAAGTATATCATTTTTTTCCACATTTGTCATTACCAAAATAAAGCAAATGCAGGAAACGTTCAGCCTACTTTGCTTCCTCCTTCCGCTTCATCAGCTTGCGAAGCTTTCGGATGGCATCGGAGATCCCGCCCACTTCGTCAATGATACCGCAGTCTACCGCCTCCTGTCCCACCAGGATGGTCCCCACATCCTTTGTCAGCATCCCCGTGTGCGTCATCAGCTTTTCCAGCTCCTTCTTGGTAATGTCGCAGTGATCACTTACGAACCCGGTGATCCGATCCTGCATGGACTGAAAGTAATCATAGGTCTGCTTGACGCCGATGACCGTACCGTTCATCCTCACCGGATGGATCACCATCGTCCCCGTTGGGACGATCAGAGAGTAATCCGTACTCACTGCAATCGGAACTCCGATACTGTGGCTGCCTCCCAGCACAAGCGACACAGAGGGTTTGCTTAAGGACGCGATCATCTCCGCGATGGCAAGCCCTGCCTCTACATCACCGCCCATGGTGTTTAAGATCACCAGCACGCCCTGGATCTTTTTACTGTCCTCGATGGCCGCCAGGCTGGGCAGAATATGCTCATACTTGGTAGTTTTGCTGTTTCCCCCAAGATTCTCATGCCCCTCGATCTCCCCGATGATAGAGATCAGGTGGATATTTCCGTCTCCGTGATCCGTGAGTGTTACCTGACCGGTTTCCCTGATCCTGTCATCCACTGCCTGCTCGGCCTCAATTTTTTCCTGATTCTTTTCTTTTTCCCTGCTCATATACACACTCCTTGCTTCCTTCTGCCAGGTTCCGGCAATTGAAATCACATCAAAAAGAGCATTCCTTATCAGAATGCTCTGTACCATCAGTGTGTCCGTTTTTTTCAAAATCATTCAGAAGCAAAGAAGCTATACATCATAATCGTCATCTTCCGCCACGGGGTAATCATAATCATCATCCTCGGGGATATCAATGGCGAAATCAACCGCCTTCTTCACGTGCTTTTTCGGGAGAGGCAAGGGGCTCTCCAACAGTTCCACCTCCGGGAATTTCACTTCCGAAGCATCGGATGCCTGCGTTTCCTCCTCGGGCTTTTTCGGCGTTTCTTCCTTAACCGGTCCTTCTGTTCTCAAAACGACAGGGGATGTGACGGTTCCCGCTTCCTGCTGCACAGACTTCTGGGCAGGCTCCTGTGCAATCACCGGACCGGGTTTCTCCATCTGTTCTTCCAAAGCCCCGGATATATGAGCGGTCTGTACCGATTCCTTTCTGTTATCCGCCTTTCCGAAGGCTGTCAGGATCCCGGCGCCAAAAAGGTTCAGACACAGGGCTGTCGGAAGCAGTCCCCCGGATACCGCCTCACTGAATCCGCCAAACAGGGAAACCACTGCATAGCAAAGACATGGGACAGCTGCAGGCAGCAGGTACTCCCGCTCCTTATCCCGAAAATACCCAAACACACCCAGCAGAATTCCAAACACCGTCACACAGACCGCTGTCCAGTCATAAGGTGTTTCCGGCGTTCGGGAAACCATCGAAACCTGCTGTCCCGTCATCCTCCAATATTCTGCAAAAAACTCTCCGAGAGTCACGCCGGAAGCACAGGCACCGATGAGACAGCAGATCAGAAAGCCGACTGCCGTGCCCAGCACTCCCAAACCACTTTCCAGCAACAGCCTCTTCCCGGTTTTCTTCTCCTCGGAAGCGCAAATGACAGCCAAATAGATGGGAACCAGCAGAAAGCCGGCCCGATCCAAGGCACATGCTATGGACAGGATCACGATCGACTCCGCATACCAGATGCCCCGCAAGTCCCAAAGCTTTTTTCTGGAGATCACCAAGAATCCCAAGGCCCACACAAAAAAATACAGTGTCTCCGGCGATAGAACCACCGCCCCACGGCAGAATGCGGGAGGCAGCATGGTCAGTGCCAGGGAGAGTAGCCCCGCAATGCTTCCGGAAAGATGAGCAATGGCCAGGCAGACCAGACACAGGGATAAAAGCTGCAGCACCAGCTGAGCATAGACAGCCGCTATGGGCAGATTGCCGAACAGGAAAAACACTTTGTGCAGAAACAGGATGTAGAAATACTCCGCTCCCCCGCTGCAGGCGGGCACACCCTCTCCCCGTACGAACATCGCACGCTCTATGTAAGAATCGGAGAGCTCTGCACTCTCCACAAGCTGCAGGCGAAGGAAAATACCCATCCCCACGAGAAACAGTGCCAACAGGAAACAGACCTTCCTGTGCCTGCTCTCAAAATCGGAAATCGACAGGTTCGGAAAACATTTCCATACAAGTACTGTCACTGCACCCGCCAGAAGACTCACCCCCGCATAGGGCACCACAGCAAACACTCTGGCGCATTGAAACACACTGTCAAAGGAGTCTCCCAGAAGGAAGAGACCCGCCAGTCCGACAAGCACCGTCACAAACCAAAAGGGATATCCAATCACTTTCTTTTTCCAAGTCATCGCTCTCACCTATTCTTCCTCGTCGGTCAATAGCTTCTCAATGTTGTATCTGGGTCTGTGCTTCACTTCCAGATAGATCTTACCGATGTATTGTCCCACCAGGCCGATTGCCACCAGCTGCAGGCCGCCCAAAAACCACACGGAGACGATCAGGGAAGTCCAGCCCGGCACCACATGTCCGCTGAAATAGGAAATCAGTGCGTAGATCAACGCAGCAAATGCCGCAAATACAATAAAGATTCCCAGCCCAACGATGAAATTGATGGGCTTCACGCTGAAAGAAGAGATTCCGTTGAAGGCAAGGGCAAGCATCTTTTTCAAGGGATACTTGGACTCACCCGCCACTCTCTCTTTTCTGTCATAGTATACACAGTCGGTCTCGTAACCGATCAGAGGAATCAGCCCTCTGATAAAGAGATTCGTCTCCTCATACTTTGCAAACTGCTCCACCGCTCGCTTGGACATCAGCCGGAAGTCCGCATGATTATAGACCGTCTTCACGCCCATCATGGACATGACCTTGTAAAAACCCTGTGCGGTAGTACGCTTGAAGAAGGTATCGGTCTTGCGTTCCTTACGGACACCATAGACGATATCCTTGCCCTCGTGGAACTTGTCCACCATCTCCTCGATGACATTCACATCATCCTGCAGATCCGCATCGATAGACACCGTCACATCAGCCAGATCCTTGGCCGTCAAAAGCCCTGCGGTCAGCGCGTACTGGTGCCCCACATTCCCTGCAAGCTTACAGCCGAAGATCTGACCGGGATAAAGCGCATGCTCTGCCTCGATCAGTTCCCAGGTGCGGTCTTTGCTTCCGTCATTGACAAACAGGACAAAGCTGTCCGGGGCGATCTTTCCCTTTTCGATGCAGGTATTCAGAACACCGCGCAGTGCCTCCGAGGAGATCTTTAAGACTTCTTCCTCATTATAACAGGGTACAACAATTGCCAATCTATCCATGCTTCTTCCTCTTCTTATCGTGAATACCAAAGATACTCAAAGCACCACCCTGCAAAAGGTGGTGCCTGTACGGTCATTTATGCCTGAAAAAAATATTACTCGTCCCAGTTGTGGTAAACAGCCTGAACGTCGTCATCCTCCTCCAGAAGATCAAGAGTCCTCTGCAGATTCTTGACAGCGGTCTCATCGGTGAGCTCCACATAATTCTGGGGAATCATGGTAACCTCGGCACTCAGCATCGGGATACCTGCTGCCTCCAGCGCTGCGCGGACCTCCTCAAAGCTGTCCGGATCCGTGTACACCTCAAAGCAGTCTTCCTCTTCCGCAAAGTCCTCCGCACCTGCATCCAGCGCCGTCATCATCAGATCGTCCGCATCCAGATCACACTCTTCCTTGTCGATGATGATCTGACCCTTCTTGTCAAACATGAAGGATACGCAGCCGGGGGTGCCTACATTACCCTGTCCCTTGGTAAAAGCGCTTCTCACATTTGCAGCGGTACGATTCTTGTTGTCTGTCAGCGTATCTACGATGATAGCGATTCCGCTGGGACCGTATCCCTCGTAGGTAATATACTCGTAGTTCACACCGGTCACATCTCCGGCCGCCTTCTTGATTCCTCTCTCGATGGTATCGTTGGGCATGTTGTTGGCCTTCGCCTTTGCAATCACGGTAGCCAGCTTAAAGTTGTTGGAAGGATCGGGACCGCCTTCCTTTACTGCGACTGCGATCTCTCTTCCGATGATGGTAAAGATCTTACCCTTCGCCGCATCGTTCTTTTCTTTTTTATGCTTAATGTTCGCAAATTTAGAATGTCCTGACATACATCTTCTCCTTTATCATCTGCTATGTGTTCTTTCTCTTTGATCCGACAAAAACCTGTCGGAAACAAGCCACCGATAATTATACCACCTTTCCTCATATTCATCAAGGGAAATTTATTCTTCGGCGGGCTGCTCCGCAGGCGCCGGCAATTTCTTCAGCCGAACGTTGGTAATCACCTTGTTCTCCACACCGCAGATCTTAAAGTTGTAGCCCTGATAATCCACGGAAAAATCATCGCCGGGCATAGGGATCCGGTCAAGTCTGGAGGTCATAAAACCGTTCAATGTCTCAAAGGGCTCTCCCTCAAAGGAAATACCGAAGGTCTTCTCCAGCTCCTCCAAAGGCGTCAGACCATCCATCAGGTACTCGTCATTTCCGGTCTTTTCAATATGTTCATGGCCCTCCACATCATATTCGTCCATAATATTGCCCACGATCTCCTCCAGAATATCCTCCATGGCAACCAGACCGTCGGTCTGTCCGTATTCATCCACCACGATGGCCATCTGAATCTTCTTGGCCTGCATCTCCCGAAACAGTTCATCGATTTTCTTGATCTGAGGAATAAAGAAGGGGGCACGCAGCAGTCCCTTGATCCTGCGGATCTGCTTATTGCTAAGCTCCGGATTTCGTGCCAGTCGGTAGGCGTCCCTCAAGTACAATACCCCAACGATATGGTCGATATTCTCCACATAGACCGGGTATCTGGAATAGGGCTCCGCCAGCATCAGATCGATGGCCTCCCTCAGAGTCGTATCCGCAGGGATCCCCACGATCTGGCTTCGATTGGTACAGATATCCTTACATTCCTTATCCACAAACTCAATGATGTTGGAGATCATCTGCGCGGAGGTCTCCTCCAGCACGCCCTGTTCATAACCGTCCTGAACGATACTGATGATCTCTTCCTCCGTCACATCATCCTCTCCGCCCTTGTCCTTGATGCCGAACAGACGAAGCAGCAGCGCCACCGTTCCGGACACAAGGGCCGTAAAGGGTTTGAACAGCTTCATCAGAAAAACAACCGGTCTGACAAACAGATAAGCCCACTTCTGCGGGTATCTGCCGGCGATCTTCTTCGGGAGAAGGACACCGAAGGTCAGGACCAGATAGAGCATTCCCACGAAAAGCAATGCGCACACAGCCCCGTCAAACACCGGAAGCGGAACCTTCTCCAGGTATCTGCCGTAAAACTGAAGCAGGACGGACTTTGGGGCAAGCAGACTGTGAAACAGACTGATGCAGATGCAGCCAAGTATCACATGATTCAGAGACACGATCAGCTGCAGCGTATTCACAAACCCCTGCACCTTCTCCAGAATGACAACCAGGAGCTGAGACTTACCGTCCTTTTCCTCCTGGGCCTGCTTCTCAACCTCCGCTTCTCCCAGTGCCTGCAGAGCAGCCCCGAAGCCATACAATATGAAATCCAAAACCAGAATCAACAACAACCCAAATAAACCCGTAGTAGGTCCGACCTCGCCGTCCATGTAATTACTCCTTTTGTATCCTGAACATTTCAAATCATTCGGTACTTTACTATACCATCTTCGTATTTCTTCCGTCAAGGGCTTACGCATTATGTATCCAGCCCGAGACTGATCTTCAGTGCGCTGTCCACCCGAAGCATTGCGCTGCCGTCCAGATGACAGATCTTATCCTTCAGGCGTTTCTTATCCAAGGTACGCAGCTGCTCCAGCAAGATCACCGAGTCTTTATCCAGATCGTACAGACAGGCATGCAGCTCAATATGAGTGGGCAGCTTCGCCTTGTTCATTTTGCTGGTGATTGCGGCCACGATCACGGTGGGACTGTGCTTATTCCCCACATCGTTCTGAATGATCAATACCGGTCTGATACCACCCTGCTCCGACCCGATCACGGGCCGAAGATCCGCATAATAGATATCTCCTCGTCTCATTTCCCCTCCTGCAATACTGTTTTCAGGGGAAAGTATTTCCGATTCAGGCTGATCTATACATGCCGGCCCTGTTTCAAAAAGAAACTGCGCCAAAGCAACCTTACTCCAGAATAATATCGCCCTGTCTTGTGTAAATTCTTGGAATTCGTTTTCCAAAATCACAGACAAGTTCATAATTAAATCTGCCGGACGCTTCGCCCAGCTCCTCTGCGCTCAGATGCTCCTCTCCATCGAAACCAAGAAGCACCACCCGATCGCCTTCCTTCGCCTCGGGGATATCCGTCACGTCCACCATAAACTGATCCATGCAGACCCGTCCAAGAATGGGGGCCCGCTTTCCGCCGATCAGCACACAGCCCTTGTTGGACAGACTTCTGGGATACCCGTCTCCATAGCCCATGGGAACGGTTGCCACCCGCATCTTTTTCTCCGTCACATAGGTTCCCCCATAGCTGATGGGCTGACCTGCAGGAACCGTCTTGATGAAGACGATATGACTGTAGAGAGACAGTGCAGGTTTCAGAGAAACCGTATCTCTGCCTACCTCCTCGGAAGGATACAGTCCATACATGGTCACTCCTGCTCTCACCAGATCCAGATTGGCCTCCGGAAGCTCCAGGATCCCTGCGCTGTTGGAGCAGTGCTTCAGGGGAATGCGGATGCCAAACCGTTTCTCTGCCGCTTCCGAAAACTGCAGAAAGCGTGCGAGCTGCTCTTTGGCGCTGGTCTTGTCGGTCTCATCGGCTCTGGCAAAGTGGGTGAACAATCCTTCTATTTCGATGTTTTCACAGGAAAGTACTTTCTCAAAAAAGGCAAGTCCTTTTTCATCCGGGGTAATGCCGATACGCCCCATACCGGTATCTGCTTTGATATGTACCTTGATCACCCGGCCGGTCTTCCTTGCCGCCTCCTGAAGAAGGGGCAGACTGTCCTCCCGAAACACGCAGGGACGAATCTCTTCCAGCGCCAGAGTCTCATAGCAATAGGGGAAGGAATATCCCAGGATCAAAATCGGCTTCCGGATCCCTTCCTTTCGAAGCAGCATTGCTTCCTCGGGAGTGGCCACGGCAAATCCCCACATAAAATCCAGTTCCTCGGATGCCTGGGCGATGGGGACGCTTCCGTGTCCGTAAGCATCCGTCTTGATCACTCCGATCATTCGTGTCTTTTCATCGATCACAGCCTTCATATTGCGCAGATTGCTCACAACGGCATCCAGATCGACCTCTGCGTAGCCCCGACTGCAATATTCCGGTATCTTCTCTATTTTCTGCATGATAAATTAAGCCTTTCTCTTCCATGAATACTTTTGAAACAGCATCGGGCAGATCTCCTGCCATCAGACTGATTTTGCCTTTGTCCTCCGCCAGCAGGTCTGCCGCAAGGCCGTGAAGATAACACCCCAGACATGCAGCCGAAAAGGCATCCTCCTGCACGGGAAGAAGTGCCGCAATGATTCCGGTCAGAACATCTCCGCTCCCCGCCGTGGCAAGACCGTCGTTTCCGGAAAGGTTGATATACTGCTGACCGGTTCCTTCGGAGACAATGGTTCTGGCATCCTTGGCCACCACCACAAAGCCGCAGGCATAACTGCAGTCCCGTGCGGCCTGAATCAGGTTCTTTCGAAGCTCCTCCACCGGCCGCTTCATCCACCTGGAGAGTTCTCCGGGATGAGGGGTCATAACGACCGTTCTTCCGGCTTTCGCCTGCCGCGACAGCTTCTCCCTCAGCGTATCATCTTCCGACAAAAGATTCAATGCATCCGCATCGAGAAGCAGCGGTTTGTCCGACTGTTCAATGACCGTCCGGAGCATTCTCCGGGCAGCCTCAGTCTTCCCAATACCGGGGCCGATGGCGATCACGTCTGCCCAGCCCAAAGAATCCGGCAGCTGCTCCTGTGTACCGAAGAGTGCCTCCGGGACAGCGGTCTGGATCGGAATCCGGTTCTCCTCACAGGAGATCACCTTCACCATGCCGGCTCCCGTGCGATAGGCTGCCCCGGCAGCAAGAATTGCCGCTCCTGCCATATTCAGGCTCCCTGCCGCCAGCAAAATCTTGCCGAAGGTGGATTTGTTGCCCATAGGGGATCGCCCGGGGAGATACTCCGTGCATGGCAGAGTATACGTGAAAAGACCGGTTCCGCAGGGATAATGCTCCAATCCGATGGGTGCCACCGTCACATCTTTTGCAAAATAAGCGCCGGGGTACAGCACCAGTCCCCGCTTCAGATGTTGGAAGGTCACCGTCTCGTCCGCGCAGACGGCAGTACCGAGGACCGCTCCCGTGGTTGCGTCGATACCGCTTGGCACATCCACTGCGATCACATAACCGGACAATCGGTTCATCGCCTCCACAGCCTCCAGAAAGACTCCGGTCACCTCTCTGGATAATCCGACGCCAAACAATGCATCGACGATAATAGTATATTCATCCTTTTTGGGTTTATCACAGTATTCCACCGGATACTTCTGCAAAATATCGCGCTGTTTTTGAAATTCTTCCGATGCTTTCGTCTGATCTCCCACGATCCAGACCTGCACCCTTCGGTTCTCCGAGGCCAATATCCTTGCCACCGCCAGACCGTCTCCTCCGTTGTTGCCCACACCGGCAACCACCAGAACGTCCGCCTTTTCCCCGATGGGATCTGCCACCCTGTGAATACGCTCCGACACAGCAAGTGCCGCCCTCTCCATCAGGACAAGAGAAGATAAGCCGTAGTGCTCCATTGTCCAACGGTCATCTTCCTTTGCCTGTGAAGCGGTCAGCAGATAGGGATGCTCCGCCTCCCGGCGGGATAAAAATCGCAACAAACTCTTCACCTCCAAAAGTGGAAAAAGACTGTTGTCCTATCTCAGACAACAGCCTTGGTCTGTCTATTCAGATTACTTGTCTTCGCTATTCTCCTGACGATAGCGACTGATATTGTAGGACAGCTTCATCAGACTGTCTGACAGATGGACATTCTCCACCTGAACACCGGCGGGCACATTCAGATCCACATGTGCAAAATTCCAGATTGCCTGAATACCGGCGGGAACCAGTTTCTCCGCCACCGATACTGCTGCCGCCTTGGGAATGGTCAAAACCGCGATTTCGATTCCGTTGTCCTTCACAAACTGCTCCAGCTCCTCCATCGGGCGGACGGGAATCCCGCGAACCGGTTTGCCGACCAGAGCGGGATTCTGATCGAAGATCCCCTTGAAAAGAAACCCTCTCCGCTCAAAATTCATATAATTTCCAAGTGCCTGTCCCAGATTGCCTGCTCCCACGATGATGAAGCTGTGGGTCTGGTCCAGACCAAGGATCTTGCCGATCTCGTCATATAAGAAACTGACATTATAGCCATAACCCTGCTGTCCAAATCCGCCGAAATTGTTAAAATCCTGGCGGATCTGTGATGCAGTCACATGCATCAGTTCACTCAGATCCTGAGATGAAATCCTCTCGACGCCCTCATCCTTCAATTCCCCCAGATACCGAAAATACCTGGGCAAACGTCCGATTACGGCCTGCGAAATTTCTTTCTCTTCCACTTCTTAAATCCTCGCTTTCCAATCATATCACATATTTTAACAAGTCGTTAAAATAATGTCAATGATCAGAGCAAAGTTTCTAAAGTATCACGAATCGCCCGAATGAAGTCAAGGCTGTTTAAGATCACGGGATGCTCACAGGTAGAGATCAGAGACAGACTCTTCGTCATCTTGCCGTCTTCCACGGTCTTGATACAAGCCTGCTCCAGCTTCTTTGCAAACGCACAGAGCTGCTCGTTTCCATCCAGCTCACCTCGCTTGTTCAGTGCGCCGGTCCATGCGAAGATGGTCGCGATGGAGTTGGTGGAGGTCTCCTCACCCTTCAGGTGCTTATAGTAGTGGCGCTGCACCGTACCGTGGGCAGCCTCATACTCGTATACGCCGCTGGGGGAAACCAGCACGCTGGTCATCATGGAAAGATCACCGTAAGCGGTAGCCACCATATCGGACATCACGTCTCCGTCGTAGTTTTTGCATGCCCAGATGAAGCCGCCCTCAGAGCGGATCACTCTTGCAACGGCATCGTCGATCAGGGTGTAGAAATACTCGATTCCCAGCTCCTCGAACTTCTCCTTGTACTCGTTGTCATAGATCTCCTGGAAGATATCCTTGAAGGTGTGGTCATACTTCTTGGAGATGGTATCCTTGGTGGAGAACCACAGATCCTGCTTCGTATCTACCGCATAAGAGAAACAAGCTCTGGCAAAGCTTGAGATAGACTTCTCGGTATTGTGGATGCCCTGAATGATGCCTGCGCCGTCGAAGTTGTGGATGGTCTCACGGATCTCGGTTCCATCTTCGGCGGTGAATACCAGCTCAGCCTTTCCGGCACCGGGAACCTTGATCTCTGTGTTCTTGTACACGTCGCCGTAGGCATGACGGGCGATGGTGATGGGCTTGGTCCAGTTCTTTACATAGGGAACGATGCCCTTTACCAGGATGGGTGCACGGAATACAGTACCGTCCAAAATCGCACGAATGGTAGCGTTGGGGCTCTTCCACATCTCCTTTAAGTCATACTCCTTCATTCTGGCACCGTTGGGCGTGATGGTCGCACACTTCACGGCAACGCCGTACTTCAGGGTTGCATTGGCACTGTCCACGGTCACCTGATCGTCGGTGGCATTTCTGTGCTCCAGACCGAGATCATAGTACTCTGTCTTCAGATCTACAAAGGGAAGCAGCAACTCGTCCTTGATCATCTGCCAGAGGATCCTGGTCATCTCATCTCCGTCCATCTCCACCAAAGGGGTCGTCATCTGAATCTTCTTGAAATCACTCATTATTCTTTTTCTCCTTTTCATAGGCCTCGTGAAGACCGTTTTTAACCATGTTGTCGTATGCATTGATCATATGCTGATGTGCCAGACTCTCCGCAAGATCTGCATCCTTATTCTTGATCGCCTCCATAATGCGGGCGTGTTCCGCGTTGGACTTGGGACCGCGATTGGCATTGGAAAGCGTCTTCTTGCGCACTCTGAGCACGTACTGATGAAAATCCTTCAGCTGGTGCTCCAGAATCTTGCTGTCACAGGCCTCGTACAGAATATCGTGAAAACGATTGTCCAGCTCCGCCAGCTGCTCCAAGTGTCCCTTCGACGCATGAAACTCCGCCAGATACACATTCTCTTCCATCTCTTCCATCTGCTCCGGCGTGATATGTTCGGTTGCCCAACGGGCACATAACCCTTCCAGCAGAGACCGGATGATATAGATGTCCTTCACATCCTTCTCCGTGATACCGGTGACATAGGCTCCCTTGTTGGGAATGATCTGGATCAGCCCCTCCAGCTCCAGCTGCCGGAAGGCCTCACGCACCGGTGTACGACTGACACCCATCTCCTCGCTGATGGCAACCTCTTTTAACTCCTCGTGTTCTTCATACTTTCCGCTTAAAATGTCCTCGCGAAGTCTATGAAACACACGGCCACGGAGAGAATACTTGTCCGTAACCTCCTGTTTTACATTATAACTACCCATTTGCTATCCCCTTATTACCCAATGGAAATATTCTTTTCCAGACAAACTCTGTTGATGCAGGCGATAATCTCTTCGTCCGTCAGAACAGTCACTCTGCCTCCTGCATACTCATCATCCACCCACTTTTTGACCTCTCTGACCAGTTCTGAGGTCTTGTCCACCTGACGATCGTCCCGCAGCTTGTAATAGGTGTTGATCCAGTGGGCAATTCCCGCAAGCCCGGAGGTGTTGGAAACAGCACACAGCACAGGACGCTTCAAAAATTTCTCCGTATCGAAAATGTTATAGATCTCCTCGTTTTTCAGCAGGCCGTCTGCGTGAATCCCCGCTCTGGTCACATTAAAGTTTCTTCCCACAAAGGGGGTTCTGGGCGGGATCTGGTATCCGATCTCCTTCTCATAGTACTCTGCCAGCTCGGTGATCACCGTGGTATCCATACCGTTAAGGTCACCCTTCAGCTGAGCATACTCGAAGACCATCGCCTCCAGAGGTGTATTGCCGGTTCTCTCGCCGATGCCGAACAGTGAGGTATTGATGCCGGAGCAGCCGTATAACCAGGCAGTTGTAGAGTTGCTGACTGCCTTGTAGAAATCATTGTGACCGTGCCACTCGATGAGTTCACTGGGCACGCCCGCATGGGTATGTAATGCGTAGATAATGCCCTGAACACTTCGGGGAATCACCGCACCGGAGAAATTGACGCCATATCCCATGGTATCGCAGGCGCGAATCTTGACGGGAATCTTGTACTCCTCCATCAGCTTCATCAGTTCAACGCAGAAGGGAACCACAAAACCGTAGATATCGGCTCTGGTAATATCCTCCAGATGACATCTGGGGCTGATCCCCTCATCCAGACATTCTCTGATCACACTCAAATAATGATCCAGAGCCTGTCTCCTTGTCATCTTCAGCTTCAGAAAAATATGATAGTCTGAGCAGCTGACCAGGATTCCGGTCTCCTTCATGCCGATCTCCTTTACCAGCTTGAAATCCTCCTTGCTGGCGCGGATCCAGCTTGTCACCTCAGGGAACTTGTAGCCTCGCTCCATACACTTGTAGACTGCGTCTCTGTCCTTCTTGCTGTAGAGGAAGAACTCACTGGCACGGATCATGCCGTTCGGTCCGCCCAATTTGTGCAGATAATCAAAGATCGTCACGATCTGTTCTGTGGAATAGGGTGCTCTGGACTGCTGCCCGTCCCGGAAGGTCGTGTCCGTGATCCAGATATCCTTCGGCATGCACTTGGGCACGATACGATCGTTAAAAGGAATCTTGGGGATCTCAGAGTAGGGAAACATATTCCGGAAAACGTTGGGTCTGTCCACGTCGTCCAGAATATACATGTGCTCTTCTATCTCCAGCAAATTATTATTTGCATTCATCGTCACCGGGCGATTCTGAAATGTATCACTTTCTCTCATAATGCCACCTTCCCTTTCCTGCATCTTGTACTTCTCGTATGATTGTATACAATTATACGAGAAGTGTCAATCAGTTTTTGAAAGTTTTTGCAGCGAGGAAGGAAAACAAGCGGCTGCATCGATGCAGCCATTTGTTTTCACCCGAGCGTACACGAAACAAACGCACAAGTCGCAAAGCGACGACTCATGCGAAGCAGGAGGCGTTTGTGAGTCCCCTCTGTGAAATTGTGTTCCACGTCTTACGACCTATGTGTCAGATTGCAGACACGCTCTCGCTTGGACCTCGGCGTAGCGGTACATAAGGGCCCAAAATGCGTGCCCTAAGTACCGACGCCTCGCTACAGTCTGCAACAGACACATAGGCCGCGTCGGGAACACAATTTCACAAGACCTCGAGGAAGGAAAACACTCAGAGCAGGTTCCCCATCTGAAGCATTCCGTACCCCTGACGATTCCAGGGCAGGTGAAGGTCCAATGCAGAGTAGATCAGTTTTCGTCTGCAGGCCTCCTCAGTCAGTTCAGGTTCCTTCTGGAAAAGCAAAGCTGCCGCCCCGGAAACGATGGGCGCTGACATGGATGTTCCGCTCTTTGCCGTATAGGGATTGCGTTTGTGGAGCGTCCTGCTTTCATAGGCTCCGCTGCAGGAGACGATCAACGTCCCCGGGGCTACCAGGTCAGGTTTTCTGGGGAAGCCTGTGGACAGTCCTGCGCCGGAATAAGTCTCACAGCGCTTCGGGTTCCTGCTGTGAAAGTCTCCGTCATGGCACCCTACCGTAAGAAGATTTCCGTTTTCTCCGAGTCTGGAAAGGGTCCCCGGTGCCGGTCCTTTATTTCCCGCAGCGCATACTACCAGGACCCCTCTGTCTCGCAGTTTTTTCAGCCGCTCACTCAACAGTTCCCATCTGTCAGACGGAATCGGATCGCCTCCTCCGACCGACAGATTCAGGATACGGATGGTGGTCTGTTCCGTCAGTTCCAGAATCCAGTCCAATCCCTTCAGCAGATCCTCGGACTTTCCGTCTCCCCTGCTGTCTAATATCTTTCCTGCGATGAGCGTTACACCGGGAGCCATTCCGCGATATTTTCCACCGGACAGCTTGCCGCTGCCGCCCAGGATCCCGCACACATGAGTGCCATGCCCGTTGTCGTCATACTGCTCATTTCTATGATTCACAAAGTCACAAAAATACAGGATCCGTCCCTCCAGATCAGGATGTGGGGCTGCTCCGGTATCCAAGACCGCTGCCGTCACACCACTGCCGTCGTAGGGACAGTCCTCCCGCAAACCCACCTGCTTTCTCACACGATTCATGACAACTATCTCCCGTGTCCTTAGGATAGTATATGTGAGCTGCGGCATTTGGGGAATGACTCACACCCTGAAGAGAATGGTTTCTCTGCAAACGTACTCAGAGTTTGCGGGGGGCACAAAAATCCAATTTCAAAACAGTCACTTTCCGGGAAACATTGACAGGCCCACCGGCATACTATACAGCATAAAAACTATTTGGAGGCAAATACCATGAGTGATTTGACTGCTACAAACTGTGGCTGCAATGATTCCTGCGGTTGTTCCAACAACTGCGGCAACAACTGTATGTTTGGAGGAAACAGCTGTATCTGGATTCTCCTGCTTCTGTTCTGCGGCTGCGGCAATAACGGCGGCGGATTCTTTGGCGGAAACGGCTGCGGATGCGGCTGCGGCGGCAACGATTCCTGCAGTTGGCTGATCTGGATCCTGTTGATCTCCTGCTTCTGCGGCAACAACGGAAACAGCTGGGGCTGCGGCTGCTAGTATTCCAAAAGGGTTTTCCTACCTGCAGGCTCCTTCGGGAGCCTGTTTCTTTTCGCGGTCTGCACCCTCCTTTCAAATCCCCTCTTCGCAGAACGTACCGGGAATCTGATCCCCCCACCGCTTCACTCATATCCACACTTCGTCCTACATAAGATAGTGAAAAGAAAAGCTCCGGAGGAAAGGTATGGGCGAAAATGCGGAGGAGAAGATAAAATGCTTTGACGCTTATGCAACAAATGATTCCATACGCAAATGCAAGCTCCTGCTCCCCCATCTTCCCGCAGCCCTTCAGAGCCGATGTGCACTCCTCATCAGGCTGATGGAGGTTTCCGATCTGGAGAAACGGCTGCGATCAGGGAATGCCCGTCCGCCCTTTCCGGAGGTCACTCCCCTGCAGACTGATCTTACGAAGGGAGATCCGAACACCATAGCCTTCCTGGATGAGCTGCTCCTCTACAGCACTCCGGGAGAAAAACAGCAGCTCAATCAGATCAAAAACACGATGCAAAGCATTGCGCAGATGCAGGATGCCATGGAAATGCTGCAGATGCTTCAGGAACTGTTCCCGGATGCTTTCTCCGGAAACGGAGACCCCATGGACCTGTTTTCCGCCCTCCAGGGCATGAACCTGTTCTGACCCCCACACCAGAGTTCACCGGTATCCCGCATCGGAAGCGGTGGGCATAAGCATATCGTAAAAAAGAAGTATAGGAGGAAGCTACTATGAACAATGTACCGGAATGGATGGAAGATCCGCTGGTTGCGGACATTCCGAAAGAAAAATTAGAATTTCTGCAGACAATGTTTCTGGCCGGTCAGGGAAAGACCCAGAAAGAGATGATGAGTTCGATCCTACCCCTGTTAAAGCAGGGACAGAGTAAACACCTGACGCTCTCTCCCGCCGAGATCACGGCCGCCATCGCAGCCATACGAAACCACAGCAGTGCGGCAGAGAATCAAAAGATCGACTCCATTCTGGCCAGAACCGGAGCCAAAGAAAGATCCTCCTGACATTAGACTTCGGATGGTACCAAAGTCTCCTTCAGGAGGATCCTGTACAGATGCTGAAAGTGATGCTTCTTACTTGTAGGAGAAAAATTGAGGCTCCCGTAGAGCACACGTATGTCTGTTGCAGACCGTCGGAAAAACGTCGGTACTTAGGCCCCGTATTTTGGGGCCTTACGTACCGCTACGCTTTTCCCGAGCGAAAGCGTGTCTGCAACCGGACATGCTGTGCTCAAAACGTGGAGCCTCATTGTATTCCTTCCGCTTACTTCACAACAATGTTGACGATTCTGCCGGGAACATAGATCTCTTTCACGATGTTTCCGGTGAGCTTGTCGCCCAGTGCTTCCTTGGCAGCGGCGATTGCAGCATCCTTCTCCACATCCTTGGGAACGGCGATGGTGCATTTCAGCTTACCGTTGATCTGAACTGCGATCTCGATGACGTTCTCCACTGTCTTTGCCTCATCGTACTCCGGCCATGCAGTCTGATAGAGGCGGCCCTCAAAGCCTGCCAGTGCCCAAAGTTCCTCTGTGATATGAGGTGCCACAGGGTTTAAGAGAGTCAGCAGTGTCTTGTATTCAGCCTTCGTGACAGAGTTCTTCTTGTAGAAGTCATTGATCAGGGACATCATCGCAGCGATGGCGGTGTTGTATTTCAGACTCTCAAAGTCGGAGGATACCTTCTTGATGGTCTGGTGCATTCTGGTCTCCAGATCAGCACTGTAGGTATCTCCGTCCACCACGATATCCTGCAGCTTCCACACTCTGTCCAGGAACTTACGGCAGCCCTTGACTCCGTCCTCACTCCAGGAGGCAGCCGCGTCGAAGGCTCCGATAAACATCTCATAGGTTCTCAGGGTGTCCGCACCGAAATCGGTAACGATCTCATCGGGATTTACCACATTTCCTCTGGACTTGGACATCTTCTCACCGTTGGACCCTAAGATCATGCCATGGCTGGTTCTCTTCTGGTAGGGTTCCGGACAGGGAACCACTCCCTCATCGTAGAGGAATCTGTGCCAGAATCTGGAATACAACAGGTGCAGTGTGGTATGCTCCATACCGCCGTTGTACCAGTCTACGGGAAGCCAGTACTTCAAAGCCTCCTTGCTTGCCAGCTCCTTGGTGTTGTGAGGATCGGTATAGCGCAGGAAATACCAGGAGGAACCTGCCCACTGAGGCATGGTGTCGGTCTCACGCTTTGCGGGACCGCCGCAGCAGGGACAAGTCACATTGACCCAGGACTCCATAGCCGCCAGAGGAGACTCACCGTTGTCGGTAGGCTCATAAGACTCTACCTCGGGAAGCTGCAGAGGAAGCTCCTCCTCCTTCAAAGGCACATAGCCGCACTTGTCACAATGAATGATCGGGATCGGCTCACCCCAGTAACGCTGTCTGGAGAATACCCAGTCGCGCAGCTTGAAATTGGTCTTCTTATGACCGATCCCCTTCTCCTCCAGGAAAGCGATGATCTTCTCTTTTGCCTCTGCAACGGACAGACCGTTTAAGAAATCGGAATTGACCAACGTTCCTGTAGCCACATCGGTAAACACCTGATCCTGTACACTGACAGGGCTGCCTGCTACTACCTCGATAATGGGCAGACCGAACTTCTTGGCGAAGTCCCAGTCTCTCTCGTCATGGGCGGGAACTGCCATGATCGCACCGGTACCATAGGTCATCAGTACGTAATCGGAGATCCAGATAGGAATCTCTTTTCCGTTGACAGGATTGGTAGCGGTCAGGCCCTCGATCTGCACACCGGTCTTATCCTTTGCCAGCTCGGTACGCTCGAAGTCGGACTTCTTTGCGGCCTGCTCTCTGTAAGCAACCAATGCGTCATAATTAGCGATCTGATCCTTGTACTTCTCGATCAGGGGATGCTCCGGGGAGATAACCATATAGGTTGCACCAAACAGCGTATCCGGTCTGGTGGTGTAAATGCGGAGCTTGTCTTCCTTGCCGGTCAGGGTGAAATCCACCTCCGCACCGGTAGACTTGCCGATCCAGTTCTTCTGGGAGACCTTGACACGCTCGATATAGTCCACGCTGTCCAGTCCTTCGATCAGCTTGTCGGCATACTCGGTGATCTTCAGCATCCACTGACTCTTCACCTTGCGGACAACCTCGGAACCGCAGCGCTCGCAGACACCGTTTACCACTTCCTCGTTTGCCAGACCTACCTTACAGGAGGTACACCAGTTGATGGGCATCTCGCTCTTATACGCAAGTCCTGCGTTGAACAGCTTCAGGAAGATCCACTGGGTCCAGTGATAATACTCCACATCAGTGGTGTTGATCTCTCTGTCCCAGTCAAAGGAATAGCCGAGAGAGTGAAGCTGATTCTTGAAACGAGCCACATTGTTCTTGGTTACCATCTTGGGATGGATATGATTCTTGATCGCATAGTTCTCGGTGGGAAGTCCGAAGGCATCCCAGCCCATGGGATACAGAACGTTATAGCCCTGCATTCTTCTCTTTCTCGCCACGATATCCAGCGCGGTGTATGGTCTGGGGTGACCTACGTGAAGTCCCTGTCCCGAAGGATAAGGGAACTCAACCAGCGCATAATATTTGGGCTTGGTAAAATCGTCAGAAGTCTTGAAGGCTTTCTCGTCATCCCAGATCTTCTGCCACTTTGTCTCCACCTCATGGTGGTTATACGGTGCTGCCATATTCTCTCCTCCAACAAATAAATCAGCCCTTTCGTCCGTATAGAGACGAAAGGGCTGTTGTTCCGTGGTACCACTCTACTTCATGCGTCACGCATGCACTTGAAACCTTTAACGGAAGTTACCCGCCTTGTACTACACACCATCCGGCTTCCCACAAGGAACTCCGAGGCCAGTTCGGAATGCTTCAATGCCGTCTCGCACCAACCGCCGGCTCTCTGAAAAATCCCTATTCCTACTACTCCTCATCAACGTCTGATCCATATCTTTAGTGTATTCTAATCTTTTTTCCGCAAACTGTCAAGTGCTTTCCGTCTCTGTCTCAGAAAGCCCCGAAACATCAGTCTTTTCCGGAAACAAGGGGCAAACCAAAACGGTCTGCCCCTCGCACATTGTTTCGATGGATTATTCTTCTGCGTTATTCTCTGCCACCTTGCTTGCTCTGGCTGCGATCTCCTTCTGCTGTACATCGGAAGGAGCCTGCTCATAGCGGACGAACTCGTAAGCATACTCACCGCGGCCGCCGGTCATAGAGCGAAGATCTGTGCAATAGCCGAACAGGCAGCTCATCGGGATATCTGCCTCGATGACCTGTTTGCCGCCGGCGATAGGATTCATCCCCAGCACACGGCCTCTTCTCTTGTTCAGATCACCCATCACATCACCGGTGTAAGCATCGGGAACGGTGACCTTCAGGTTTGCGATCGGCTCCAGCAATACAGGAGATGCTTCCATGAATCCCTTCTTGAAGGCCTGGATGGTCGCCATCTTAAATGCCTGCTCGGAGGAATCTACGGGATGATAGGAGCCATCGTACAGAACTGCCTTCACGCCCACTACCGGATAGGCAGCCAAAGGTCCTTTCAGAACGGATTCCTGAAGTCCCTTCTCCACTGCGGGGAAGTAGTTCTTCGGAACGGCACCTCCTACTACCTCCTGTTCGAATTCGTAAGGCTTCTCGATATCCTCGGCAGGACTGAACCGCATCTTGACGTGACCGTACTGACCGTGACCGCCGGACTGCTTCTTATACTTGTATTCCACGTCGGAGGTCTTCTTGATGGTCTCTCTGTATGCCACCTTCGGCACGGAAAGCTCTACCTCGACCTTATACTCGGAGAGCAGTCTGCTGACGATGACATCCAGATGCTGGTCTCCCATACCATAGAGCAATGTCTGACGGTTCTCCGCATCATTCACGGTGCGCATGGTCAGATCCTCATGCCCCATCTTCTGCAGTGCCTGAGAGATCTTATCCACGTCCGCCTTGTTCTTGGGCTTATATCTCATGTATGTATAAGGCGTAGAGATCTCAAACTTTCCGAATTTGATGGTAGTGGCCCTGGTGGAAAGGCTGTTGCCGGTTCTGGCAGCAGTCAGCTTTGCCAACGCACCGATGTCGCCCGCATGCAGCTCGGGAACCTCGATGGGCTTGTTGCCCTGAAGAACGTAGAGCTTACCGATCTTCTCCTCGATATCCTTATCCACATTGTAGATGATGTCGTCGGTCTTCAGCACACCGGAATTCACCTTGATCAGGGAATACTTTCCGATAAAGGGATCCACGATGGTCTTCCAGATATATGCGGATTTCGCCTTGGAGAAATCATAGTCCGCATGATAGATCTCACTGGTCTTCATATTGATGCCGGCCACGCTTCTGTTCTCCGGGCTGGGGAAATACTTGATAATATCGTCAAGCAGTGTATAAACGCCCTGACAGAGAACGTTGGAACCCATAGTCATGGGGAAAATACTGCAGTCACAGACATTGGTGCGAAGGGCTGCTCTGATCTCTGCCTCGGAGAAGGTCTCGCCGCCGAAGTATCTCTCCATCATCTCCTCGCTGGTCTCGGCAACCGCCTCCATCAGCGTATCACGGAACTGCTCCAGGTTCGCCTTGTTGTAATCAGGAACCTCACAGGGTACTACTTCCTTGCCCTGCCAGCGGTTGCCGGTCTCGGTGATGACATTGACATATCCCACAAACTTCTCGTTCTCACGGATGGGCAGATTGAAGGGTGCCATCTTATTCCCGAAGGTAGCAGTCATATCCTCCACTACCTGACGGAAGGAAGCATGGTCCACATCCATGTTGGAAACGTAAACGATTCTGGGCAGCTTATATTTCTCGCACAGCTCCCACGCCTTCAGTGTCCCCACCTCAATGCCTGCCTTACCGTTGACAACGATGATAGCCGCACCGGCAGCGCTGATTGCCTCCTCTACTTCTCCCACGAAATCAAAGTAACCGGGTGTATCGATAATGTTGATCTTGTATCCATCCCATTCAATCGGAATCACGGAGGTGTTGATGGAAAACTGGCGCTTCTGCTCTTCCTTGCTGTAATCGCTGATGGTATTGCCGTCTTCTACTCTGCCCATTCTGGATGTAATTCCGGACAGGTATGCCATGGACTCTGCCAGACTGGTCTTTCCGCTGCCGCCGTGTCCCAATAATACCACGTTACGAATCTTGTCAGTTGTGTAAACTTTCATATGTCTTCCCTCCAATTAGCTGTAATATAGGCAAATTGACGGTAAACTTATCGTCCTCTAATTGCCTATGGGTCTATTTTACTAAATAATCACGCTTTGCACAAGTAATTTTTTGCATTTTTGACGAAAATAATATAAATTGAGCAACGATTCGGTTCGCAGCGTTTTCTCTTCCGCACGGGAAAATAATCCATTGACTTTTGCACGTTAAAGCATTATAGTAAGTGTAACTATGAAAACAGAGGATTCTATTATGAAAACATTTCATACCTTCGGTTTTATCGGGTTGGGACTGATCGGGGGCTCCATCGCCAGAGCCATCCGCGATACAGATCCGGACGCCGTCATCACTGTATATGATATCAATGCCGAGACTCTTTCCCTGGCGGCAAAGGACGGAGTGGCAGATGTAACTGTCCCCTCTATCGACAGAAGCTTTGCAGACTGTGATATCATTTTTCTATGCGCTCCGGTGCAGAAAAATGACACCAATCTGATTTCCTTAAAGGGAATCATCTCCGCAGACTGTCTGATCACCGATGTGGGAAGTGTGAAAAGCGAGATCCACCAAACAGTGCGGGAGGCCGGGCTGGAAGCGCAGTTTATCGGCGGTCACCCGATGGCAGGCAGCGAACGGGTGGGCTATATCAACTCCAAAGCACTGCTGCTGCAGAACGCCTACTACATCCTGACTCCCACAGAGTCTGTCCCCGCCGAGAAGGTTGCAGCCTACCGCGAGCTGGTCACCTCCCTGGGGGCAATTCCCCTGATTCTGGATGAAGAGACTCACGATTACGCCACTGCTGCCATCAGCCACCTGCCCCACATCGTGTCCGCCTCCCTGGTCAATCTGGTGCGGGACAGCGACAACGAGGACGGTCTGATGAAAATGATCGCCGCCGGAGGGTTCAAGGACATCACCCGAATTTCCTCCTCTTCCGCCGCCATGTGGCAGCAGATCTGCCTGACCAACACGGACAATATCGCCTCCCTTCTCGGCCGTTACATTGCATCCCTGCAGAAGGTCTATGAGGAGCTCAAAGAAAAAGAAGCGGATTCCCTGTACAGCTTCTTCGACGGTGCCAGGATCTATCGGGATTCCTTTATCAATGCATCCAGCGGTCCCATCAAGCGCTCCTACGTGATCACCATCGATATCGCCGATGAGCCGGGTGCACTGGCCTCCATCGCCACCATCCTTGCGCTGAATGCCATCAGTATCAAGAACATCGGTATCGTCCACAATCGTGAATACGAGGGCGGCGTCCTGCGCATCGAATTCTACGAGGAAGCCTCCATCGAGAAGGCTGCATCGATTCTTGGAAGCAAGGGGTACACAGTGTACCAGAAATAAAAGTCAATCATTTCAAATAAAGTTTATGGAATTGTTTTCCGGATACCCGAACCGGTATCTGCATACAAAGGAGAAACCATATGTTTACCCCGGATCATTTTCTATGGATTGGTTTGTGTCTGCTCTTCCTGTTTGGAATGACACTTTTTTGCAAAAAACAGAAGGTTACATTAAAAACTGCCGGTCTGATCATGACCGGCATCTGTGCATTCAGTGAGCTCAGTAAGATTTTCAGCAATCTGCTTCCGAGTCCCACAGGCGGGATGCATCTGGATCCACTGGCCCTTCCCTTTCATCTGTGCAGTCTCATGCTGTTCGGAATTCTCTTCATCACCTTCGGGAAGGACGGCCATGTCAAACAGACACTGATCGACTTTATCGCAGTGCTGGGAACCTTAGGCAGCATCTGTGCCATTCTGATTCCCACGAACGGAACCGATTTCGCATCGCTTCTTTCCTATCAGTGCTTTGTCTACCACGGTGGCCTGCTATGGTTTTCCCTGTACCTGATCCTGCACCGTCATGCCCATCTGGACTGGAGGGCATATCTGAGAAATCTTGCAGTTATGCTGTGTCTGGTGGTCGCTATGCTCTACGTAAACAGCATCCTGTCAGTCTACGATACGAATTTTATGTACCTGGTTCGTCCACCTTTGGAGAACCTTCCCTATCTGAACCTGGATAAGGGCTGGTACGTTTACTTTCTTCGCATCATTGTCTTAGGACTAGCAGCAATCTCTCTGTTTCAGCTGCCGTTTCTCCTGAGGAATCTGAAGAAGAAAAAGGGGTTGGGCACCTGAAAATGAATCAAAAAAGTCCGTTGGGTAATCCCAGCGGACTTTTTTATCGTCAATTCTTAGTATGGAAACCATTTGTCACGGTACCCGGTCTGCAACGATCTCACCCTTTTTCACGAATATCAGCCACCGAGTTTCCTTCGGTCATCTGACAGCGGATCCAGGTTCTCATCCCCTCCGGTCTCCAGCCTTCCTCCTCCAGCATATGGATCATGGTCTCCGCAGATCTGCGGCCGATTCTCCGCAGAGGAAGTCCATTGGTAGTCAGTCTTGGATACATATACTCCGCATTCTCCATGTTGTCGAAGCCGGCGATGGAGATATCCTTTCCGATCACCATCCCCGATTCATACACATAATCATAGACGCCTGCTGCCATTTGGTCATTCATGCACCAGATGGCGGTCGCACCTGTGCCAAGCGCCTTCTCTGCCAGCAGATAGCCGGACTCCCGCAGCCAGGTTCCGTGAAAGGTCCATTCCGGATGATACACGACACCGGCTTCAGACAGTGCCCTGCGAAATCCAGCCAGGCGATCATCCGAGTGCATATTGTCCGGTACCCCGGCAATCACGCTGATTTTCGTATGTCCCTTTGAGAGCAAGTATTTTCCCATATCGTACCCGCCGTTCTCATCATCGATCAATATCGACGGATAGCGGTCATTTTCCGAGGCCGCATAGGCTATGACCGTTGGGATCTTGAAATCCTCGGGAAAACAGCTCAAAGTCCTTCCGTGGCCTGCAACATAGATCAGTCCGTCTACCCGAATGGCAGTAATTTCCTTCAGCGCAGGAATCAGCGCACTTTCCAGCATCTTTTCGTCCTGAAACCAGGTATCCTGCCATCTGTCATACATCCTCAGATTCAACAGGATGGTTCGATACCCCATCTCTTCACAATAGGCCATGATCGTGACGACGATCGGCGTTGTTGTAAACTGTTTCAGATCTTCCACGATGATCCCGATGGTTCTGGAGCTCTGTTTTCGCATACTGGAGGCAAAGTAATTCGGCTGATAACCGGTCTCCTGAATCACTCGCAAAACCCGCTCTCTCGTTTCCTCTCCCACATTCGGCCTTCCGTTTATGATATTGGAAACCGTACCGGGCGATACATTACATAGTCTGGCAATATCCTTTACCGTAATCATAACAGCTCCTTATGACAGTCCTCACATCGTACTACTTCCCTCTGCGCCGCCGGAAGAGCCGGGCAATCCGGAAACTTACGAACAGTCCGAAGCCTCCTCCCAGCGTATCGATCAACACATCGATAACATTCCCGTCTCTGCCATCCACAAACAGCTGATGGATCTCATCCAGTCCGGCTGACAGAAAGACCCAGGACAGGATCATGAGGGTAAAGACTTTGTTTCTCGGGATCCACTGGCTCCAGATGACAAACAGCAGGACTCCCATCAGACAATACTCTGAGAAGTGTGCCAACTTTCGAATGGGATGTTCATAATAATCGGCAAGCTGAGCCTTCACAGTCTGTGTCCATTTTCTTCCCGTAACCCGATTCACGATCTCCACGCAGGTCTGCGAAACCAGATGACTCTTTGTACTTGATTTTTCCCCCTCATCGGAAGAGAACGAGAAAATCAGGCAGTATAAGCCAACCAGCAGGAAAACTGCGGGAATCGTGATCAAAAGTTTCTTTCTCAATCCCGGCTCCTCTCTGCAAACTCAATTCCGTCTGAAATATACATGGCATCCCCAAAGCTGAAGAATCGATACCTTTCCCGGATGGCCTCCTCGTAGGCAGCCAGCACATGCTCTCTTCCCGCCAGGGCGCTGACCAGCATGACAAGCGTGGACTCCGGCAGGTGGAAGTTGGTGATCAGTCCGTCCAGCACCTTGAATTTGTAGCCGGGATAGATAAAGATCTCCGTGTTGTCCGCCCCGGGGATGACACGGCCCTCCTCGTCTGCGGCAGATTCAACGGTCCGGCAGCTGGTGGTGCCGACGCAGATCACCCTGCCCCCGGCAGCCTTGGTGTCGTTGATCACCTTTGCTGTCTCTTCCGTCACCTGATAATACTCAGAGTGCATGTGATGATTCAGCACATTGTCCTCCTTCACGGGCCGGAAGGTCCCCAGTCCCACATGAAGCGTTACATAGACCACCTTCACGCCCTTTGCCTCGATCTGCGAGAGCAATTCCTTGGTAAAGTGAAGCCCCGCAGTGGGTGCAGCGGCAGAGCCCTCATACTTGGCATAGACTGTCTGGTAACGGTTTTTGTCCTGAAGCTTGTGGGTGATATAGGGAGGCAGGGGCATCTCCCCCAGCCGATCCAGCACTTCCTCCCAGATTCCCTCGTACTCGAAACGGATCAGGCGGTTGCCCTCCTCCACCGTCTCCAGCACCCGGGCCCGAAGCAGTCCGTCGCCGAACACCAGTCTGGTGCCGGGCTTGCACTTCTTGCCCGGCTTCACCAGGGTCTCCCAGACATCATTCTCTCTGCGCTTTAAGAGCAACACCTCCACATGAGCGCCGGTCTCTTCCCGCTGCCCAAGAAGTCTGGCGGGAATCACCTTGGTGTTATTCAATACCAGGCAGTCCCCCGGGTGGAGGTAATCCACGATCTCCCGAAAAATATGGTGTCCTACCGCCCCGGTAGTCTTGTCCAGGGTCAGCAGTCTGGAGGAAGATCGATCCTCCAGCGGATCCTGGGCAATCAGTTCCTGGGGCAGATCAAAATAAAAGTCAGACTTTAACAATTCCATCTCAGATAGATGCTCCTTCTGCAAACGCCTTGTAGCCGCGATAAGTCTCATACACATCAGCCTTGCTGGTTGCCTCCCAGGGAGCGTGCATATTGAGCACAGCCACACCGCTGTCGATCACGTTCATGCCATACAAAGCACAGATGTAAGCGATGGTTCCGCCGCCGCCCACGTCAACCTTGCCGAGCTCAGCGGTCTGGTAGATGATGCCCTTCTCGTCGAAGATCCTGCGAAGCTGTGCCATATATTCCGCATTGGCGTCATTGGAGCCGGACTTTCCTCTGGCACCGGTGTACTTGTTGAACACCATACCATAGCCCATAAAGGCGGTATTTTTCATTTCAAAGCAGGAACGATAGGAGGGGTCAAATGCAGCGCTGACATCGGAGGAAAGCATGCAGCTGTTTGCCAGAGCTCTTCTCACGTTCAGTTCGCTGTACTCTCCGGTCAGATTCATCAGTTCTGCAACCGCATTCTCGAAAAATCTGGACTGCATGCCGGTAGCGCCCACGGAACCGATCTCCTCTTTGTCTACCAGCAGGCAGCAGACGGTTCTGTCTGTCTTCTTCACATCCAGCATTGCCTTCACAGAGGTAAATGCGCAGACTCTGTCGTCCTGGCCGTACCCCAGGATCATGCTGCGGTCGAAACCGGCCTCTCTTGCCTTACCGGCAGGAACGATCTCCAGCTCGGCGGACAGGAAATCATCCTCCTCGAAATCATACGTTTCCTTCAAAATATCCAGGACGCCGGCCTTGATCGCTTCCTTTGCCTTGGCCTTGCCCTCATCGGTCTCCTTCTCTTCCTCGCTGAGAACTATGGGCCTGCTGCCGACGATCAGATCCAGAGCCTCGCCCTCAATGACCTTGGCAGCCTTCTTCTCCAGCTGCTCACCTGCCAGGTGAATCAGCAGGTCCGAGATAAAGAATACGGGATCCTCCTCTTCCTCTCCGATGTTCACTTCCACTACCGTTCCGTCCTTCTTCGCAACCACACCGTGGATGGCAAGGGGAATGGTCACCCACTGATACTTCTTCACACCGCCATAGTAGTGGGTATCCAGCAAGGCAAATTTCTTGTCAGGATCCTCGAACAAAGGGTTCTGCTTCACATCCAGTCTGGGACTGTCTATGTGCGCGCCCAATATATTCATACCGTTTGCCAGAGGCTCCTTACCGATATGGAACATGACAACCGCCTTGTTCATGCAGACGCTGTACACCTTATCACCCTTTTCAATGGTCTTGCCTTCCTTGATCAATGCCTCCAGTTCACGGTAGCCTTCTGCCTCGATCATATTTACGATGGTGTCCACGCACTCCCGCTCGGTCTTGCCGTTGTCCAGAAACTCCCTGTACTCGGCATTTATTTTTTCCAGCTTCTTCAAGCTTTTCTCATCATAGGTTTCCCACGCGTTCTTTCTTTCCATGATATTCTCCTTTCTACTACACAATTCTCCGGGTATTCATCTCCAGATGGGCAGTTTTCTTCCACTTTTGGGATCGATCTGCCCGCCGGGGACGCACATCATTTCTTTAGCTTCTCATATCAATATCCAGGTGGAACTTCAGGTTCTTCAGGATCTTCTTCACGAATTTGTCCACTGCATCACCTTCGAAGGGTTCCTCGCCGGGTACGAAACGAAGTTTGAATGCCATAGACTTCTTGTCTGCAGGGATCTGCTCTCCCTCATATACATCGAAGAGCTTAATGCTCTTAACATACTGACATGCCTTGCCGATGACTTCCTCAACCTGTCCACAGGTAATCGCCTTGTCCATAACGAGGGCAATGTCTCTGATCTCCTCAGGGAACTTGGAAAGCGGTGTAAACGTAGCCTTACCGCGATTCATGGCATCTAACTTTGCCAAATCGATCTCTGCAATATAGGCATCCTCACGAAGATCCAACTCCTCAGCCACCTCGTATGCAACCTTTCCAAGATAACCGACTTCCTCACCGTTGCACTTTATCACCGCTGTCTGATACGGGTGCAGGAAAGTCTTCCGGCCTGCCTCGTAGGTGAAGGACAGGAACAAATTGTCTGCCACCGTCTCACAGATACCCTTCAGGTCATAGAAATTTTCCTTCTTGCCGAAGATACCAATGCACAATGTAGCTTTCTCATCAGGATACTCTGTCAAAGGTAATGCCTTGGGGATGAATGCACTGCCCAACTCATAGAGACGACCTTCCAGATTGCCTTTCTTCTGATTTCTTGCAATTGCATTCAGCATAGAAGGAGCAAGCAAAGTACGCATCAGAGACAGATCCTCGTTGATCGGATTTATCAGCTGAATTGCATTGCGCTCCGGCGCATCTGCCGGCAGGCGAAGCAGGTCAAGGTCCTTGGGCGAGAAGAAGGAATAATGTATGCACTCATAGGCACCCACACCACACAGTGCCCTCTTCAAGCTCAGTTCTCTCTGCTGTCTGGAATTCAAACCACCCACGGTCACCTGAGAATCCGGCAGGAAGGTGCCCTGCACATGCTCATAGCCGTACATACGGATCACTTCCTCCGCAACGTCCGGATAGGACTCCATATCCTCGCGGTAAGCAGGTACCTGCAGCGTCAGCTCGTCGCCGTTTACAGCGGGCTGGAAATTCAGATTCTTCATAATGTGAAGGATATCCTCTACAGGCACATCGATACCCAGTACGCGGTTCACTCTCTCGATGGAAACCTTCATTTCCTTAGGCTCGATGGAATTGCCGCAGTTGACATCCAGATGAATGTCGGAAACAGTACCGCATCCCAGTTCTTCGATCAGGTGCAGCGCTCTCTTCATACCATAAACGGTTGAGTACTCATCCACGCCCTTCTCATATCTGGCACTGGCATCGGAATGCTTTCCAAGTGCACGGGCGGTCTTTCTGATGCTGTCTCTGGCGAACTTTGCAGACTCAAAGAATACCTCCTTCGTGGTCTCTCTGATCTCAGAGTTCAAACCACCCATCACACCGGCAAGTGCTACCGGCTTTACACCGTCACAGATCACCAGATTGCTGGGATTCAGGGTGTACTCCTGCTCATCCAAAGTGACGATCTTCTCTCCCTCGGCGGCACGTCTTACATTGATCTCGCTGCCCTGGAGGAAGTCGCAGTCGAAGGCATGCATGGGCTGACCAAGCTCCTTCATGACATAGTTGGTAATATCCACGATGTTGGAGATGGAGCCGATTCCCACCAGCGCCAGTCTTCTCTTCATCCAGGCGGGAGATTCGCCGATCTTGATGTCGCTGACATAGTGACCGATATATCTTGGGCACAGATCCACCGCATCCACAGTCACGCGGAAAGACTTGCCTGCCACGGGAGTGGTGGTGTACTCATAAGAGGGCTCCTTTAACTCCTTGTCCAGCACAGCTGCCACCTCTCTGGCGATACCCAGGATCGACTGGCAGTCGGGTCTGTTTGCCGTGATGGAAATATCGAAAATATAGTCATCCAGACCAAGAATGGGTTTCACATCCGCACCGGGAACCGCATCCTCGGGAAGCACCAGCAGTCCGTTGTAGCCTGCACCGGGATACAGATCCTCAGACACACCCAGCTCCACGCCGGAACAGAGCATACCCTCAGAGTCATAGCCGCGAAGCTTCCCCTTCTTGATGGTCATCAGACCCTCTACGGTCTTGTGATCCTTGGCGGTCGCATAGACGGAAGCGCCCACCAGCGCCAGAGGAAATTTGCCGCCTGCACACACATTATCTGCGCCGCAGCATACCTGGAAGGTACCGTGCTCACCGGCGTTGACCTTACACACATGCAGATGGGTCTCCGGGATGGGCTCACACTCCTCCACCAGTCCCACTACGACCTTGTCGATGTCCTTGCCGACTTCAGTTAACTCCTCCACTTCGAAACCGCAGGAGAACAGCTTCTTCTCCAGTTCCTTCGCAGGGATATCAATTTCTACATATTCTTTTAACCAACTAAGCGGTACTAACATTGTCCACACCTTACCTTTCTACTATTCATTGTCATCGATCTGGTTCAAAACACGCAGATCGGACTCAAACAGCAACTTGATATTGTTGATACCGTACTTTAACATCGCAACACGCTCGATACCGATACCGAATGCCAGACCACTGTACTCATCGGAATCAATGCCGCAGTTCTCCAGCACGTTCTTATTCACAATGCCGGCGCCCAGGATCTCGATCCAGCCGGTGCCTTTACAGAGCTTACAGCCCTTGCCGCCGCACTCGAAGCAGCTCACATCCACCTCTACGGAAGGCTCTGTGAAGGGGAAATAAGAGGGACGCAGTCTGGTGGTAGTTCCCTCGCCGAAAATCTTCTTCACGAACATATCCAGCAGTCCCTTCAGGTCGCAGAGAGTGATCTTCTTATCCACAACCAGTCCCTCCATCTGATGGAACATAGGGCTATGGGTTGCATCGTCATCCGAACGGAAAACCTTTCCGGGGGACAGGATCTTGATGGGAGGCTTCTTTTCCTCCATGACATGGATCTGACCTGCAGAGGTCTGGGTACGAAGCAAAAACTCCGGGGACAGATAGAAGGTATCCTGCATATCTCTGGCAGGGTGATCCTGGGGAGTATTCAACGCGGTAAAATTGTAGTAATCATTCTCGATCTCAGTTCCCTCGAATACTTCAAAGCCCATGCCGGCGAACACATCGATGAGCTGGTTCTTCATCTGGGTAATCGGGTGAAGATTACCGGTCTCGATCTTGCTGGCAGGCATGGTCACATCGATCTTCTCTGCCTCGTAACGTCTCTGGAGCTCTCTGGCCTTCATCTTCTCATCCAAGTCTGCGAAGCGCTGCTGTGCCCACTCCTTCAGTTCATTGACGCCCTTACCGAAAGCCGCCCGTTCCTCAGGCGCAATGCTCTTCATTTCCTTCATCAGCTGACCGATCTTGCCGGTCTTGGAATCCAGAAACTGCTTTCTCAGCTCGAATGCAGTGGCTCTGGATGTAGCGCTCTTCTCAATGCCTTCCAGAATTTCCTGCTTGATACTTGCTAGTCTGTCATTCATTTCTTCTTTCCTCCGTTTCTTGTAATCATACTGCTGTGTCCTCACGTTTCTCGATACAGACGGTGCATGGGATGGAATGACTCCCGCACCCGACTTGACCGAACGATCAATCATCTTGGACACATGAATCAAAAAAATCCCATGCACAAAACAAATTGTGCATGGGACGAATTCTTCCGCGGTACCACCCATCTTCCCTGCCGTAACCGACAAGGCTCTTGATACATGTAACGTATGCCTACGTCCGAAGCTAGTCGCCAACAGGCTTTCACTTCGGCAGCTCCGGTGTGAAATTCGAGGATCAAGTCTTACCTGAAGAAGCTTACAGCCGGTGGCTTCCTCTCTCTGAAGGAGGCTTGTGCTCTACTGTGCACCATCTATGCCTTTCTCAATGCATCTATTGTAGATGGTTTCGATACGTTTGTCAAGAGGGCGAATTATCTCTTCGACTGAGCATCTGATTCAGATATGCGCCCAGCAGGAAAATATACATACAGAAGTACAGCCAAAGCAGTACAATGATGATTATCGTCAGGCTGCCGTAGATGCCGTAGCCGTTCTGGTATTCCAGGTACATGGAAAAGCCCCAGGAATAGACACTCCAGACCACTGCGGAAAACACTGCACCGGGCAATTGATCTCCGGCCCGCTTCTTGCAGTCCGGCAGGTAAGTGTACAGTCCGGTAAAGAGAATGGCCAGAATCGCCCACACCAGAATAAATCGGAAGTTCATCAGAAAGGACGCGGGACCGATCAGTGCCGGAAACCGGTGAAGGATCACCCGCACCAGCTGATTGCCGAAGACATTCAAAAACAGAGACAAGATCAGGATCACCAGCATGATCACGGTATAAAAGCAGGCAATGGTGCGAATGACGAAGAAATTACGTCTCTCTTCCACACCGTCCACAGCGTTCAGTCCCTTCATAAGCGCCATAACACCCTTGGAAGAGGACCAAAGCAAGGTCACTGCCGCCGCCCCCAGGACGCCCACGGAATGGGCATATACTTCCGACACGATCCCCTCCAGAAAACCGTTCATGGCCGAAGGCACAAAATCCTCCACCAATTCGATGAGATTCTCCGCCGTAAGCGGTGTATAGGGAAGAATGCTGCAGATCAGCATCAGCATAGGTACGATGGACAAAAAGAGAAAAAAGGCGATACTGGCCGAAAAGGCGCTCAAGTTCTTCTTTTTCAGGTCCGGTATGCCCAGTCTGTTCCAAAGCTGATAAATCTGTCGCATGATACATGCTCCTCCCTATCTTATGTTGTAAAGATGGTGACCGCGTTTCCTGCAGCATCTGTCATCGAACCACGCAGTCCCGATAAAAAAACTCCAGGATCTCCTCCGCCGACATCCCGGCATTTGCCATATGTTTGGCTGCATTCTGACTCATTCCGGCACCGTGGCCATAGCCGCCGCCGATCAGCGTATATCCGGTGATCGAATCACCCTCTGTCTTCGCATCAATATAGAAAAAGCCACTTGGCAGCAGCGTTTTGCACTCCCGTTCCTTCCCATTGTGCAGCGTTACCGGGGTCGTGCCGTCATTCAGCACGAAGCGGATGGCGTTCTCCGAGATGATCAGATAAGTGCCCTCTGACCCTACGATCAGCAGTTCCTCCGCCACCCCGCCGGCACCCCGCTTTCGGATCTCAAGCGACGTCAGCGTGCCAAGACGCTCTGGTGCATTCTCCGAAGTAAACTCATCCGATTTTTCTGTGCCGGTGAGCACCAGCGAGGGGCTGGAATGATACTTTTCCTGCAGACGGGCAAGCAGAAGCTCCGAGTCTGCCCTCTCCACCTGATACTGCCAGCGATAAAACCCTTCCTCCGCCTCATAATCCCGGGGATCAGGATTGGCAAGAAACCGGCGGAACGACTCTTCCGTGGGAACCTCCGTCAGAAACGCCCCCTCCGGCCGAATCTCTCTGGCGGCCAGATAAGTCAGAGCAGACGCAGCCGCAGACTTCCATACCGTGGCATCGCTGCCCAGCCCGCAGGAGGTAGAATAATAGAAGGTCTCCGCCGGCTCCCCGGAAGGGGTATACAGCTTCTTCCCGTAGGTCTCACGCACCGCCCTGGTAGCGTTCGGATGCGGTTCGATATTATTGTACACCTGAAAGGACACGCTGTCATCCACATGTGCACCCAATTCTGCAAAAGCTGCGCGCTGCATCCGGCTGTAGGCATAGGTCCTGGCACAGATGGCCTGTGCCATCAGCGCCTCCTCCGGAAAGCTTCCCGGCATCTCACTGGGCACCACGCTGAGCAGATACTCCTCCAGGGGAAGCACATTGATCACCGCGATTCCCTCCGGACAGTCTACCAGCTCCATCTGACCGGCGTATGCACCGATACCTTCCATTCGCTCCACATTTCGGAGAATGACTTTCCCGGTCAATGCCTCCGGAACGATCTGCACTCTGTCGCCGCGCAAATAACCACAACCGGGCAGAAAGGTGATCTCCTCCCCGGCGAGGAACTTCTCCTCCGTACGGTCAGGATAGGCACCGTACCGGACCACATAATCCGTGTCCGCTGTAAGGGTCAGCTCCTGATGAAATTTCTGAGCGTATTGGGAGGTATGTATCAGGACGCGAATGGTATCCATCTGCTCTTCCCGCGCTAGCAAAAAACCGCAGATCGCACCGTCCTCCAGGAGGAAATCCGTAACCTCTGCTCCGATGGGAATATCCGACAGATTCAGAGACGAAAGGGTTCCGAAGAGCCGGTACCCTCTGCAGCTTCCTGCGATGGGAATACTGCCCCGCCCCTCGATCTCGATCCGATCGGCGGAAACACTCAACACCTTTCCGCTGAAGCGATCCGTCTTATAACGGATCTCCGTGATGACTCCATCGGTCAAATGCAGGTCCGCCAGACATTCAGCCCTTGATCCGCCCAATATTCCGGACACTGAACGTCCCTTGGCAAAGCTTTCCTCACAGCCGTCTGCATACACCGTCACATTCTCTCCGTCATCGGACAACACCCAGGCATTGTACAGATCCCGGTACACCGGTTCTCTGGGCACGGAAGACTCCTCACTGCCGCCCAATTCCTCTTCCGTCAGCACACGGATCACCTCACCGGTAGTCAGAAGAAGAACGCCAAGCAGCACAACTCCGACTGCCAGCGCCAGACACTTACATACGATCCGATGCCGATAGGGCAATCCCTTCCACCATTCTTTCATCTAAAATACCCTTCTGTCCTTTCACATTCTAAACAGCAAGGAGCAGCCTGTTACGGCTGCTCCGCTCTTAAGTATCTTAGATAATTCTCTTGTGAAAAAACCCAAAGTGCCGGTTCTTGCCTTTTGACTCCTAGCATGGCTAGGTGGATGACCGCAACCAAGGTTTTGTCTTCCCTTCCGATCCTCACAAGTGAGTGAGGGCCTGACAGCTGCTTGGCAATATAGGAATTCCGTTGAAAGTAAATGTAGGTTCAAAAACAGCAAGAGTTGTCGCACACCCCAGGCCTTTGATTCAAATTAGAGAGCTGCAGCCTCAGCTACGATCTTCTTCAGAGCTGCAAGAGCCTCATCGGGAAGCTTATCGTAACCTTCCTGCTTGGTTGCAAAGCCTTCTACAGCGTCTACACGGCTCTGCATAGCGTTCTTCAGCTGAGCAACATAATCAGCATCAGTCAGATCAGGCTTGAACGCATCGGAGGTTCTGCCGGACCAGTCATACATGATCTCGATATCCTCAAAAGGTCCCCACTGCTCGAACTGTGCCTTGCCCTCAACGATGGTCTCCAGAATTCCCAGAGTATCAGCGGGCTTACACTTTGTACCCATGAAGTCACCGGTGTTAACGATGTAGCAGTCTACATGCTTCTCCTCAACCAGCTTCTTGAACTTCTCATAGTCATTTACCAGAGGATAGGTTCTGAAAGGGTTAGCGTAAGGAACGATACGAAGTGCGTTCATATCGGTACCTGCTGCTACACGCTCTGCGGTAGAAGTCTTGGTAGCAAGGGTAGCACCCATAACGGAAGCAAGTGCTGCACCCTTCAGCTTCACTACAGGAGGCAGGGTAGGATCCTTCATGATCCAGAAGATAGCGTTTACGGGGGAATCGATCTTGTCTACGCGGTTAGGGCTCCAAAGCTTAGACTTGAGTGCACGGCCGTTACCGTTTCTGATGTCCTCGGTAACCAGCTGAATCTTTCCGTCCTCATCCAGAGTAGCGGAACAGTTCTGAGCGGTCAACAGGAACTTATTGTCAGGACATCCGGTAGGATAGTCAGCAGTCTTATCGAAGTAAGTAGGCTCCAAAGCGATGGAAGCACAGGTATCGGAGTTGATGATGAAAGCGTCATCATGAAGCACCTTGATACCGCCGAATGCATCGTACTTGCCGGCATGCTTTGCATGAGTCAGAGTAGACTTACCGGATCCGGACAGACCGTATACGGAAGCTACGAACTTCTTGCCGCCCTCCAAGGAGTACTCCTTCTGACCGCCGTGGCAGGAAGCGTAACCGTTTCTGTTCGCAATAGCCCATGCCATAGTCAGAGTACCCTTCTTGTGCTCACCGAAGTACTTCATACCAAGGATTGCAGCACAGTTCTGGTCGGTATCGAAATAGCAGAGAGTCAAAGGATCGCTCAGGCAGCTGTAATCAACGTCGGGAGCTTCCTCGGGAGTCCACTGAGGATTGGAGAAGATATAGATATCAGGCTCCTTGCCATCGCCTACAGGCTGAGAATTCTTGTACATAGCAACATACTTGTCAGACATGTACTGGAAGTTCAGCATCCAGTTGTAAAGCAGATTCTCCTCTCCTTCGGGAATCAGCAGATGAGCCTTTACCATGAACTCGGGATCCAGACCGATGAAGCACTCTGCATGATACAGAGTCTGCCAACGGGTTCTGTATACAGCGTCCATAACAACCTTGTCAAGCTTGGTAGCGTCTACGCCGGGCTGACCCTTGATACGACGAGCTGCTGCATAACGACCGGTAACTGCGCCATCGTTGAAAAGAAGAACCTTGGAATCTTTCTCCAGACCCTGCTCCTCTGCTCTGTAGATAGGCATATCGGTAACGATGGTTCCGGGAGAATTCTTAGCGAGGTCATATGCTTCTCTTACGGTGTTAACCTTCACTACGTTGTTGCCGTAAAAAGCAGCCTCGATGATGGAACGAGTCTTGCTGAAACCGGGCTTGCCAGCGCCGATCTCACTCAGCGGATAATAAGCTTTTGTTGACATATAAGTATGTCCTCCTTCATTAGATTTATTTCTGCCGCACGAACCTGAACCAAAAGCGCCCATGCGGAGGCTTTGTAAAATTAAGTCTCATCGGTTCTCCATGACCAACTAACCAAATTTGTGTTCATTATCTCAAATTCGGAGAAAAAAGTCAAGAAAGG
>JAHBAA010000165.1 GCA_018385425.1 Acetatifactor sp.
CATATGGAGATCAGTGCAAATGCTATACGGACCCTGTGGGAGTGGCTGCCATCAAGCAGGCCTATGCAGGCAGAAATAACTATGACCGCATGCTGGCAGCAGTCATGACAAATAAATAATATACCCATACGGCAGTGGAGGCGGCGAAGAAGCTGAACATTCTCCTCTGGGACAGAGGGTATCTGGAGTCCATGCTGGAGGACCCTGATGGGAAGCGGACTTAAGCTACTGTGTCAGTCGTTCCTGCAGTGTGAGGAAATCTGCGGGTCCGTTGTCTAACAGAAAGGTGTGGAACTTTAGGTCGGAATAGGTGTCCGGCCAGAGTTCTTTGGCGGTGTCCTGCAGGGAGAGAATCTCCAGGTAGCCCAGATAGTACTTGGGGTAGTTGCAGGGGTCTTCTGCGATATAATTGAAGATGGCGGTGTGGTGCCGGCTGTCCGTGATGCCGTATTTTGACAGGATCGGGGCAATGTCCGCCGTCTTCTTATTTTCATAATGGATCTTCAGATCCAAGAGGGAGTAAAGGCATAGCTGCATACTGCGGTTATGCTTTTCTATTTGGGTCAGAATGGCGGCATCCTCACGGCCTGCCTCCCGGAAGAGCTCCGAGGCATAATCAAAGGACAGGAATTCGGTGTACAGCGCCCAGCCCTCCAGATACCCGCCGTACCAGAGAAGTGCGCTCAGCGGAGCGTCATCCTCCGCCAGCATCCTGCGGTTGGCATAGACATGCTGGTAGAGATGTCCGGGGAAGCCTTCATGGGCGAGGGTCGTGTACAGCTCCAGTCCCTTTGGAGTCTTGCGGCCATTGATGTAGATCACGTTGGAATCGGTATCGTCCAGGGGCGAGGTCAGATAGAAAGCGGGAGCACAGTAGGCTTCCAGACTTTCCTGCACGGGTTTGACGGTGACCCCCGGGGGATCGCCGGGAATGGCAGGAAAGTCCGAGGACATCCGCTGCTTTAGGTCAGCGATCATTTCCGCGGTAGTGGAGAGCGGGAAGGCGGGAGCCTCTTCCTCCAGATAGAGGGCAGCTGCCGATGACTCCTTCAACAGCAGTTCTCGCAGAGCCAGATATTCCGTCTCCAGTCTGCCTAAGAGCAGGGCCTCGATCTCCGGGATAGAGCGGTAGGAGCCGGTCTCGGAGATAAGAAGAGCCTTGTAATATTCTTTTCCTTCCGGGAAAGCACCGAGCCCGGTGAGAGGCCGGTCAGAGCAGCACAGATCTTCCAGACCCTCCCGCAGCGAACGGTAAGCCGGCAGCAGTACCTCCAGCAGGAGCCGGTTGTTTTGGTCTGTGTAACGGGCGGCCTCTTCAGAGGTGATCTCATCGGCGTTCTCCAGAGACCTGATGCGTTCCGAAAAGGTGGTCTGCAAAAAGTGTCTGCCTGTCTTCAGGTCGGAGAGTGTCAGAATGGTGTCACACTGGAGACATACCTTTTCCAGAGAGGAGGCGGGAAGGAGGAGCCCTTCCCGTGCCTTTTCCCGTTCATAGCACAGGAGAGAGGAAAAGTAATCGTCTGTCTGCTCCAAAAGGGCAAGGTAATCCTCCACGTCCTGTTCGGTGCGGAACGTATACTCCGCCAGCAGGATCGGCAGCTGGGACTGGGCGCCGGAGGAGGGGGACAGAGGCTCGCTGTAGCAGGAAAACTGATTCAGGGCAAGGGTCTGCTCCAGATAGCGGGACAACTGTCTGTGCAATCGGGCGTCCCGAAGCGGCATGCGGTCCGGGTGCAGGGAAGATAAGGCGGCGAGAAGATTCTCTGTGCCCAAGCGGTTTGCATCGGCCTGCTGCCTGTCATAGCCCGGCAGCAGTACCCGGTATCCGTTCGGGAGAAAGTTTTCGGGATGGGCGATGGTATAGTGCATGTTCAGGGTGCTGTCGGACAATTCTTCCACAAAAATCCGGCGGGTGAGAGACCGGAAGGAGTGGGTCTCTTTCAGACAGAGGATCAGTAAGACCAGAGCCGTCAGAAGGATGGCGCCGACCAGTGCGGGAAGGATTTTTCTGAGGAAAGGAGAACGTGTTTTCAAAGCAACTCCGGGAGAGATTTTTTAGTAATATATGTGGTGGGACAGGATGGTTATGAGAATCCGCTGATCTTGGCAATAAGTGAGAAGAAAAAGGCACGGGAAGTATTGACGGAGGCACGGAAAATATCCTATACTGAAGCTGTATCTTTGTAAAATAAGGCTGGGTTTTGGCTTTGAAAAAGGGTTATTTGGAGGAAAAAACATGAGCGAAGCAATCAAAAATGCAATCAGAGAAGGGCGTACTGCGCTGGGAATCGAGTTCGGTTCTACCAGAATCAAGGCAGTGCTGGTGGATGAGAGTCATCAGCCCATCGCAATGGGAACCCATGACTGGGAGAACCGTCTGGAGAACAATATCTGGACCTACAGTCTGGAGGATATCTGGAATGGTCTGCAGGGCTGCTACAGGAGCCTGACAGAGGATGTTTTGGCAAAGTACGGTGAGACGCTGACCACCATCGGCAGCATCGGATTCTCCGGCATGATGCACGGCTATATGGCATTTGACGAGGCGGGAGAACTGTTGGTTCCCTTCCGCACCTGGAGAAATACCATGACTGAGGAGGCTTGTAAGGAGCTGACTCCTCTGTTCAATTTTAATATTCCCCAGAGATGGAGCATCGCTCATCTGTATCAGGCGATCCTCTCCGGCGAGGAGCATGTGAAGGATATCACCTTCTTTACCACGCTGGCCGGCTACATTCACTGGATGCTGTCCGGGGAGAAGGTGCTGGGTATCGGTGAGGCATCCGGTATGTTCCCCATCGATTCCACGATTTTTGACTATGATCAGAAGATGCTGGCACAGTTTGACGAATTGATCGCTCCCAGAGGCTTTGGCTGGAAGCTTGCAGAGATCCTGCCCAAGGTGCTGGTAGCAGGTGAAAAGGCGGGCGCCCTGACCGAGGCCGGTGCCAAGCTGCTGGATCCCAGCGGTAACTTGAAGGCCGGCATCCCCATGTGTCCTCCCGAGGGTGACGCGGGAACCGGTATGGTGGCAACCAATGCGGTGAAGGTCCGCACCGGCAATATTTCAGCAGGCACCTCCATCTTCTCCATGGTGGTGACCGAGAAGGCACTTTCCAAGGTGCACGAGGAGATCGATATGGTGACCACCCCCGACGGATATCCTGTGGCGATGGTACACTGCAACAACTGTACCTCTGACCTGAATGCCTGGGTGAATCTGTTCGATGAGTTTGCGGGGAAGTTTGGCATGAAGATCGACAAGAACGAGCTGTACGGTACCCTGTACCGGGAGGCACTTACCGCTGACACCGATTGCGGCGGACTGATCTCCTACAATTATTTCTCCGGCGAACCTGTGACCGGACTGAATGCCGGCCGTCCCATGTTTGTTCGTACACCCGACGCCAAGTTCAGCCTGGCAAACTTTATGAGAAGCAACCTGTACAGTGCCATGGCTACCTTAAAGATCGGCAACGAGATCCTGCTGAAGGAAGAGAATGTGAAAGTGGACGCCCTGATGGGACACGGTGGACTGTTCAAGACCCCCGTTGTGGGTCAGCAGCTGATGGCAGCAGCCTTCAACTCTCCCGTAACCGTTATGGACACTGCCAGCGAGGGCGGCGCCTGGGGTATGGCTGTGCTGGCTGCATATATGCAGGAGAAGGGTGACGGCGAGACACTGCCCGAGTACTTAAGCAATCGTATCTTCGCCGGTCAGACCGGAACCACCATCGCACCCAAGGCAGAAGATGTGGCAGGCTTCGACGCTTATGTGGCAAGATACAAGAGCACACTGATCGCAGAGAAGGCTGCTGTGGAAGGACTGAACTAGTACCGTCCGTGAGGGCTCAAACCACGGTCATTGCTGCATTCTGCACAGGATTGTGTGTGAAATTTTGGAACAAATTAATAAAATCGAGACAGCCGGGAGCTGCCCGAAAGGAGTAAATTATGTTAGAAGCATTAAAGCAACTGGTGTATGAGGCCAATATGGACCTTCCCAAGTACGGTCTGGTGACCTTTACCTGGGGAAATGTGAGCGCCATCGACAGAGAGAGCGGACTGTTTGTCATCAAGCCCAGCGGTGTGGAGTATGACAAGCTGACCCCCGATGATATGGTGGTGGTAGACTTGAACTGCAACAAGGTAGAGGGCAGATACAATCCCTCCTCCGACACTGCTACCCATGCGGAGCTGTACAAGGCATTTCCCGAGATCGGCGGTGTGGTACATACCCATTCTTCCTACGCAACCAGCTGGGCGCAGGCAGGCCGTTCCATCCCCTGCTACGGCACGACCCACGCAGATTATATCTACGGGGAGGTTCCCTGTGTCAGATGTCTGACCAAGGAAGAGATCGAGGAGGCTTACGAGAAAAACACCGGCATTCTGATCGTGGAGGAGTTCAGGCGCTTGGGCAAAGACCCTGTAGCAGTGCCTGCAGTGCTGTGCAAGAACCATGGTCCCTTCGCCTGGGGCAAGGATGCCAAGGAGGCGGTCCACAATGCAGTAGTCCTGGAAGAGGTGGCAAAGATGGCATATCGTGCTGAGACGATTCAGCCCAGGATCCAGCCGGCACCCCAGGAATTACAGGACAAGCATTACTATAGAAAACACGGTGCGAACGCCTATTACGGACAGAAGTAGAACAGTCGGATGTGCTCGTGCACAGAAGCGTTTTTTGCGGAAAAATGCTGGACGAAAAGCAGGTTCTGTGCTAGTATGAAAATGATAGAACAGTGGTCGTCTTATGGGGGCGACAGAATGGAGGAAACGATGAACAATTTAGAACTGCAAAAGCAGGCGAATGAAGTGCGTAAGGGCATTGTCACCGCAGTTCACAGTGCAAAGGCAGGTCATCCCGGCGGATCTCTTTCCGCAGCCGATATTTTTACCTACCTGTATTTTGAAGAGATGAATATCGATCCCGCTGATCCTGACAAAGAGGACAGAGATCGCTTCGTATTGTCCAAGGGACACACTGCTCCCGGACTGTATTCCGCTCTGGCTCACAGAGGCTTCTTCCCTGTGGAGGATCTGACCACTCTTCGTAAGCTGGGCTCTTATCTTCAGGGACATCCCTGCATCCATATTCCCGGCGTGGATATGTCCTCCGGTTCCCTGGGACAGGGCATCTCCGCAGCAGTAGGCATGGCGCTGGGTGCGAAGCTTTCCGGCAAGGACTTCCGTGTATATACCCTGCTTGGTGACGGTGAGATCCAGGAAGGTCAGGTCTGGGAGGCTGCTATGTTCGCTGCACATCGCAAGCTGGACAATCTGGTAGTGATCGTTGATAATAATAATCTTCAGATCGATGGTGCCATCAGTGACGTATGTTCTCCTTATCCCATCGACAAGAAGTTTGAGGCTTTCAATTTCCATGTGATCAATGTGGATGCGCATGATTTTGATGCGCTTCGCGCCGCTTTTGCCGAGGCAAGAGCTACCAAGGGTCAGCCCACCTGTATCGTTGCCAAGAGTGTAAAGGGTAAGGGCGTTTCCTTCATGGAGAACAATGTGGCATGGCACGGTACAGCTCCCAACGATGAGCAGTATGCACAGGCTATGGCAGATCTTGAAAAGATCGGTGAAGAATTAGAGAAAGCAGGTGACAAATAATGGCAGACGTTAAGAAGATTGCAACCCGTGAAAGCTACGGCAATGCATTGAAGGATTTGGCAGAAGAGTTCCCCAATCTCGTTGTTTTGGATGCTGACCTTGCAGCAGCTACCAAGACCGGTATTTTCAAGAAGGCTTATCCCGATCGTCACATCGACTGCGGTATCGCAGAGTGCAACATGATGGGTATTGCAGCAGGTCTTTCCCTGACCGGCAAGATCCCCTTCGTAAGCTCCTTTGCAATGTTTGCGGCAGGACGTGCCTATGAGCAGGTTCGCAACTCCATCGGATACCCTCATCTGAATGTGAAGATCGGTGCGACTCATGCAGGTATTACCGTAGGTGAGGACGGTGCGACCCACCAGTGCAACGAGGATCTGGCCCTGATGAGAACCATCCCCGGCATGGTAGTGATGTGTCCCGCAGATGATGTGGAGGCAAGGGCAGCCGTTCGCGCAGCGCTGGAGTACGAAGGACCTGTTTACATCAGATTCGGCCGTGCGGCAGTGCCTGTGATCAACGACAAGCCTGATTATAAGTTTGAGATCGGCAAGGGTACCGTAGTTCGCGAGGGTAAGGACGTTACCATCATTGCAACCGGTATCTGTGTAGACTCCGCACTGGGCGCAGCTGAGAAGCTGGCCGCTGACGGTATCGATGCAGAGGTAGTGAGCATCTGCACCATCAAGCCTCTGGATGAGGAGCTTGTGATCGCCAGCGCGAAGAAGACCGGAAAGGTTGTCACCGTGGAAGAGCATTCCGTCATCGGCGGTCTGGGAAGCGCAGTGTGCGACTGCCTGTCCGAGAAGCTTCCTACACCCGTGAAGAAGCTGGGCATGAAGGATGTGTTTGGTGAGTCCGGCTCTGCAGGCGCTCTGGTTGCAAAGTATGGTCTGGATGCAGAGGGCGTATACAAGTCTGTGAAGGAGTTCATCTAGTCTTTGAGAATCTGAGCGAGTAAACGAGGGGTTCCGTAATGAATATTTTATCACCATCCATATTGGCGGCCGATTTCGCGAAGCTGGGAGAACAGATCGAGGCAGTGAAAAAGGCCGGGGCGAGGTATCTTCATATTGATGTGATGGACGGACAGTTTGTGCCCACCATCTCCTTTGGTATGCCGGTGATTCGTTCTATCCGGAAGGCTTCGGAGTTGTTCTTCGATGTGCATCTGATGATCGACAGACCGGAACGGATGATCGAACGCTTCGCGGAGAGCGGTGCAGATCTGATCAATTTCCATATCGAAGCCAACGGGGATCCGGAGGGAACCATTCGCAGGATTCATTCGCTGGGCAAGAAGGCGGCGATCACCATCAATCCCGGCACACCGGTTTCTGCCATAGAGCCTTACCTGGAAATGGTCGATATGGTTCTTGTGATGACAGTGGAGCCGGGCTATGGCGGACAGAAGATGATCGTCAGCTGTCTGGATAAGGTGAAGGAACTTCGCAGAATTGCCGACGAGTGCCGTCTGAGCTTTGATATCGAGGTGGACGGAGGCATCACCCCGGAGAATGTGTCCATGGCGTTGGAGGCAGGAGCCAATGTGATCGTTGCCGGCTCCGCCGTGTTTCGGGATGACATCGAGGGAAATGTGAAGCGTTTTCTGGAACAGATGAGATAGTATTGACAGGAACAGAAATAAGTGATAGACTTTCGTTTATCATAAATAGAAAAGCGATGACGAAGAGAGTACATTTGTAATGAACCGTACAGAGAGGATTCCGGGAGCTGAGAGGAATCCGGGCCAGACAGATGGAAGATGGCTTCCGAGCAGCGCACCGAGCCGTTGGGTAAGGCTGCGACAGGTTTCGCCTGTTATAGCGAATAGGGTTATTGACCTGAAGAGGTCTGTTTTCGAGAGAGACAGACGAAGAGAAGTGGTACCACGAGTCAACGGCTCGTCTTCTTGCAGCAGAGACTGCAGGAAGACGGGCTTTTCTTTTTGAAAGAAAGGAGTAAAAAATGCAAAACAAAGGACCTTACTATTTGACAACTGCCATTGCGTATACCTCCGGGAAGCCTCATATCGGCAACAATTATGAGATCGTTTTGGCAGACAGCATCGCACGTTTTAAGAGAAAGGAAGGGTACGACGTATTCTTCCAGACGGGAACCGATGAGCACGGTCAGAAGATCGAGTTGAAGGCACAGGACGCAGGGGTGACCCCGAAGGAGTATGTGGACAAGGTGGCCGGCGTTATCAGAGAACTCTGTGATCTTTTGAACATTTCCTACGATAAATTTATCCGAACAACGGATGATTATCACGAGAAACAGGTGCAGAAGATCTTCAGGAAGCTCTACGATCAGGGAGATATCTACAAGGGGGCATATGAAGGCCTGTACTGTACGCCCTGTGAGTCTTTCTGGACAGAGAGCCAGCTGGTGGACGGCAAGTGTCCCGACTGCGGCAGAGAGGTGAAGCCTGCCAAGGAGGAGGCATACTTCTTTAAGATGAGCAAATATGCGGATAAGCTGATCAGGCATATCAACGAGCATCCCGAGTTCATCCAGCCCGTTTCCCGCAAGAACGAGATGATGAACAACTTCCTGCTCCCCGGTCTGCAGGATCTGTGCGTATCCAGAACCTCCTTTAAGTGGGGAATTCCGGTAGATTTTGATGACAGACATGTGGTGTATGTCTGGCTGGACGCACTGACCAACTACATCACCGGCATCGGCTATGATGCGGACGGTAACAGCACCGAACAGTACAAAAAGCTTTGGCCTGCTGATCTGCATTTGATCGGCAAGGACATCATCCGATTCCATACCATCTACTGGCCGATTTTCCTGATGGCGCTGGGCGAGCCCCTGCCCAAGCAGGTGTTCGGGCATCCCTGGCTGCTCACCGGCACAGACAAGATGAGCAAGTCCAGAGGAAACGTTGTTTACGCAGATGATCTGGTGAACTTCTTCGGCGTGGATGCGGTTCGTTACTACGTGCTCCATGAGATGCCCTTCGAGAACGACGGAACCATCACCTGGGAGCTTTTGGCGGAGAGAACCAATTCCGATCTGGCAAACACGCTGGGCAACCTGGTGAACCGTACCATCGCGATGACCAACAAGTACTTCGGCGGAGTGGTGGCTGACAAAAAGGCTTCCGAGGCGGTGGATGAGGATCTGAAGGCTGTTGTCACCGGAACCTATGCAAAGGTGGCTGACAAGATGGCTGCCCTGAAGGTCGCAGATGCACTGACCGAGATCTTCGGTATCTTCAAGCGCTGCAATAAATATATCGATGAGACGGAGCCCTGGGCATTGGCGAAGGATCCGGCCAAGGCTGACAGACTTTCCACCGTGCTGTACAATCTGGTGGAAGGCATTCTCATCGGCGCCTCCCTGCTGGAGCCCTTTATGCCCGAGACTGCCGAGAAGATCGCAGACCAGCTGAATGCACCCCTGCGTGACTTTGATCAGCTGGAAACCTTCGGTCTCTATGAGAGCGGCAAGAAGGTCACGGAGACTCCCCAGATTCTGTTTGTGAGACTGGATCTGAAGGCGGTTGCCGAGAAAGAGGAGGAGATCCGGCAGAAGATGATCGCCGCTTCCGGCGTGAAGGAAGAGCCTGAAAAAGAGGAAGAGCCTGTTATCGATATCGAGCCAAAGGAAGAGATCTCCTACGATGATTTTGCAAAGCTGCAGTTCCAGGTGGGTGAGATCATTGCCTGCGAGGCAGTGCCTAAGTCCAAGAAACTGCTCTGCAGCCAGGTGAAGATCGGCAGCAGCGTGAAACAGATCGTATCCGGAATCAAGGCACACTACACACCTGAGGAAATGGTTGGCAAGAAGGTGATGGTACTTGTGAACCTGAAGCCGGCGAAACTGGCGGGAGTTCTTTCCGAGGGTATGCTGCTCTGTGCAGAGGATGCAGAGGGAAATCTGGCACTGATGACACCGGAAAAGGCAATGCCCGCCGGTGCCGAGATCTGCTAAATCGAAAACTTTTCTAAAATTCCGGGGAAAAGAGTTTCTTTTTCCCCGGAATGTGTTTATACTGGAACACAGAGAAGGAAACCTGATAACGTGAAGAATAGAGGCTGTTATGAGGAAGGAAGCATTTTCATTTGACTCACGAGACGGTGAGACCAAGCTGCATGCGATCCGGTACCTGCCCGATGAGGGTGTTCCGATACGGGGAGTGGTGCAGATCGTACACGGTATGTCGGAGTACTTCGAGAGATACGAACCCTTTTCCCGATATCTGACGGAGCATGGCTTTGTGGTCACCGGTGATGATCATATGGGACACGGCGAGAGTGTGGCGGAGGGAATGACCTTCGGCTACTTCTGCAGACAGGACCCGGCCACGGTGCTTGTGCGGGATGAACACAGACTGAAGAAAATAACGCAGGAATTGTTCCCGGGGGTGCCCTATCTTTTGATAGGACACAGCATGGGCTCCTTTATCGTGCGCAATTATCTGTGCAGATACGGAACCGGCATTTCCGCTGCCGTTCTGTTGGGAACCGGCATGCCCTCCCGGATGGAGCTTTTTCTTTCTACGACCATTGCGAAAGCGCAGCAGCTGATCTTTGGGCCAAAACATGTGGCAAAGCTTCTGGATCGACTTATTTTCGGCGGCTATAACAAACGAATCAAAAATCCCCGCACTTCCTATGACTGGCTGACCGGAGAGGAGGACCTGGTGGATGCGTATCTGCGGAATCCCCTTTGCGGATTTGTCTTCACGCTGAATGGGTTTTTGGCGATGTTTCAGTTGATCTCCCGAATATATCAGCCGGATAATCTGGCGAGGATCCCCAAGGAACTGCCGGTGCTTTTTGCCTCCGGAGATGCGGATCCGGTGGGAGACTACGGCAAAGGCGTCAGGGCGGCCTGCGAGAGCCTGGAGAAGGCCGGTATGAAGCATCTGACCCTGAAGCTGTACCCCGGCGCGAGACATGAAGTTCTGAATGAGACAAACCGAGAAGAGGTGTATGCGGATCTCCTGGACTGGATGGAGCGAAACGCCCTCTCTTCTCCGAAACAGGGGGAGTAAGCTGCAATGAAAAAGCGTGACCTTGAAGGGCTGACGATCAGATGGGCCGGAAAAGAGGATTGGAATGCCGCCGTAGAGCTTGTGTGGCGCACCTTTCTGGCTTCTGAGGCGAAGGAGTACACGGAGGAAGGGATCCGTCTGTTCTCTGAATTTATCCGAAGCAGGGAGCTTTATGAAATGTTTCTGAAAGGTCAGTACCCTGTTCTCCTGGCAGTGTGTGACGGAGCACCGGTAGGGGTTGCATCCCTTCGGTTTGAGACCAGACTTTCCCTGCTTTTTGTGGAGAAATGTCACTGGAGACAGGGAATCGGCAGCAGACTTCTTCAGAAACTCACCGAGTATCTGAAGAACGAAGAGCAGAGATATATCATGACGGTCATGGCTGCACCCGGAGCGGTGGATTTCTATAAAAAGCACGGATTCTACTGCCTTGGGGAGGAACGGGAGTACGGAGGCATCCGGGTGACTGATATGCAGAAAAATTTGTGATCCAACAGAAGAAAGGAAGATACGCTATGAAACTATTTAATATTGACAGCCCGCTGATGCAGGCTTTGAGCAAAATGGCAGACCTGATGTGGCTGAACATTCTGACCATTTTCCTGTGCCTGCCGGTTGTGACCGCAGGAGCAGCTTTGACGGCCATGAACTACATGGCGCTGAAGATCGTGCGGGACGAGGAGTGTTATATCACCAAGGGCTTCTTCAAGTCCTTCAAGGAAAACTTCAAACAGGCCACCATCATCTGGATCATACTGTTGGCGGTTGTGACCGTTCTCGGCATTGATTTCTACGTGTTTACCCATTCGGAGACCGAGGTGAGCGGCGTGATTCAGGTTGCGGTTATGGTGGCTGCCATTATGGTACTGTTTACCACCATGTACCTGTTCCCTGTGCTGGCAAAATTTGACAATACCATCATGAAGACGATCAAGAATGCACTGATCTTAAGTCTGGTGCAGTTTCCGAAGACGATCCTGATGATCATTGTGTATCTGATTCCGATCATTATCACGATTTACGTATTTCAGCTGATGCCGCTTGTATTTATGTTCGGTGTTTCCGTACCTGCATGGATCAGCGCAAAGCTCTACAACAAATTCTTCCAGAGGCTGGAGGATCGCATCACCGGGGCAGATGCACCGGAAGAAGCCGAGACGGAAGGCGAAGAGGATGAGAGAATCTTCCGGGATGAGCTGGATCCCGCACTGGCCAAGAAGGATGTACAGGAATAGGATTGTGAATGTTGACTAAGAACCGGGTTTAATTTTAGGCAACATGACAGGAACATGCAAATACCATCGACAAAATAAGCAAATCATACAATCAAACGTAAAAACTTTGTGAAATAGTGGTATGGCGCAAAAGAAAAATATTTTGTATACTATCATCATACGAGCCGTTGGAATTTGTGCGCAGATTCTATGGGATGCGGCTCTAGAATGAAAGGAGAATTTCACCAATGGCAAGTTTATCTTTGAAAAACATTTGCAAGGTATATCCTAACGGCTTCGAGGCTGTTAAGAACTTTAACCTTGAGATCGCAGATCAGGAGTTCATCATCTTCGTTGGACCTTCCGGATGCGGTAAGTCTACAACCCTTCGTATGATCGCAGGTCTGGAGGATATCTCTTCCGGTGAGCTGAAGATCGGTGACAGAGTGGTTAACGATGTAGAGCCTAAGGACCGTGATATCGCAATGGTATTCCAGAACTACGCTCTGTATCCTCATATGTCCGTATATGACAATATGGCATTCGGTCTGAAGCTGAGAAAGGTTCCCAAGGATCAGATCGATAAGATGGTAAAGGATGCTGCTAAGATCCTTGACCTGACTCCCCTTCTTGATCGTAAGCCCAAGGCTCTGTCCGGTGGTCAGAGACAGCGTGTAGCTATGGGTCGTGCTATCGTTCGTAATCCTAAGGTATTCCTGATGGACGAGCCTCTGTCCAACCTGGATGCTAAGCTGCGTGTACAGATGAGAATTGAGATCGCTAAGCTTCATCAGAGACTTGGCACCACCATCATCTACGTAACACATGACCAGACCGAGGCTATGACTCTGGGTACCAGAATCGTAGTTATGAAGGATGGTATCATCCAGCAGGTTGATACTCCTCAGAATCTGTATGAGAAGCCCGCTAACCTGTTCGTAGCAGGATTCATGGGATCTCCTCAGATGAACTTCCTGGATGCAACCGTTAAGGTTGAAGGCGACGTTGCTAAGCTTTGCATCGCTAACAAGGAGATTCCTCTTCCTCCCGCTAAGTCCAAGAAGGTGATCGAGGGTGGTTATGACGGAAAGATCGTTACCTTCGGTATCCGTCCTGAGGACGTTGATGATTCCGAGATGATCATTTCTGCATCTCCTGTTTCCTTCGAGTCTACCGTAAGAGTATATGAGCTGCTTGGTGCAGAGGTATATCTGTATCTTGATCTTGCAGACTTCCCTATCACTGCAAGAGTTGATTCTCGTACCACTGCAAGACCCGGCGACACTATCAAGTTTACCTTCGATCTTGAGAAGATCCATGTATTCGATAAGGAAACCGAGCAGATCATTACCAACTAGTTTTTATCCTGGTACATTACAGGCGCATCCTTTCGGGTGCGCCTTTTTTCGGCTCTGCCCTGCCTTTTTTCGGCGCAGTTCCTGCAGAAAAACCGGCTGCGTTTTCTGTTCGGTTCGCACGCCTTATTCGCCTCCATTCGGGCAAACTCGACTGCTTCGCAGTCTTCGGACAGTTGCCCTCGGTGGAGGCTGGCAGTGCAAACCTCACGA
>JAHBAA010000168.1 GCA_018385425.1 Acetatifactor sp.
CTTGTTCTCTGAATAATTCTTGGATCTCTTATAAGATCCTGATGGAATCTTCAGGGTTGCATTACTGTTTATTTGTCAAGGTGCTTCGCTGTCTCTCACGCGACAGCTTGTTTAATATATCACAGCCATCAGCGCTTGTCAACAACTTTTTTATTTTTTTTGCTGTCAGACTTTCTTTTCAGAAATGTATCTGTAAAACGAAGGAATCTGATAGCGAACGGAGAAAGAGGGATTTGAACCCTCGCGCCGGTTGCCCGACCTACACCCTTAGCAGGGGCGCCTCTTCGGCCTCTTGAGTATTTCTCCTTAATCCGAACTACGTCTCTACCAAACTTTTTTGCGTCTCGAACTCGTGACGCAAAATTCATTATACATAAACAACAGGTCTTTGTCAATCGCTTTTTTACTTTTTTATTGTCTTTGACGATAAAATGCAATGACCGCATGCAACGAACTGCAGTCACTGCATTTTATACCATACCCGTCAAGTCCGTAATTTATTCCCGACAATACTGCTCAGTTGCCGTCGCATATAAATCGTTGCCCTGGGCATCCATTACAACGATGACCGGAAAATCTTTTATCTCCAGTTTTCGAATGGCCTCCGTTCCCAGATCATCATACGCAATGACCTCGGACTGAAGGATTGATTTGGAAAGAAGCGCACCGGCACCGCCGACTGCCGCAAAGTAAACTGCGCCATTTCTGATGACAGCCTCTTTTACTGCCTGACTTCTCTTCCCTTTTCCAATCATTCCTTTTAAGCCCAGATCAAGAAGTTCCGGAGCATATTTGTCCATTCTGCTCGCCGTCGTGGGGCCTGCAGAGCCGATCGGTCTGCCGCTCCTGGCGGGAGAGGGACCCATATAGTAGATCACATTGTTCTCCATGTCGATCGGCAGCTTCTCACCGCGCATTAATGTCTCCTGCATTCTCTTATGAGCGGCATCTCTTGCCGTATAGATCGTTCCTGTCAGGTATACGTAATCTCCAGCTCTCAGAGAAGCAGCGCTCTCCGGGGTAAGGGGGACACTGATGTGTTTATCCATTTTGCTTGAAATCTCCTTATTCTCTTTTCATTGTCAATACCTGTAAATCACAACACCCTGACGGCATGACGGTTCACATGACAACAGATATTGACTGCCACGGGAAGCCCTGCAATATGGGTTGGATAGGTGTTGATATTCACAGCCAGTGCGGTAGTGGTTCCTCCAAGACCGCCCGGTCCTATTCCTGTCCGATTGATTCTTTCCAGCAATTCCTGTTCCATCTCTCTGACATAGGGGATGGCAGAATGCTCATTGACAGGTCTGGTCAGTGCCTTCTTCGCCATGAGTGTACACTTTTCGAAGGTTCCCCCGATTCCTACGCCGACCACCATCGGAGGACAGGCATTCGGTCCCGCATCCCTGACGGCGGTCATGATCGCATTCTTCACGCCCTCTATTCCGTCAGCGGGCTTCAGCATAAAGACACGACTCATATTTTCGCTGCCGAATCCCTTTGGAGCCAACGTCAGCTTCACCTGATCTCCGGGAACGATTTCATAATGAATGACTGCAGGGGTATTATCCCCGGTATTCTCACGGATCAAAGGATCCTTCACAACCGATTTACGCAGAAATCCGTCAACATATCCTCTTCTGACACCTTCGTGGATCGCATCCTCCAGGCTTCCTCCCTCAAAATGAACCTCCTGACCGATCTCTGCAAACACAACGGCCATACCGGTGTCCTGACAAATGGGAATCATATCTTCAGCGGCAATTCTCAGATTGTCCTGTAATTGCTCCAGGATCTGCCTGCCGAGAGGTGCCTCCTCTGCGGAAACAGCCTGTTCCAACGCACACTTCATATCCGCCGTCAGAAAGTGGTTCGCCTCTATACACATCTCCTTCAAAGCATCTGTCACAAGACTTACATCGATCCTTCTCATCTATCCAACAATTTCCTTTCTGACAGTCTCCAATTCCTCCTGGGAAGGCGCCGTCGGATTCCATCCGATTCTCTGACCGTCTCCCTCATATCTGGGGATCAGATGCAGATGGAAATGCAGGACCGTCTGTCCGGCTGTTTCCCCATTGTTTTGCACCAGATTCAGGCCGTCACATTGCAGTCTGCTCTTCATGAGAAGCCCCATCTTTTTTGCAAGCGGCAGAACCGCCATCGCATCCTCATCCGGCAATTCATACAAATTTGCAGCATGATTTTTGGGCAAAATAAGCGCATGTCCCTTCGTTGCAGGGCCCAAATCCAGAATCACCCGAAATCTTTCGTCCTCATACAGCGTCTTGGCAGGAATCTCACCGTTCGCTATTTTACAGAAAATACAATCTTGTTTCATCATAGTTCTCCTTTCCGTCATTCACAGCATTCAGATATGGAAGTGTCACCGCTTTGCAAATCTCCGTCTCACGATACACACCAGACTTCCCAACACAAATCCTGTCACCAGTCCGCCGACGTGAGCCGCATTGTCGATATGACTTCCGACAAACCCGCTATACAGTGACAAAGCGATCATGAGGAATACTCTCGGTGCCGAGATATTCTGAAGCTTTCGATTTGAAAACAACACCAGCGCAAGCAACACGCCGTCCATACCAAACACAACACCGCTGGCCCCCAGAGAAGCAGCCGTATTGAAGCTGACCAATTTCATGTAGAGAGAAACCAGATTTCCCCCGATACCGGACAACAAATATACGATTCCGTAACATATGTGACCGATCTCCTGCTCGATCATCGCACCCAGGAAGAACAGAACAAGCATATTGCTGAAGAGATGATCCACACTGCCATGCAGAAACATTGCAGTAACAATCCTCCAATATTCCCCCCGAAATAAAACACTCTGTACATCCATTCTTCCGTAATAAACAGGCAATCCCCTTGTAAACATACCGACCAGATACACAAGGACATTTATTACGACAAAAGACGTATTGACGATCGGTAATCTTTTCCAATTCTTCAATGCTTCCACCCCAAAAACCCATGTACACCGCAAACATACAGATCCGAGCTGTCACCCTGATTCTTTCAGCTTCGCAGCCGGTCTTTTCCATTTGCGCTCATTATAGCATACTTCCTATCTGTTGTGAATGAATTTTTGTGACGGAGTCCGTCTCCGGAACTCTATTTCTGAAACAGCAAAAGAATTCTGCCGAGTTTGATTTCATCTCCCGGCTCCAGCTGCCGCCTTTCATAAGGTTTCAGCCGCAAGCCGTTCTTAAATGTTCCGTTTGTGGAGTTTAGATCCTCCAGATAATACGCCTTGTTTTCATAAAAAATTTTGGCATGCAGCCTGCTGATGGAGGCATCCTCCACAACAATGTCGGCTTCCTCCTTCTTTTTTCCGATAATAATGGCATCCTCTCCCAATACCTTTAACTGCTTTCCTTCCGCAGTGCACAGTTTCAGGGCATCCTTTTCCGGAGATAGTGTTTCTTCAATATACAGTGTCCTTCCATATTTTTCTTCAAACAGCGGCTGTTCGGCAACAGAGTATCCTTCCATCCGTTCCCGCATCTCGCTGCGGTAAAGTTCTCTCTTCTCTTTCGACTTGCGCTTTCTGGAATCAAACAGACCGAAGAGAGACTTTTTCTGCTCCGTATCCTCTTCCTGCGGCGGGAGGTCCGGCAGCAAACGTTCTTCCTCCAAAACGACAGGTTGCCTTTCAGACTGCATTGGTTTCTCCAGTCGCAGGGCATCCTGAAAGATCTGCTCCTGCAGGTAGACTTCGCCGTTGTGGTCAAACTGCTCAAACATGTGGTATACGCATTCCACCAATTCGTCGTCGTTGTAATCGATCCGCTCCACCCAGAAATCCAGCAACGCCTTAAATCCGTTGTCCCCTTCATAATAGGGCACATACAGGAATGAGAACTTATTTGCGTCCAGTTCCTGAAAGACCTCATCCGGATACCAGAGAACATGATTCATATCCAGAAGAAACCGATCCAGTTCCTGTCTCAACTGTTGAAAAGATTTCAGAAAAGCGCAGACCCATTCCCTAGGAATTACCTTGCGTTCGAACATCTGTCGAATATTCTGTCTCGAGGTAATATCATAGTACAGATATGCCTCCCCATCGATATACCGCAAGCTGCAGGGCAGCAATCCTCCGATGCCTCCCCGATTCAAAATACAATACTGATACTTCCTTTCCTCAGGTTTTTCCTCCAGAAGAATCCTTTTATAGTTACAGTTAAGACTCCTCAAAAACTCAGTTTTCATCTCCAAAAACCTCCTTTATTTTTCTCATTCCCCGCAGAATTTTTTCCGGGGAAAACCATTTCATCTCACAGAATGTTTCCATCTGCCAACCTGCCTGATCCGTAAACCAGTTCCATCCCGGTATGGGATACAGATAGGTTCCGCTAACAGTTGATTTGACCGTATTCCCGGCAAGCTCCACCTGAAAGCTTTCCAGCCGACAATTCAAATACTGCGTGATGTCAACTTCACTCACTCTCCTCTGCAGCCTGTTCTCCCCGTCATCCCCTCTGTTCATTGCAGCGGCATATACGGAAACCATGATCAGATCCTGCTCCATGATACATCTGTCGTACTGATAGATCGTCAGATAGACTACCGTCACGACCGCAGCAATTGCAAAGGGGACAACCAGTGCAGCCTCCACGCTGAAATAGCCCGACAGTTTTCTGTTCACCATAACGCACCTCCGCAGAGAAGAAGCGCAAATATCCACCCTGCAAGCAAAAAGGGAAGAAACGGAATCTGTGTGTGACGTTTCGCTTTTTTGAAGATAAGTAACCCGGCGCTATATACTGATGCCAGAAGAAGTGCCATGCAGAGCATAGCCGTCACATGGCGATAGCCGGCAAGCAACCCGATCACAATGACAACCACTCCATCCGCATACCCTACCATTCCCGTCAGGAATGCCAATGCCACCAGCAGCACTCCTGCTCCAACCGCCCCCAGCAACGCTGAAAAGCTTATGATCCCCTTTTCGGCTATCATCAGAACAAATCCAAACACCCCATATGCCATTCCAACCCCAAGCAAGGACAGCGGAAGCTTCTTACATTTGATATCCCATGCAGCCAGAATAAGCATCCAGACAGTTATCACGATTATTTTCATAGTTTAGTTACCTTGTGCTGCATCGACTGCAGGGGCGATATCCCCCGCTCTCCTCCTCCGGGATCGCAATCACCGTCCGCTTTAATCCCGAACACTGTCTGTCCCGGTGGTAGCACTCTCCTTCCCTCGCAAGATACACAGACTCCGGCATTTCCCCATGACTGCATAATTCACAGGGCCGGTATCTCTCCCCCTTCTCGTTTCGCTCATATGCAATGGTCTCCGAACGGACACGATATACGGCAAGAACCAGATAAGTACAGTTTCTGTTTGTGTGATAGGCCTCCCCGTATTGTGTCACATACACCAGACCTTTCTCAGAAGGATTCTGTGGGATCTCATATCCATTCCACAGATGAGAAACATAACGGTTGGCCATCCGAAAATCTTTCACCCCCGGGAAGAGAGCCAGGGGGCGCACTTCATAGGTAAGCACGATCTCCAGCTCATCTTCCCCGGACAGCATTTCGCTCTCCCAAAGTCTGAGACTACCGGCACCGTCCGCCAGCGGAGATTCCTCCAGATACTCCTCTCCGACAAACTCCACAATGCGGTTTCGCACGTAAAAAGAAGAAATCAGAGAGGATAAGGGCTTCCCGCTTTGTTCACAGGCAAACAGCGCCACCCGATTTCCCGTGTCAAAAAGTGCAGCCTGCAGCTGATTGTGCAGTCGGATCATTTCAATGGCAGAGCTCAGACTCAAAAGAAAAAACAAAAAAATCGGCAGGACAATGGCCGCCTCCAGCGTCATACTCGCCCGAAGTCGAAAGCGCTGGTTCAGAGTGAGTGATGATGACCCCTTTACAGAGAAAATCATGTTCGAATGCCATTGATCTTGGGCCGGCATCGATAGGCAAATTGTCGGAGAAGGTTCTTGCTCTTTGTGATTATTTACAGTTACGTTCTGCAAAGAGGTCATCATCACTCACCCTTTCTGCTTTTCTATTCATACCCCTTTTGCCGGATGATTTCGAATCCATAGCCAAATCCGCTGTCTATCCGGACGTTGGCCCGAAACTGCGCCACGCATCCGTCTAATCGGAAAAATTGATTTCCGGGTGTCAGCCGAATATCTGCTTCCACCATGTCCATTGCGCGAAGCGTGAGCTTTTCCAGGCCTGTCAGCATCAACAGGACGCGAAGATAATCCTCATAAGAAAGCCCGACTCTGCTGATCTGTGTACCGGGAAGTTCCCCGCCGCAGGCGGACGACAAACCATAATGCCAGGTTGAGGCATCCTTCCATAGCGGAACCTTCCCTCCCTCCAGAAGACTTTTTACATCATAGATGCTCTCCATATATGCCCATCCCAGAAGAATCAATGTGGTAACCGCAGGGATCAGCTCCGGAAGCAGAAAGATCCCACAGGCTACGGTGGCAGCCAATGTGATCTCCGCCTTTTTCTGGGGATCCGACCACAGGTAGGCCGCATTTGCCGCCTCTCGGATCGCGCACAGTCTTCCCGCCACCTTTCGAAGATTCTCCACATCGCTGTCCGCTCCGGCCAGCAGATACTCCAACTGATAAGAAAGTGCCGTTTGCTCCTTTGTCTGCCCGAAGTGTCCCAGATTGCGCAGAAGAAACTCCTGAAACAGAAACCGATCCGTCAAACCGTCTCTCTCGTCAATGGCCATATTCCCGCGGCTGACCATTCCTTTTTGCAGCCTGCTCTGTATGTATGCAGCCGTATTGATTCTTTTTTCCGACAGGGTACTCACATCGGTCACCAGGTTCAGGATCCCCTTTTTCTTCAGGGTAAAGACATTGCCCACCGGATTTGCCACATCCACACACCCTGTCTCCTGCTCACTGATCTGTACCTCTGTGCCGTTCAGATCATCCAGCACAGCATTTGCCCGGGTCATGTCTGCTTCAGAATTCTGCCGGTCCAGGCCGTTTACCGTAATGGTATCCGCCCAATCCATCACCGATTCCAACAGTCCGAGCCCGATGTCATCGCTGACCGCATCAATGGCGGCCCCCCGGAAGACCGCGCCCCCTCCGTCGGAAAAGAGGGAAACCTGATCGATTTCTACATCCCTGACATTTAAGTCGAAGAAGTCACGGTACAAAAACGAAGCCAGAAACACATCGCTTACGTCCAGATTTCTGTCCACATAGTCCAGGAGATGTTCCTCGGTGTGATTGATTCTGCAGGAAGCAGTTCCATAGGAGCAGTCGATTCCAAACAGGCCAAACTGACGAAACAGTTCTCTGTGATATTCTCCCATGACACTCGAAAGCCCTGTTTCTGCTGCGCAGATCGCCTCCAGCGCTGCCCCTTTATACCTTGCGGAGTCGATCAACACAAGGTATAAGGACACGATCAGCGTAAGGCACAGAGTTAGATACACTGTCAGGTATCCGCTGACCCTTCGCATCTACATTCTTCCCGTGCGGACGGTGATCTTCTCAAAGAGACCGTTCACGATCTCCGTGATCTGTTCTCTGAAGATCAACACGAGTCCCACCAGCACCACAATGATCAAAATGATCTCTACCGTACCCATACCATCCTCCTCTGTGAAAAAATCCCTGAACCGTTTCCAAAATTTCATTCTCATTTTTCTTTCTCCCTTCTTAGATTGTTCCAAATGCCGGTACCATGATGATCACCATGACGATTCCCAGCATACAGACCATTGGTATCAACAATTTTGTCCCTGCCTCCTCACCGGACTTCCGGACGTTCAGAAGCTGTTCTTCCAGCGAGGTATCTGCCTCCTCCAACAATCTGGATAACAATTCCTGATTGCCCCGCTTTCTGTTTTGCACCAGCAGTGTACTGAGTCTGATGTATTCCCGGACTCCCACTCGTCTTCCAAAGGAATCGATTGCGATATCCTCCATCGTCCCCGCCCGGAGCTGTCGGCAGAGAAGCACCAGTTCCTCCCCGCAAAAGCTTTCCTCCGAAGACGTTCCGCGTCGTTTCTCGTATTCCCCGGCGATTTTCGCAAATGCTCCCCGCACAGACATCCCTGCCCCGATGTAGAGCACCAGCTTGTGAACCAGCTCCGGATACTCCTGCCGCAGCCTGTCTGTACGATTCTCCAGGTCCTTCTGAATATCCTGATCCTTCAGGAAAAACAAAAGCACTGCCAGGATAGGCGTCATACACCATAACACGGTGCTATAGTCCTTCCCTTCAACAGACCACGCAATCTCTGAGCCCTGCCATTCTTCAGGCAGCACGAGCGAATCCTGCCCGCGGCTGTTCTCTTCCTCCTGTTCCAGATAATGGGCTAATTCCAGTGCCCTTTGTTCCTCCTTTGTTCTGTCGGGCGGGCGCAGCACCAGAGGAATCTCCTCTTTGTACTCGTACTGTCCATAGCGAAGCGTATAGTGCAGGAGAATTTCTCTGTCCTGAAGCAGGGTCCCGATCTTCCCCCCACTGTCCAACACCTTGGAATCCTCGCTTTCCCAACTGACTTCAAAGGGATATCCATCATAACTGTCCAACAGATTCAGCGGTGTGATTACATGCTCGTAATCCGCATTTTCCCCAAGGATCATGGAACCGACCTCTCTTCGGAAAGAATCCACATAGGCTATCACCTCCTCGGTGGACAATTGTCTCGGTGCCACCCTGATCTGAAAGACATCCTCCCGATCCTGAATTTTACCGACCAAAGCGATTTTGCTCACCCCGTCCTCAAAGCCTCCCCGCAGAATACTGTTATCACCTCGAAGAATACTCTGCTTTCCGGCAGCCAGCTTCGCCATACCTCCAAACAAAACTCCCGCCAGGCAGATAAGCAGCACCAGTCGGATCTTCTCCTCGTAGAAACTCCGAATCAGCTGTTCTCTCTTCTGTCCCGGATGAAGTCTGCTCAGCCCCTCCTCCACATTTCGCGGAACAGGAAACCATCTTTGAAAAATCTTTGTGTATAAGATATGCACCAGTTTTTCCAAGTTTTTCACCTCACTTCCTGCCAATGGAACGGAGCATTCTCTCTCCGAGTGCAAATGCAGCCAGGTAGACAATCAGGCACCCAGTCATGATCGCGATTCCGGATAGGTTGTGGTACAGTGTGTCGAAATACCCCGGATTGGTCAGTCCTATATATAGAAAGAACAGAAACGGCATTCCCTCCATAATCGCCAGTTCCATCCGCTTTCCGCTGAGGATCGCGGCAATCTCTCTCTTCGCGTCCAGCTTTCTGCCGATCAGTTCTGCCGTTCCACGAATGATTTCCACCAGATTACCTCCGTTTCTCTTTGCGATGGAAAAGACCTCCGCAAACCATACGATCTCCTCACAGTTGCTCCTTGCACCGAAATCCCGCAGCAGTTCCTCCAAGGGGATGTTGATATGCAGTCCCCGACGGATGACTCTCAATTCCTCACAGATGAAAGAGTTCTCTCCAAACAGCAGATTCATATCCTGCTCACTCTCCAGAAAAGCATTCTCAATGGCATACCCGGACTGCAGTGTGACAGACACCGCCAGAATACACTCCCGAAACTGCTGTCCCAGTTCCTCCTGTTGTCCGGCCAGCCTTCCCGCATACAGATACCGAAAAGCTAATATCCCCGTAAAGGAAAGCGGAAGCACTGCAAACACAGACCGATAGAAAAAATAGGACAACAGAAGTACCACGCCGATCGAAATACCCACCACCTTCCACCGCTCCCCCCTCCCCCAATGGTATTCATGATAGTCCCGCAGCCAGAAGCTTTGTTTTTCTGACAAGCTCCCCTTTTTCCACAAGTGAGCCGATAACCATTCCTTTCTCATCCGTTCCCATCTCCTCAAACTGATATAAGGAATTCATCTGAATCTCATTCTCCCGAAATCCCACGACCTCCTCGATGGACAACACCCTCCGGCTGTGATCCCGCAGTCTCCCCAGGTGCACCAGAATATCGATTCCCGAGGCGATCTGCTGCCTGATGGCAGGCAGAGGCAATTCGATTCCCATCAAAACCATATTCTCCAGCCGTGACAGCATGTCCCTGGCGGAATTTGCATGTCCTGTGGACATACTGCCGTCGTGCCCTGTGTTCATGCACTGCAGCATGTCAAAGGCCTCTGCTCCCCTGACCTCGCCGACAATGATACGGTCCGGTCTCATGCGAAGGGACGCCTTGATCAGATCTCTGATAGAGATCACCTGGCAGCCCTCCGCATTGGCATTTCGGGTCTCCAGACGAACCAGATTGGGTAGCCCCTGGAGCTGAAGCTCTGCGCTGTCCTCAATGGTGATCACCCGGTTTTCCTCCGGAATGAACTGAGACAATGCGTTTAAAAAGGTCGTCTTGCCGCTTCCTGTTCCTCCGCTGATGAAAATGTTATAGCCGCTCAGAACCAGTTTTCGCAGAAGCTCCGCCGCCGAAGCCGTGATGGAGTTCTTCCGAATCAGCCAATCCATGGTGATTGGGTCCTTGGGGAATCGTCTGATGGTCACCACCGGCCCGTTCAGAGAGATCGGCGGAAGGACCACATGGATTCTGGCTCCCCCCTCCAGTCTGGCATCCACGATCGGAGCAGAGGTATTGATCACACGGTTACACCCCGCCACGATCATCTGAATCACATCCATCAGTTTCTCCGCAGAATCAAAGCCTCTGGGATACCGCACCAGTCTCCCGCTCTTCTCCAGAAAAATGGTATCTTTCCCGTTGATCATGATTTCAGTAACTTCCTCATCCTCCACAAAGATCTGCAGGAGATCCAGCCGTCTCAAAGAGTTGAACAGATCGGTCTTCAGCCGGATGCGTTGTGACACCGGACAGCAGGCTAATTCCTCCAGATTCACAATTGCACTGTCGATCATCTCGGCAATATCCTCGTCGGAGATATCCTTTCTGTAATCCATCTGCTCCAGGATCTGTCTCTCCAGTTTTCTTCTTATCTCTTCCATTCTTCCGATCCTAACTCCTCCAAAATCTCCTGAATATAAGGAACCATCTCTTTGCCCGGCATTTCCTTCAGCGTCGAAGGCAAATGCATTCTCGGGATATCCAGCCAGATAGTCTTTCTGAGAATGTCCCGGCAGCCCGATTTCTCCAACACCAGTTCATACTGATTGCGCTTCTCTCTGCCTCTCGTGTCACGGGACACGGGAGTAAAGATTCTCGTACACAATCTCAGCACTTCGATCAGTCCGTTGACTGCATCCCCCATGTCCAGAACAACATATTCATATTCACCCAGCATTTCGATCTGAGAAAACAACTGCATCCAGTCGTCCGCAGTCAGTTCCAACAGCGCCTGTCCCGCTTTCACCGGCAAAAAGTACGACAGTCCTCCCATGTTGTGAACCATAGTCTTCATGCGCAGAGACAGTTTGCCTGGATCGGCATGCAGATAATAGATCAGATCGGCCAGATCCTGGCTCTGATAGTCCGGAAGCAGTTCCCCCATCCCGGCGCAGCTCTCCAGATTCAGATAGAGCGTGGAATGTCTCTGGGCCAGGTACCTTCCCACACCTATAGCCAACGTGGTCTGCCCCAGTCGGTGAATGGGGGAATAAAACCCGATAAATTTCGTATTGATCAATCGGCTCACCGATGCCACAGATCCTTTTGCAATCCGCTCCACATAGAAACGCATAAACTCTCTGCACACTACGTCGGCCGGCTGATACTTATCCACATAGATCATATCCTCCCACCGGAGTAATCCACTTTCACTCAGTATGACTGTTTTACCGGGTGGAAACGTCAGCTCCCCCTCACCGTATACTGTCTCTGAAACAGCAGCAAATGCTACCTCTTCGGCGTCCTTCCGGAGTTCAGACACACCGAAATAAGTGCGTACCTCCCATAGATCACTCTGTCTTCTCAGATATTGGGCCAACTGCTGAATATACTCCTTGTCCGAATCACAGAGTGCAAGAATTGGCTTTGGCATCATCTCATTCCTCCCCTACAACAGACCGTCACAAACGCCATCAAAATCGGGCCGGCCATACAAACTGTTTTACCGTTTTTCTTCCTTTTGTCCGTCTCACCGGCATTTTCCTCTCCCTTCCCGGCGCAGTAAACAAACCCGAGCCGAAACAAATACGATAACAGTGCAAATCCAAATGACAGAAATAAAAAAACAAGAATCTGTTCGAAATGAAAGAATCCGGCCATCACACCCAGAAGCTTTATATCGCCTGCCCCCAGCGCACGGATCAGAAAAAAAAGAGAAAAGAACAGCAGACAGCACAGACCACGAACCGCATACCAAAAAGTATCCTCCGGACCACCCTTCGCCAAATGATAGACGAATCCCCAGAACAGCATCAGCAAAATCAGTCCGTTGGGAATTCTGCGAAAGCGATAGTCAGACAGACAGGTCATTGCTGCCAAAAGACATAATGTGACCATAATCCCACTCACTTACTCTATGAAAAAGTTTCAAGAAATTGATTGGCGAAACGCCTGAAAAAAGAAAATCTGAAACGGTAAAAGAAGATCAACCAGATCCACAATGAGAAGTATATAACAGATTGTTCAAAAAATCAAGTACTTTTTTATATTTTTGCGTATTTCTTGTAAAGACAACAGATGTGGTACCTTCCGGAGACGATTGTACCCTCAGACAGCCCCAATATGTCGGTATAATTCCAAGGCATAGAGTGCAAAGACACCCGGTATTCCCAGAAAGCCCGAAACACCCAGCGTGATGCCATTCAGCCCCACGGTAAGCTCTGCTCCCATTCTCAAGAGCAGTCCATTGATGCAAAGGATCGCCACTCCTCCAAACACCAGACGAAGTGCAAAATTGATCAGTTTTTCCATAGATTCACTCCGAGGATCTTCTCTTCATCTTATGTAGGATTACCGGGGACTATGACATGCCTTTTCACGCAAAGACACCCTCTGCCGGGCAGAGGGTGTCTGTTATTTCTTCATTTAGAAGACAAAAACTGCAGCTCCACAAGGGGGAAGATCAACCGTCAAAGAATACTTCTGGTAGTGACAGGGCACCTTTTCGGCCTTGATCTCTGCGGGGATCTCATTTCCCCATCCGCCGAATCTTTCCTCATCACTGTTCAAAAGCAGTCGATACTTTTTGTTCTTCGGCACGGGGACACGGTATCCTTCTCTCTTGATAGGAGTCATATTCATCACAAAGAGCAAACTGTTTCTTCCGGTTGAGGATTTTCTGACAAAGGAATACACACTGTTATCTGCGTCATCTGCATTCATCCACTCAAATCCGGCCCAGGACTGATCCAGTTCATACATGGCAGGATACTTGCGGTACAGCGAAAGCAGTTCCTTCATATAGGTCTGCATTCCCAGATTGTTCTTCTCTCCCAACAGGAACCAGTCCAGTTCCCGCTTTTCACTCCACTCTCTCTCCTGACCAAACTCCTGTCCCATGAACAGAAGCTTCTTGCCCGCATGTCCGAACATGTAGGTATAGCCGGCACGAAGATGCGCATACTTGTCCACCTGATAGCCGGGCATCTTGTTTACCATGGAGCACTTCAAATGAACTACCTCATCATGGGAAAGCGGAAGGATATAGTGCTCACTCTCATTGTAGGACATGGCAAAGGTCATCGCATAATGATTTCCCTTCCGATACAGAGGATCCAGCTTCATATATTCACAGAAATCATGCATCCAACCCATGTTCCACTTGTAGGTAAAGCCAAGGTTGTTGCCGCCGATCTCACCGGTGACTCCGGGCCATGCGGTAGACTCCTCCGCAATGGTCAGAAATCCCTTTGCAGAACCTCTGACAACAGAATTCATATGTTTAAAGAATTCGATAGCCTCCAGATTCTCCTTGCCGCCATACTGGTTTGGAAGCCACTGTCCATCCTGCCTGCCGTAATCCAGATACAGCATAGAGGCTACCGCATCCACACGAATACCGTCCACATGGAACTCTCTCATCCAATAGAGTACATTGGCGATCAGGAAATTCTTCACCTCTGGCTTGCCGTAGTTGAAGATCTTCGTTCCCCAATCAGGGTGCTCTCCGCGTCTTGGGTCGGGATGCTCGAAGATGCACTTTCCGTCGAACTCTCCGAGTCCGTGCGCATCCGTTGCAAAATGGGCGGGAACCCAGTCAAGGATCACCCCAATGCCTGCACGATGCAGCTTATTCACAAGGTACATAAAATCCTTGGGAGTTCCGTAACGGGCGGTAGGTGCGTAATATCCCGTAACCTGATAACCCCAGGAGCCATCGTAGGGATGCTCGGCAATTCCCATCAGTTCCACATGGGTGAATTTCATTTCCTTCAGATAGTCCACGATCCGGTCGGCAAATTCTCTGTAATTATAGAACCCGTCCTCGGTCCCGTCGGGATGTTTCATAAAGGACCCGATGTGGCACTCATAGATCGCCAGAGGCTCCTGAAAGGTATCCTTGGTATCCCGCTGCTCCATCCATTTTGCATCCTTCCATGCAAAGCCACTTAAATCGGCAACCACAGATGCAGTGCCGGGACGAAACTCTGCATGATTGGCGAAGGGGTCTGCCTTGTACAGCTTTCTGCCATCCTTCGTATGAATCAGGAACTTATACATCTCCCCTTCCTCAACCTCCGGAACAAACAGTCCCCAGATGCCAACAGGTCCCAGCTTCTCCATGGGACATGCCGTCTCATTCCATTGATTGAAGGATCCGATCACATAAACCTCTGCTGCATTGGGCGCCCATACTCCAAAGTACACTCCCTTCTCCCCGTCCTCCACAGAAAGGTGTGCACCCAGTTTCTTGTAGATGTCGTAATGTGTCCCCTGCGAAAAAAGGTACTGATCCGCTTCAGAAATAAAAACCCTCTCCCGATTTTCTGCCATCCTCATTGCCTCCTATCACTCAAAATCTTCTTCTGTAAGAATAATCATATCTTCATCGTCATATCTTCTTCCAAACAGGATGTCGAAGAAATGTTTCAGATTCTTGCGGTCCGCATTGTAGATTGCTTCATCCACCAGTTCACGCACATCCACGGTGGAAACATGGTGGTCTATCGTCTGCAGCTGCTCGATCCGATTGTGAAGCGCAAGAACACCGAATTCATCAATGGAATATTCCCTGCTCCTCGCGTACGCCTTCGCATGAGCTACCAGTGAATCATTGCTGGGCGGCTCCATATCGACCCTTGCATTGAACAGTGCCACAAAATCCGGGTACTTTTTCAACATTTCGTTGATGTTCTTCTTCGTATCCTCCAGCACAACAATAATACCGATCCGATCCTGCTGAAGCGCCTTGTACAGTTTCCAGGCAGTATCCTCGGTCATCTCGCAGGCCGACTGAATGATCAGCGCTCCGTTTTTAACCTTGTCAAAGGTTTCTCCCAGATCCTTGCTGTTCAGTCCCCGACCGGTGATCTTCGCCACCCGTCCCGAGAAATTCCTGTCATTTTGCTGAACCTCGCGAATCAATGTCTTCGCCAGCGCCAATGTATCCATGCTGGCATCACCGGTGACAATGATATTGCCTGTGTAAGGTGCCATACTGATGGAGTCGATGGCATGAATCAGCTTATCCCTTCCGGTACGGCTCTGGATAAAGGGTTCATACATTACCTTTTCATCCTCCGTCAGGGATCTGGTCTTGAAGGACTCATGATGCTGGGAATGCGCATTCCTCTTTTCCTCTGCTGACACAGACTGCTCGGGATTTGCTGCTTCCTCTTTTTCTTCTGCGTCGTCTGCAGCTTCCTCCGTCTGGTCTTCTTCCATGGATTCTGATGACTTCTCACTGTCGATTTGTGCTGCAGCTTCCGGTACGGAGTCCTCTCCGGGTGCCTCCTCAGCCTCAGGCTCAGTATCTGCATCCATTTCTTCCGAGAGATCCGGCTCCTCCTCTTCACCGGAAGCCTTCACCTCCGTCAGTCCCGTTGTCTCCACTTCGAAAATCGTTTCCTCCGGTTCGGATTCCTCTGCCTCCTCCTCGAAAACAACTTCCTCCTCCGGCTCAGACTCCTCTGTCTCCTCCTCGATAACAGCTTCCTCCTCCTGCTCTACTGTCTCTGCAAAGCTCTCGGACTCTGTATCCTCTGTCTCCTCGGTCTGCTCCGGTTCCTCTGTCTCAACATATGCTTCGGTCTCATCGGAAGACTCCTGCATCGTATCCTCAGCAGTCTCCGCGCCTGTATCCTCCGCTGAAGGATTGTTCTCCAGCCTCTCCAGAAGATCATCCAGTTTCTCACGTTCAAAATCGGCAAACAGACTGCCTGTATGTTCCTGTACCAGCTTCTCTACCTGCGCTCTCTGGTGTGCTTCCCTCTCCTTCTGAAGTCTGTCCCACTCCTTCAGCACGTCCTCAATGGAGAGCTGACCGGTGATCTGCTTCTCCACTGCCTCCTCTCCGGGCACAACCAGACGCAGCTGTCCGTCAGACTCCTGGGAGAGCTGTCTGGCCAGTTCCTTGGGAGGCTGGGCAGCCCTGGTCCTCTCCTCTTCCTTCTCAAAGGCGGATGCGGTCAGTTCATCCACGACACGTTCAGGGGAGAAATTGTCCACATAATAGGCATCCCCTGCCATCTCATCAATAGCCTCCACATTCACCTGTGCAGTGTCATCCTCCTCCATCACGGAATGAACCTCCGCAGGCTGGTCCATCACAGCCTTTAACCCCTCAGCGATCTCCTTCTGCAGATTCATGGTGCTGTAGGGACTGATATCGATCTGCTTCACCTCGATGTCCATCTCGTCAGAGGCGTCAGAAGGCTGTTCCAAAGTCTCTTCCTGTACGTAGGCTGCTTCCTGCTCCGGCATGTCCTCTGCCGCAGTCTCCTGCGCATAATTATCCTCCGGCACTTCGTTTCCGTCGGTCTCTGCGGTCTCCTCCACAGTCTGTCTGTCATAGATCTTGGTTTCCTCTCCCTCCAGACGTCTGTCATAGATCGCCTGCTGAGAAGGCGTCAGTTCCTCATAAAGCTGCTTCAGCTCCATGGCCTTATACACATATTTTCCGGAGCCAAACCAGAGAATCAGTTCATCGCATTCCTGTACGCAGAGGGTGATCTCCCCTGCCTTATGGTATAAGAAGGCCAATTCATAGCCCCATTTTTCTCTATAGTCCTCTCTCTTCAACTCCTCCAATACAAAGATACGGTTTTCCAGAGAGGCTCCCTGCATCTCGTAAAGCTTATACTGTAAAACAAATCTGGATGGATCCTTGGGTGCAAGCTGCACAAACTCACGGTAAAAATTCAGTGCCTGATCATACTCATTCAGCTTCATGCAGACCTCACAGAGGGAATAGCAGACATTCTTCCCGCCCTGCCTCATCTCATAGGCCAACAACAGCAGCTTTTTTGCCTCATTGTATTGCTTCGTCACTTTATATAAATCACTGATGGTACAAAGCATCATACTGCTCTTGCATTTGCGCCAGTCGATCCCGTCTGCAATCTCGGCAGCATCATGATACTTTCCCTGTCCGATGTATTCCTTGATCGTGTCAACTTTTACTTTATATTCATACTTATCCAAGGTCTTTTTCTCCTAAATTTTCACTGAACGTATAGCAACCCACTATCAAACTAAATTTTAACACAGTTCAACAGATAATGTCAAAAGAAATGGCAAAAAAAGATCGTCCTACATCTCTCCCAGCAGATCACTGAGTCTGGCGAACTGAGCCAATGTAAGAGCCTCTCCGCGGACAGTGGGTGAAAGCTGCATTTCCTCCAAAGCGTGTGCCACCCTTTCCTTGGAAAGACCAAGTTCCGGAGCGTTTCCAAGCCCGTTCACCAAAGTTTTGCGGCGTTGATTGAAGGATGCCCGAATGATGGCAAACATCCTGTCTACGTCCCGAACCGTCACAGGAGGCTGCTCATATTTTGTCAGCCGAATGACCGCACTGCCCACATTTGGTCTGGGAATAAAACAGTTAGGGGGTACATTTGCAACGATCTCAGGCTTAGCGTAGTACTGTACCGCCAGGGATAATGCGCCGTAATCCTTTGTGCCGGGGCCAACCTGCATACGGTCAGCCACCTCCTTCTGCACCATGATCGTAATGCTCTGTAAGGGTACCTGTTTTTCAAACAGTCCCATAATGATTGGGGTAGTAATGTAATACGGAAGATTTGCAACCACCTTAATGGGACGACCGCCGTTTTTCTCCTCCACGATTTTATTCAGATCCACCTTCAGAATATCGTCGTTGATGATGGAGACGTTGTCGTATTCCGCCAGTGTCTCCTTCAGAATCGGAATCAGATTCTGATCGATCTCCACCGCAACAACACTGCCTGCACTCTCTGCCAGATACTGTGTCATGGTTCCGATGCCGGGACCGATCTCCAGGACACAATCCTCCTTCGTGATCCGGGCAGCCCGGATGATACGATCCAGAACAGTGGGATCGATCAGGAAATTCTGTCCGAACTTCTTCTGAAAATTGAAGTGATATTTCTGTAAGATCTCAATGGTATTCCGGGGTATTCCTAGGGTTGCCATCTTTCATCCTCCTGTGATCTAAAGTAGTCAAGCACATCCAAAAGACCAGAGAAAATGCAGGTACTTAATTGTTCCATCTCTCCATCCGGTGAGAGCAGATCCGGCACCATGATCGGCTTCATTCCGGCGCGGTAGGCAGACCGGATCCCGTTGGGCGAATCCTCGATAGCGTAGGTTTCTGTAGGGTCCACCATAAGCTTCCTGCAGGCCAGGAGATATATGTCCGGCAGAGGTTTGGAGTGCTCCACCATATCTCCTGTGATGATCTCTTCAAAAAAGTCCTTGATTCCCGCCTGCTCCAGGTGACTGATCACAGAGGAACGTCTGGTAGAGGATGCCAGTCCGATCCGCCATCCCTGTTCCTTCAGCCAGTTCAACAGTTCCCGCACTCCCTCCTTGACGGGAAGACCGTTCTCTTCCAGATACTTCCAAAACCAGTCGGATGCCTCCCGGCGAAACACTTCGTAGTCAAAATCCGCACCATAGGCTTCCAGGACGATCTGTCTGCTGTCATTGGCATTCCGCCCGATACACTTTGGAAAAATGATCTCCATATCCGGAAGTCCCCTTCTGTTTGCCACCTCGATCCAGCTGTCCTGACACAATCTCTCCGTGTCGAACAGGACTCCGTCCATATCAAATACGACTGCCTTTGTCATCCCTTTCTCTCCTTCACTCTTTCCAGGTAAATCTCTCCAAAAACTCAATGTTGTCATACAGTATCAGCACATCATAACCGGCATCCGTCCTGTCCGTCGCCCTTGAAGGGGAATCCCCCGACTGTGCTTCTGCAGGGTGTTTTTTCAGACAGGAGGAGATCAATGCATCCACATTTCCCCCAAAGCGATCCGGTTCCAACAGATAAATTCTGTCGTAATGCTGTGCCAGAAGAGGCACGAATGCCTTCGAGTAAGACCCTCCGATCAAGAACAGCTTTCGGCCGGTCTTTACCTGAAAAGCAAGCTCTGTAAATGCATGTGGTCCGTCCAGGTAGTAAGAATAGGGAGTATCCGTATCCAGCCACTCCGGGAAATACATGCTGTTGCTTGTCTTGCCGAAATCAAATTGTACCGTAACCTTTCTCTTCAGGGTCTCCCTGACATAGACAAGGGTGTCCCTGTAATCACCGTATCCGATCTGCTGCTGAAGGGAGCCTGCCACATCCTCGGAAGCCTTCTGCGCAATGTTCAGATTGTAGGGATACCTGCTGATTCCCATTCGTTCGGTCCAGACCCGATAGGCATAATAAGCCCCGTAGGAAGTCCAGCTGCGATCTGTCCGATAGTAGGACTCCTCTCTGTGCTCTCTCAGGGTCTCCTCCACATCAATATAATCCTCTCCCAGCAGTTCCTTCGCAAGCTCCGACAGCCTGCCTTGATCTAATCTGGGGGCAGAGGAAGGAAGCTTATCCGAAAGGACTGCATCCGATGTAGGCACAAGCATTACCCTGGCATTCCACTCCGTGACCAGTTTTTCTGCCAGCTTCAGTTTTTCCTGCATCAACTGTTCCGGATAGGCTTCCGGCACATGTTCTTCAAACAGATAGCCATCCTTCCCAAGATACACGGAACCGATCTGTCTTTTGCCAAACAGGATCTGAAGTCTCTTATGCAAGTTGCTCCACTTCTCCTTGCTGACGAAATTGGCAAGCAAATACCTGTCATAGGACTCCACTGCCTCATCACCGTATAAAAGCGCATCCGTAAAGGAAGGAGTCTCCATGGCTTCCTCTGCAAGCTCGTCTTCAGACACCACATCCGCAAAGGCGAAGACAAAAAACAGCGACGAAATCACCGTAATGGCAAAAATGATATGTTTCTTGAAACTCATATTGCCTCCTAGAAAGAAAAGACAAACTCAGGATAGCCTGTTCCGACTGCCCAGATCAGTGTCCACAAAAGACACACCGCCGGAACCGCGATCTCTCCGAAACGATAAATCGCCATACCCAGACCGGATCTTGATTCACGAATCTTATCTGCCAGTCTGTCCAAAACACCGCACGCCACCACTGCACCCGCCAGCAGATACACAAGATATTGCTCACTCAAAAAGAAGAACTCCCGATCCACCAGTCCGCTCAGACCAAGCAGAGACTTCCCGTAGGGCAGGATCAGCTTCACATTCGACACACCCAGAATCACTCCCGCCGCCAGCACGATCAGATCAGTGTACAGCATACGAATCGGTTTGGACAGTGCTTCCAAAAGCCTGGACAGTCCCATTTTTTCCAGACAGAGGAAGAAAGCCAGAAACAGGCCGCAGAGCAAGGCGGAAAGACTCTTCTGCAGCCAAATGCCGGCAGCACCTCCGGCCAGCAGAATCATCATACACTGCAGAATGATGTTCCTGCGTTCCATCCCGAGAAAACCGACCCCGATTCGTCTTAAGAATGCCGACACAGAACAGAAGAATCTGCTGCAAAAATCAGTGACGGACACAGAAAAGACAGGACAATTGAAATTCTCCGGAATGGTGAATCCAAGCATCTTCGCCAGACCTACCGCCAGATCTGCGTATCCGGAAAATGTAAAATACAGCCACATCAAAAAGGCGATCGCACCCAGCCAGGCGGTTCCTGCGCTGCAGTTCTCCACGCCCCTGTGAAGGATTTCCCCCCACAAAGCACCACAGCGATCTCCCAAAAAAACCTTCTTGGTGAGTCCGAAACAGATCCGTTTCAGTCCGTCCTTGACCTGTTCCGGCGTGATAGAACGATGTCTGATCTGAGCCTCCATATCGCTGTATTGCAGAATGGGGCCTGCCATCCGGACAGGGAAGAAGGTCAGGTAGACGCCCAGGTGAATGGGATTCATGAAGGACTCCGTCCGACCGCTGTACACATCCATACAGTAGGAAATCCCATGAATTGCCCAGAAGGAGAGCGCCACGATGCTTCGTTCGGCGCCAAACATCAATCCCCACAGGTTCAAACAAAGAGCCAGAAGCAGCACAAGCTTTCCGGACTTCTTCTCCCTCAGGTTATCCAGAAGCAGTCCGCACATATAATCGGTCAGAACAGAAAGCAGCAAAATGAGAAGGGTACGTCCGCTTCCCCAGGAGCAGACGAACAGGCTTCCCAAAAACAGAAGCAGATTCCTGCCCTTTTTTGGAATCAGGTAATAGGCAACCATAAAGACCGGAAAAAACCGGAACAGAAACGTCACACTGTCAAAAACCATCTTTTTTCTCCACAAAATACTTTGGCGTGAATCTATCGATCAGGGTCTTTTTTATTTTCTTATCTTATGCTAAAATGAGATTTATTTCAAGTAATATCTATGATTGTCGACATTGGATCGGAAAGTGTCTATTCCAATGTGCGAAAAATGCCCGACAAGGAGAATACTATGAGCATACTGAATGTAGAACATCTGACCCACGGCTTTGGAGACAGAGCAATTTTCCATGACGTATCCTTCCGTCTGCTGAAGGGAGAGCATATCGGTCTCATCGGTGCCAACGGCGAGGGAAAATCAACCTTCATGAATATCATCACCGGGAAGCTGATGCCGGATGAGGGGAAAATAGAGTGGGCGAAGAATGTCCGGGTAGGCTACCTGGATCAGCACACTGTCCTCACACCGGGTCTTTCCATCCGCCAGGTATTGGCATCTGCCTTTGACTTTCTCTACGAGATGGAAGCACAGATGAACACCATCTGTGAGAAAATGGGCGAGGTCTGCGAGGACGAATTAGAGGTGCTGATGGAGGAACTGGGTACCCTGCAGGATCTGCTCACCATGCACGACTTTTATATGATCGACTCCAAGGTAGAGGAGGTGGGTCGCGCATTGGGGCTTTCGGACATCGGTCTTGAACGGGACGTCACCGAGCTTTCCGGAGGACAGCGAACAAAAGTCCTTCTGGGCAAGCTTCTGCTGGAGAAGCCGGACATATTGCTGTTGGACGAGCCCACCAACTATCTGGATGCAGAACATATCGAATGGCTGAAGCGTTATCTGCAGGAATATGAAAATGCCTTTATCCTGATCAGCCACGATATTCCCTTTCTAAACAGTGTCATCAACCTGATCTACCATATGGACAACCGGGCCCTGACCCGCTACGTAGGTGACTATGACAAGTTCCGGGAGGTCTACGCTATGAAAAAGGCCCAGCTGGAGGCCGCCTACAACAAACAGCAGAAGGAGATCGCGGATCTGAAGGACTTCGTTGCCCGCAACAAGGCGAGAGTAGCCACAAGAAACATGGCAATGTCCCGCCAGAAGAAGCTGGACCGGATGGACGTGATCGAGCTGGCAGCGGAAAAACCCAAGCCGGAGTTTTTCTTCAAGGAGGCAAGGACCCCGGGACGGATTCTCTTTGAGACCCATGATCTGGTCATCGGCTATGAGGAGCCTCTGTCCAAGCCTTTGACCCTTTCCATGGAACGGGGTCAGAAGATCGTGCTGGTGGGTGCCAACGGCATCGGAAAAACCACCCTGCTGAGGAGCATTCTGGGACTGATCAAACCTCTCTCCGGAACAGTGGAACAGGGAGACTATCTGGAGATCGGTTACTTCGAGCAGGAGATGTCCGGCAATATGGACAACAGCTGTATTGAAGAGATCTGGCAGGAATTTCCCGGCTTTACCCAATACGAGGTTCGCTCCGCCCTTGCAAAATGCGGTCTGACCACCAAGCATATCGAGAGCAAGGTCAAGGTTTTAAGCGGCGGCGAGCAGGCCAAGGTACGCCTGTGCAAGCTGATGAACCGGGACACCAACCTTCTGCTCCTGGACGAGCCCACCAACCATCTGGACGTAGATGCCAAGGCAGAGCTGAAGCGGGCCCTGCAGGAGTACAAGGGCAGTATCCTTATGGTATGCCATGAGCCCGAGTTTTATGAGGGTCTGGCCACCGATGTCTGGGACTGCACCAGATGGACTACACGTATTTTCTAAACAGATTGGATCGTTACCATGAAACAAAGAGAGAATCAAAGAGAACATACCTTTACTCTGCTGCCCTACCTGTGGCGATATAAATGGAATTACCTGGCGGGAATCATCGTGCTGATGCTGGTGGATCTGTTTAACCTGTACATTCCCCAGTACACCGGCGAGATCATCGACGGACTGTCCCGGGGCTTTGGCTCTGTAGAGATCCGAGAGCTCTTGATCAAACTGCTGTTGGCAGGTCTGGTCATCACAATCGGCCGTTTCGGCTGGAGATACTTTATCATCGGTGCCTCCAGGGGCATCGAATATCGGATCCGCAACGACTTATTCCGCCATATCGAGACCCTGTCCGCACGGTTCTACAACAGTCACAAGACCGGCGATCTGATGGCACATTTCACCAACGATCTACAGGCCATTCGTATGGCGGTAGGCATGGCCGTGATCACTGCCTTCGATGCCGTAGTGATGACCCTGATGGTGTTGGTCAAAATGGTCGTATTTGTGGATCTGAAGCTTACCGTTCTCGCCTTTGTCCCCCTCATTCTGGTTGCAGTAGGCTGTTATTTCTACGGCATCGAATCCAAGAAGCGTCAGACCGAAAAGCAGGCTGCCTTCTCTCATCTCTCCGACAAAACCCAGGAGAGCTTTGCGGGGATCCGGGTGCTGAAGGCATTTGTCCAGGAAAAGGAGGACTATGCATCCTTTGCTGCCGCAGGCGAAGACTGTATGAGGAAAAATCTGTCCGTGGTAAAGCTGCGCACCGTGTTTGGACCTGCTTTGGATGCCATCACGGGAATCAGCCTTCTGCTGACCTTGCTCTTCGGCGGCAGAATGGTGCTGACCGGAGCGATCTCCATCGGACAGTTTGTTGCCTTTCAGTCCTACATCGGCATGCTGGTCTGGCCCATGATCGCCTGCGGCGACTGTATCAACAATTTTTCCCAGGCTGCTGCCGCCCTTGGACGGGTGAATGCGATTTTTGCCGAGACTGCAGATATTACAGATCACACCCCCTCTGACGGCACCCCGGCGAAGGAGCGCATACAGGGTGAGATCACCTTGAAGGACCTGTCCTTTACCTACCCGGACAGTGAATCTACCGTGCTTTCCCACATTGATCTCCACATTCCCGCCGGGGAAATGCTGGGCATCCTGGGACGGACCGGAAGCGGCAAATCTACTCTGGCAGAATTGATCTTACGGGTCTATGACTGTGAGAAGGGAAGTCTCCTCATCGACGGCACTCCCATCGATGAGATCCCCCTGGCCCTTCTTCACAAAAGTATTGCCTACGTTCCCCAGGACAACTTCTTATTCTCCGATACTCTGGAAGAAAATATTGCCTTCGGGCTGGAAGAAAGGATCGCAGACAATCCCGGTCTTCGCAGTGCGATTGAAGCAGCCGCCAAAGAAGCCTGCATCCATGACAATATCTGTGAATTTCCGGACCGGTACCAGACCATCGTGGGTGAACGGGGTGTCACCCTGTCCGGCGGGCAGAAGCAGAGAAGCAGCATTGCGAGAGCACTTCTGCCGGATGCACCCATTCTGATTCTGGACGACTCTTTGTCAGCGGTTGATACCGACACAGAGGAAAAAATACTGAACAATCTGCTGCGTCTTCGGAAGGGAAAGACGACTATCATCATCGCTCACAGAATTTCTGCTCTGAAGCAGGCAGACCATATCGCAGTATTGTCCGACGGAGTTCTCACAGAATACGGTACCCACGAGGAGCTGCTGTCGCTGGGCGGGTTCTATGCACATATCAGCGAGAAACAACAGCTGGAACAGGAATTGTCCAATATCTGACAGATGCAGAGAGGTTACCCATGAATACAAGAAACAACGATACCATTGAATCCCATTACAGAGGGAATGCTTTGCTCCGCCTGTTGGCGTATATGAAGCCCTACCGCTTATCCGTAGCGGTATGCCTTCTCTTTGTGCTGATTCTGACCGCCTTCGACCTCTATCGGCCGAAGCTGGTCGGCAACGCCATCGATGCCTTCCGGGAAAAAGCAGACTACTCGATTCTGACAGATGTCTGCATCCGATACGGAATCGTACTTCTCTTAAGCTTTATCCTGAATATCACACAGGCCTGGCTGCTGCAGAAAACCGGTCAGCGCATCATCCTCACCGTTCGACTGGAGCTGTATCGGCACCTTCAGTCTCTGAGCAGTCGCTATTTCGACTTGACTCCCGTGGGAAAGCTGGTCACCCGGGTGACCAATGATGTGGAGGCGTTGGATGAAATGTACTCCGGCATTCTGGTCAGGCTCTTTAGAAATGTCATCAAGATCATCGGTCTGGGGACAGTGATGCTGCTGATGAACGCAAGGTTGGCACTGATCTCGTTCCTACTGCTGCCGCCGGTCACCCTCATCACCATCGTTTTTCGCAAGATCGCCCGGGCCACCTATCGTGTCACCAGAAGCCGGCTCACCGACTTGAACACCTTCCTCTCCGAGAATCTCTCCGGCATGCGCATCATCCGGATCTTCGGAAGAGAACAGCGTAAGTACGAGGAATTCGAGGGCAAAAGCACAAAGCTTTTTCGTGCCTTCTATCGGGAAATGCTTGTCTTTGCGATCTTTCGTCCCTTGATCTATGTGCTGAGCATCCTCGCCCTGGTGGTGGTGCTGGGAGTGGGAAGCAAAGATGTCCTTCAGGATGTGATCTCCATCGGTACCCTGTTCATCTTCGCGCAATACATCCAGTCCTTCTTTGATCCCATCCAGGAGCTGGCGGAGCAATTCTCCACCCTGCAATCCTCCCTGGCCTCCGCGGAGAAAATCTTTACCATTCTGGACGACGAGACCATCATTCCGGAGGCAGAGAACCCGATCGTTCTGCCGAAGATCGTAGGACGCATCGAATTCGACCATGTGTGGTTTGCATACGACAATGAAAACTATGTGCTGCGGGACGTATCCTTCGTCATCGAGCCGGGGCAGCGGGTGGCCTTCGTGGGTGCTACCGGTGCCGGGAAAAGCTCAATTTTAAATCTGATCGGCAGGTACTACGACATTCAGAAGGGACGCATCACCATCGACGGTGTAGATATCAGATCGATCAGTAAAGAGCAGCTGAGAAGTGCCATCGGTCAGATGCAACAGGACGTGTTTCTCTTCCAGGGAACCATTGCCGGCAACATCAGACTCTACGATGAGAACATCACAGATGAGCAGGTGCGGAAGGCCGCCGAATATGTAAACGCCTCCCACTTTATCGAGAGGCTGCAGAAGGGATACGACGAGCCGGTATCAGAACGGGGCGCCACCTTCTCTGCCGGAGAGCGTCAGCTGTTGTCCTTCGCCAGAACTCTGGCCCACGACCCAAGCATTCTGGTCATGGATGAGGCCACGGCAAACATCGATACCGAGACGGAGCTTCTCATTCAGGAGGCTCTGGATAAGCTGATGAAGGGGCGTACCACCATCATGGTGGCCCACCGGCTGTCCACCATCCAGCACGCAGACTGCATTATGGTCATGCACAAGGGAAAAATAAGAGAGCGAGGCACTCACCAGGAGCTCCTCGCCTTAGACGGAATCTATAAAAAACTATATGAGCTTCAAATTCACCCGGAGACAACTTCCTGAGAGTTGACACCGTCCAACAGACAGATGGCGCGGTTTGAGAGCACCGCCTCCGTGAAGTCGTGAATATCCTTCAGTTTCTCCGGGAATACCATTCCGCCCCAGAGCATTTCCGTGTTGTGTTGGTCGGAACCGGAGGTTAAGGGCAGATGATGTTCCCTGGCATAGGCAGCCGCCTGATCATTCCACTGAACATGTCTGTCCTCTTCTTTTTTTGTGAAGGAGGAATGAGAGGCATTATACCCCTCCACACCATCTACCTCCTCAGGAAACAGCTCAATCTTCTTAATATACCAGGCCTTCCGGAAGGGATGGGCCTGGACGACGATGCCGCCGCCTGCATGAACCAGCTGCAGCTGCTCTGCCACGGAAGCATCCCGGATCTGCGGGTGCTGCAGCAGCCATTCCTTTCCCAGTCCATACACGAGAAATTCCGGCCCGCCATAGCCGGACTCCCATCCAAAGAAGACCTGAAGTCCCAGCTTATCTCCCTCTGCCTTGGCATTCTCATATCCCTTGCAGAAGCCCTCCACCCATTCCCTCCAGGAAAGCGTCCTGTCCACAGCCGTATTTCCGTAGAAAAAATGATTGGTGATGATAATGCCGGTGTAACCTGCCGCTGCATATGCCGCGGCGATCTCCGCCCCGGTGCTTCCGGCACAGGCGCTGCCCTCCGAGGTGTGTAAATGAGTCTCGTATAAATAACCCTTTCCGATATATTTCATCACTGTTTCTCCTGTCCTACCGTTTTTTCTCTCTCCAACTGCTCCAATTCCTTCAGCACGCTCAGCCCCATGGGGATGGAAACACACAGCGTCAGGGCATCAGACCAGGTCTGGCACATCTGCACGCCCAAAAGTCCGAAGAAATAGGGCAGCAAAAAGATCAAAGGGATAAAGAAGATCCCCTGTCTCGCCGCAGCCAGAATGGAGGCCTTGGCAGCCTTCCCGATAGACTGCAGCGTCATATTGCAGATCACGATCCAGGCGTTGAAGGGAAACACAACGCAATGGAGCTTCAGTGCCAATGTACCGATTCGGATGACATCGGCATCTTCCTTTCGAAAGAACCACACCAGCTTCTCTGCAAACACAAATCCTCCCACTGATATCACGACCAGAAAGACCACTGCGGTCTTCACGCAGAATTTGAAGCCCTCCCGCACCCTTTTATACTGCTTTGCGCCATAGTTCATGCCGCATACCGGCTGGAAGCCCTGACCGAAGCCGATCAGAGCGGAATTTGCAAACATACTGATACGGCTCACAATGGACATTCCTGCAATGGCCGCATCTGCCATCGCTCCCGCATACAGACCTGCCGCATGATTTAAGCAGATATGTGCCAGACTTGCCAGACCCTGTCTGCACAGAGAGGGGAACCCTCCCCGGAAGATCTCCCGGTAAAAAGCCGCTGACGGTCTAAAATTTGAAAACCGGATCCGAATATTTCCGCCACGTCTGCTCATGAGAAGCAGCAGAAGAAAACTGGTGATCTGACTGATGATCGTTGCCAGAGCCGCTCCCGCAACCCCCATTTCCATGGAAAAGATGAAGAAGGGATCCAGTGCGATATTCAAAATCGCGCCTGTCACGATCCCCACCATGGCATAGGAGGCGCTTCCCTGAAATCTGAGCTGATTGTTCAGCACCAGCGAAGACATACTAAAGGGGCAGCCGATCAGGATGATCCGCAGATAGTCCTTGGTATAGGGAAGTATCGTTGGGGTGGATCCCAGCAGCTTTGCAAAAGGAGTCACAAACGTGATCCCCAGCACAGAGGCAGCCAGTCCTACGAGAAAGCAGCTGAAAAACCCTACCGCCGCCATCCGGTTGGCCTCCTCATAATCACCTGCGCCGAGTGCTCTGGAAATGAAATTGCCGGAGCCATGACCGAAGAAGAATCCGCAGGCTTGTATCAGGGCCATCACGGAAAACACGATTCCCACTGCTCCTGTTGCCTGCGTGTTGATCTTACCCACGAAATAGGTATCTGCCATATTATAAAAGGAGGTGACCAACATACTGATGATGGTGGGAACCGCCATCTGCCGCACCAGCTTAGGCACCGGCTGGCTGAGCATATATGCCACCTTTTCCTGTTGATTCATTTTACGCACATTCATCTTCTCTTACTGTCCTCGTTCTTATTCACAATAATACTCTCATAGAGATCCAGTCCGAAGCTGGTCAGCTCCGGCTCATGCTGGATCATCTTAAAGGTTCTGCGCCCATTCTCCAGGCGCTGGGCACTCAGGAATGTGGTCTTCGGATTCTCGCCGGCCGCTTCCGTCTGTTTCGTCTCCTCGTACACCTTCTTTGCAAAGGAAAGCAGATGGGTCACGGTGAGGATCTTCACGCCCGCTTCCTGTAATGCCTTGATGATATCATAGGCGATCACCGAACCCTCCTTCTCCGTGGTGGTGGCAAAGGATTCATTCAGCAGAATGATAGAACGTTCACCCAGATGCTCAATGATCTGATTCATTCTGCCCAGCTCCTCATCCAGACGCCCACTGTTCATGGCGCTGTCCTCTCTTCTCGTAAAGTGGGTGAAGAAAGAAGGAAAGATCCCGCTGGCATAGGAGGCGGCAGTCACCGGCAGGCCGCACTGCATACACACCTGCGCGATGCCGATGCTGCGCAGAAAGGTAGATTTCCCGCCCTGATTGGCACCGGTGACGATGAGCAGGCTTTTCTCCTCAATGTCACAGGTATTTCCCACCGCATTGACCCGCTGCTCGATACACATTACAAACTCCTTCAGATCCGCAAACCGCAGCGTATTCTGAGTGCAGACAGTGGGAAAACAGTGATCCAGTCCCAATCTTTTCATATGGTGGACCAGGTTTACCGCCCCCACATAGAATCCCATCTGCAGGTGAAGCTGATCAAAGAAATCGTCATAAAACTTCAGAAAAGGCTCGCAGAAGGACATCACATATCTGACCACCTCAAACTCCAATGCGCTGGTCTGCTCTCTGACAGGAGAATCTGCTGAGAGGGGGATCACATTTCCGTTCCGATTCTGCAGGAACCCCTGGACCTTGGAGATCGCACTGTTGGGATCCCGATACTTCTTCGTCTGGGTCTCTACCTGCTGCAGCACAAAGCCCTCCAGCTTCATTCCGTCCCCGGCCTGTACGCCAAATACGATCCGAGGCAGCTCCACCGTGAGTTTTTCTCCCGGATATCGATCCTCATCGTCTCCCCGGTCGCTGATATAAAATGCAATCTGATCGGCAATGGTCCGATAATGCTGCTCCGTTTCCTCGGGAAACTGCTCCCGCAATCTGTCCCGAAGGGTACAGAGCCCTTCCGATCTCAGATCCGCAGCCTCCTCAAAGAGTGTTCGAATCCTTGCAAGGCCCTTCAGGAACAGCCGCAGCACCTGAATATCCATCATCAGGTCGCCCACCGGGTTTCTGCTGCCGGTCCGTTTTCTCTCCTGACGTCCCAGATGGGCCCACTCACGCAGAATATCCGTGAGCTCACTGTACAATTCCCTTGCAAACTGCTCATGGTTCAGACAATCCTTCAGAATCTCCTGTCTGTAAGCAATCTCCTCGTATGTCTCAAGAGAAACCCCCATCACACGCTTCATTGTCTCCTGTAGGAAAGGATCTGTCTCCGTAATACCCTTGACCTCATCCCGCTCATAGATCACTGCCCGGGAGGCCATGCGAAACAGAATATGTAAGCTTAAGTCCTGCACAATGCTGCCGTAGTCAAAGTAAGTTTCCGGTGACTTCCAATCCCGATTCCGATACAACAGATAAGTATTCATCTTGCCAATCGCTCCTTTAACTGCTCATAGGTCAACTGATACTTGTTGACCTGGTTGATCGCACACCCCTTCGTCTCCGCCTTGCTTCTCACGACCTTAAAATTCTGCTGTCTGTTCTCATCCAGCATTGCCGCCAGACTGACCACCGCCTGATGACACTCTGTCAGTTCCCGCAGGTGGGTGACATAGATCCCCTTGCACTGCAGACCGATGAAATGCTCCAACACGTTTTTCCCCATGATACAGGCGTCATAGTTGGCAGCAGTGGTAAACAGTTCGTTGATCACCACAAAGCTATTCCGGCTTCCATCCTCCATCATCGGCAGCAGACGAATCAATTCCTCCTTCAGCTTGCCCCGCCCGGTCTCAATACTCTCTTCCACGGAAAAATGTGTCAGAATGCCGGTAAAATAGGGTACATTGGCTCCCTTGGCCGGCACACTCAGTCCCATCTTTGCAAAATAGACAAGCTGACCTAAGCTTCTGGCAAAGGTAGTCTTACCACCCTGGTTCGGTCCGGTCAGCACAAAGAACTGCTCCCCATCGTCCAGATAGAAGGAATTGTCCACCACAGGCTTTCCGCCGGACAAATTGACGATTGCCAGTGCCAGATCGTACAGTCCTTCCGCCCTCATTGGCTTACAGCTGTCACAGGTTGGCAGGGCAAACGCAAAGCCCTTGCCCTTCATCCACTGCTCAAATTTATAGAAGGACAGATAGAAGGGAAGTTCCTCCGCCAGAAGCAGCAGTCTCTCCTCTGCATAGTCACTGTATTTTTCGCGGAACTTTTCCATCCTCTGAAACAGATCCATATGTTTCCTGGCGTACAGCTTCCAAACCTCTGTCTCAAGAGGTGTCAGCTCGTCCGTCCTGCAAAAGGGAGACTTAAATTCCTTCCCATGTTCACCGGTATTTCTCAGGTAATCCTCATACATGGGAAGCGTAGGTTCCTCAGATACAAGTATCTGTTGGTTATCATAGATCAGGGTCACGCGGCACTGAGTCTGTTCGGCAAGCAGTTCCGTCACCTCCCCACACAGCTGTCCGAATGCTTCCCCGGACAGATATCCACGCAGATACTCCCGAAGAGCCTGCAGTCCCTCCGAAGACAGTTCCTGTCCCTCCAGACCCGTCAAAAGATTCTGAAGAGCGTAGCAATACTCTGCCGTCTCCCGCAGCTGCCAGGAGCTCTTCTGCAGACCGGAACGAACCTTCTCCTTCTTCACCCTGGCATTCTCTCTGCGCTTCATAGCCTCATAAAAGTGAAACAGAACCTGATGAACCGCTTCCTGCTTCACATCCCGGTACACGGCCCGTCTGAATTCTTCACATTCCTCGTCCACCGGGAAATAGTGATACAGAGGCACCACTGTCTCTCCCCACAGAGACTGGATCTTCTCCACCACCTGATGGAGATTCAGATCCACAAAGAAGGAGGGTCTCGAGGTGTCCTGATTGGGTCTCCTGCGCAGGTCTAAAATACTGGTAAACTCCATGCGTCACCGTTCCTTTCCGCTAATCCTCTAACGCTTCAAACGCCTTGACTACCTTCTCATACTCCTTTTCGGATTGGATCTGTTCCACCATCAGTTCCCCGTCGGAAATGGTTTCACATCGATACAGATAGATCCCCTCTCTGATCTCATCTCCCTCCACGAGAGACACCGCAATATAGTCCTTTCCCTCAACCTGAAAGCTGTTCATAATCGCAAAATCCCGCTCTGTCCCGTCCGATACGGGAATCTGAATCACATCATACTCCATTGTCGATATCCTCCCATTTCAAAACTTTTTTTGGATTTTTGTTCCCAACAAGACCGGTGTCTGTTACTTTTACAAGGTCAGTGCCCCTACAATGGGAATCGTGACCACCGACAGCAGGGTGGTCAGCGCCACTCCCCTGCCGGTCAGGTCTGTGTCGCCGCCGTACTGCTCCGCCAGCATAGCCGTCATACTGCCCACCGGTGTGGCCAGCATCACCATGAATACGCCCCGAAGCACCTCATCCGCGATGAGTTGTCCTGCAAGCAGCATCCCCAGAACCGGCACGACCAGCAATTTGATACAGCTAAAAAGCAGAAGTCTCACATCTGTGAACAGGCTCCGAAGGGATACCCTTGCGAGAGCCATTCCGATCACGATCATACTTAGCGGAGCCGTCAGACTGCCCAGTCCGGACAAGGTCTCCCGCACAAAGCCGGGAGCATCCCACCGTAAGATATACAGAAGGATCGCCAGAAGTCCTGCCGCCACCCCTACATTGATCATCTTCTTCCATTCAAAACCGGCACCGTTTTCCCCCTTCTGGTTTCCGGTCAGTTCATAGATGCCATAGGTATAGATCAACAGATTATAGGGGATCTGAAAGATCGCAGTGTGCAGCAGAGCCTCCTCGCCATACAGCGCCTGCACCACCGGAAACCCCATAAAACCAATGTTGGAAAAGATCGTCATCAAGCGATAGACCCCTCGCTGCCCGACCGGCACCCGAAGCAGCACCGGAAGGAGGAAAGCCACCGCGAACATCCCCCCAAACAGGCAAACCGCTGCCAGCACCGTAGGGAACAGTCCACCGGGGACATCACCCTGTCTGTTGATGGTGCCGCTGATCACCAGTGCCGGACTGGCAAAGTTCAGCACCAAAAAGCTGATAACCTTGGAGGCTCTTGCATCCAGATAGTTTCTCCGAGAGCAAAAGTATCCGATCATCATATAGGCAAACAATACTGCCATCTTACCAAGCAAATTCATTTGAAAACCTCAACGTCAATCCGGGTAAGGCTTCCCTAACGGTACACAGTACACAGTTCATTGGAAAAGTCTTCCCTGTAATTTTCTTCCTCCAGAAATATCAACAGCATTTCCATCTTAGGCTGATCAGTCGGTGCATCGGCACCAATGATCACCATAGGTCGATTCCCCGCCTCACAGCCTTCGGAGATTTCTGCCAATTCCCTTTGAAACTTCTCCGTAGCAAAGGAACGCAGATCCGGCCAGGTACTGGACATAGCCGGGGTCAGCTCCAGCAGAAAGGAAAGCCCGGGCACATTGTGATAGAGGATCACTTCCCTACTTTTCAATCCCTCCGCCTCCAGATACGCATTCAGTCCCTTCAGCTGCCCTGCCACTGCCGGCTGAGTATACATACCGACTAAAGCGGGAATCTCCGTCACTTTCTCAGTCCGCCTCTCCCCATAGATACCGTCCCGGAATACAAAGGTTGCTCCGAAGAGAATTCCCTGCACCGCAGTCAATGCCGCCAACGATACGAGGCTGATACGAAGGGGCTCCAGCAGTACAGCAGCCTTCTCCGAATATTCCTGTTTCGATCTTCCGAATAGCGTGTAGATACAATAAAACACAAAAGGAGTCACCACAAACAGATTGTTCTCCGCTGACAGCAGCCGGTTGTTGCTTCCCAGCGGAGTAATTCCAATTACGATCACTGAGCAGGCTCCCCAGAAACGAAGCAGATAGTTCTTCCCCCCGAAAAACGCCGCGTAACCGCCCAACAGAATGGCCATCAGTAAAAAGACAATGCCAATATTCTGAATCGAAGAGTAATCATAGTATCTGAAGGTAAACACCTTGTTGCGATAGAATACATAAAATAAAGCCAGATTCAGGATGACATAAAGTCCTCTCTTCCAGCATAGGAAACGACCCTTCAGAAGCAGAAACAATACACAGCCAATCCCGATCACTGCCGCTGACTCCAGGATCCACTTGGCATTGTGCAGATAATCTGTCAGCTGCCCCAGGATCATCGCCTTCAGAGAATAGTCGCTGGCCTCACCCGGCATAGAGAGAATGGCTCGAATTCCCTCCACATAAGCCGCAAACCCATATCGCACACAGATGTAAGCGAAGATACTGCCAAATCCAAGGACATAGCCGAGGACACAGTACCCGGTGCGACGTAGGAGTTCTCCAAAGGAATTCCTTCGGATGATGCAGCAAAACCACACCGCCAGAATCAGCGCCATCTGGGCCAGATTGGGCAGGCGAACCATCACATTCACTCCGAGACAGACCCCAGCCAGCACATACCACCTTGTCTTCCCCGTCTTCACGGCGAGACATAACAGCAAGGTCCCTAGGGTAAACAGCAGATATGTCACATAGTTATACAGAAGCGCCGTGGGACACCAACAGAATCCCAGCGCAACAAGCTCTGCCAAAAACGCCACGCCCTTCGGCATCTCAAACAGCTTCACACAAAAGAAATAAGTCACCAGTGCAATGGACGCTTTCACCAGACCGGTGTAGACATTCAGCCCCAGCATCGTGGAACCAAAGGGGAGCTTTGTGAAAAAGGAACCGATGGCAGTGGCCAGATAAGTAGAAAACTTCCACATGCCGTCCAGGCTCTCGAAATGTATGAAGTTGCCGTAATTATACCCGGTGTCCGTCACCGTAACTCCCTGATTGACAAGCAGCAGGGAATAAACTGTCAGCAGTACCGGGAAGATCCAGCCCGGCAGCTTCACGCTCCTTTTGTCCATGCTTCACCTCTCTGATCTCTCTTTGCTGGAAATGGTAAGAGGGTGTCAGCTTTCGCCGACACCCTCTTCCTTCCCTATGCGAAATCAAATCCATTATAGCACACACCTGATTCTTCATCAAGTACACGTTCTCTGGCGCATCCCCCTACCGGTTCTCCAGCAGTTTCTTTGCACGGTATAAGGAAACATTAAAGGTCCGAATACCAACGTTTTCAGTGTTTCTCTCCAGATTCTCCAAATAGGTCTCAAAATACCTCTGTCCCTGTATCTGCAGCTCGAACACCTCTTTGACAAATCCTTTCTCCCGCAGGTAAGGAATCACCGCCGGTGCCGCATCCGCGGATAACCCACGGATCAGACGGAAATCATTGTACGGTGCTGCCTCTCCCCCGGCGATCCCGATATGACCTGTATTCGTGTTTGCCAGGTTCACCTTGGCGATCAGATAATCCGGATGGGAGAAGGACAATGCCAGATAGAGTACCGTCACCACTGCCATGCTGTATCGGAACAGGCGAAACTTCTCACAATAGATGGACACCAATACTCCCACAAACAAAAGCGCCAAAACCAGAAGTGCCCATAACACCAAAATGCGGAGGAACGTCAGGTAATAGTAAGAAATATAGATGATCATTCTCATGGCGCTGGAGGCGATCATAATGAAGGTGCAAAGTGACATCACTGTCAGAATCCATTTTAGTGCCTTGGACTCCCGAAAATAGGTAAGCATCACCAGTACGATCACCAGATTCAGCAGACTCACCGCCAACAGTTGGAAGAAACCTTCTCTGGCATACTCCGCATACGTATAACCGGACGGCAATTTCATTTTTCCGAGAAACAGCCCACCGATCTGCACCAGCGAAAAGACCAGATAGAGCAGCGTCAGCATGGATGAGATCGTAATCGCCAACAGAGGCTCTCCCTTGCGCTTATCCGGTACCTCCTCGGTCAGACTGCGCCGGGAAAAGAAGCTGAAGAGTCCATAGGTCAGGAAAAAGAGAAGCCCGATCTTCAGCAGAATCACCGCGATATTGTAGAAAAACTCACTGCTTTCCAGAAACGAGAACAGCCCCTTTGTGTACTGGCGAAACAATGCGTCCGCGCTGGACAGGATCAAAAGCACAGCAAATACAAGCGGAAGACCGATCAGCACACCGACCAGCACTGCCCAGACTCTCCGGTCCGGCTTGTGGTCTAACGTCTCCTTATACTGCACAAAATCGCGAAAGGGTGCAGGAAGCTGCCCTACCGCTCCCGTCAGGGTCTTCAGAATACTGTTGAGATACTTTCCCAACCCCCAGCCTGCAGTGTCATAGTACTGCCTGAGCATCATACACATCCACAACAATAAGATCCCCAATTTGTTAAAGAAAAGCAGCCTTCCATCCCCTGTACAACAGGTAGAAATGCCGAGCAGAAGGATCGCCGCCATATAGAACCCGCAGCCCTTCTTCAGGGGAAGCTCCAGTCGTTTCATGCTCTCCGCATAGACCCAAAGAGATACTCCCAAGAATAACAACCATGCCGCACCCGACGGATTTTTATAGCTGCAGAAGGCATACACACAGCCCAGTGCAAGCGACACAGGTGCCAAAAACGAAAACGTCAGCTTCTTCTCCATCCTCTTACTCCTCCTCCGAATATTCCAGAATATCCCCCGGCTGACAGTCCAGGGCCTTGCAGATGGCAGCCAATGTGGAAAACCGAACTGCCTTTGCCTTATTATTTTTTAAAATAGATAAATTCGCCAGCGTAATGTCCACTTTCTCGGCCAACTCGGTCAGGGACATCTTCCGCTTTGCCATCATCACATCCAAATTCACTCTGATAATCATTGCCTCGTCCTCTCCCTAAATGGTCAAATCATTCTCTTCCTTATAGGTCACCGCCTGCTCGAACACCATCGCCAACACTCTGCTGAACAGACCTGCGATCACAAACACCAGGATCACCACACACATTGCCAGCGTGGCATAGACAAGCATTCTCACAACACTCATCACTGCAATAAAGGCGGCATACACACTCATCCGGTTTAAGCTGCGCACATTCTCCCGGACAAAGCAGTTCTCCTCCAGCACGGTGCGAAACATTTTCCGCAGCTCCCCGATGAGCAGCACTGCGAGAATCCCCAGTATCACATACACCAACAGCGCCGGAAGGAAATGCTCCGATACCCCGGGCAAGTAATGTTCTCCGATCCACTTCAGGGAAAAAGGCAATGTCACCGTCACGATCATTCCTCCGAAGTACATCCCGTCTAACAGGTATTTGGTGATTTTCGTCCACAAATATTTCTTCTCTCTCATCTGACTCTCCTTACGTGAAAACTCTTTTTCTCACATTTTGTTCTTGTAATCATTTCTATCACATAATTTCTCGAATGTCAATATAAATTTATTGTTTTTCGATATAGATATATTGTTTACCGATATGATATACTATTTCGTAAGGAAATGAAAAGCCGATACAAGGAGGAGGAGACGTATGAGAGATTCCAATCAGATCACAAGAGAGTATTTCGATGAGATTCTCGTCGAAATGCGACATATAGACGCAGTAAAACCGGACACTGCCGTAACCTTTTTCGGAGAGGCCTTCCGGACTCCCATCGCCACTGCTGCCCTGTCCCACCTGTATAACACCTGCGAGGACGGCATGACCAAAATGGCCGAGGGTGCCCGTATGGCGGGGGCACTTTGTTTCTCCGGAATGGGGGAGGAAGAAGAGATCAGAGCGATGTGCGCCACCGGAGCCAGGGTGATCAAGATCATCAAACCCCATGCGGACAATACAACCGTTTTCACCAAGATCAGGGAGGCCGAAGAGGCAGGTGCCCTGGGCGTTGGAATGGATATCGACCATGCCTTTAACGGTCAGGGGGAATACGACTGTGTCTGCGGACTGGATATGCGCCCCAAGTCCTTAGCGGAGCTAAAAAGCTTTGTGCAGGCTACCGACCTGCCCTTTATCATCAAAGGAGTCCTAAGCGTATCCGATGCCGAAAAGGCACTGGAGGCAGGCGCTGCAGGAATCATTGTCTCTCATCATCACGGCATTCTGGATTCAGCGGTTCCCCCGCTGATGATCCTGCCCGAGATCGTAAAGGTGATCGATCACAGGATTCCCATCTTCGTCGATTGCTGTATGGAAAGCGGTATGGACGCTTTCAAGGCTTTGGCTCTGGGTGCAGACGGCGTCTGTGTCGGCAGGGCCATTATGGAGCCTTTGAGAGTCTATGGCGCCCAGGGTGTCTGTGACAAGCTGACCCAGATGGATCAGGAACTTCGGGGTGCGATGGCAAGAACAGGCTTTGCAACGGTAGATACAATCGATGATTCCATATTGTGGAGGAGAACAAGATGAGATTAGGCGGAGGCGTGGAGAAACCCTATCGGAATCCGGAAGAATGGTTGAAATGGGTGAAAGAACTGCAATACAGCGCCGTGATCTTTCCGGTGGACAGCTCGGCAGATCCGTCCGTGGTGCAGGACTATCTGAAGGTCATCCGGGCAAATGATCTGGTGATCGGTGAGGTGGGTGTCTGGAGAAACTGCCTGTCCCCCCGTGATGCGGAGAGAAAGGCAGCATGTGATTATGCCAAGGCCCAGCTCGCCCTGGCAGAGGAAGTATCTGCAAACTGCTGTGTCAACATCATCGGAAGCCGCAGCGATATCTGGGACGGATTTGCCCCGGAAAATTATGATCCCGCCGTCTACGATCTGGCTGTAGACAGCATTCGGGATATTATCGATGCCGTGAAACCTGTCAGAAGCTGCTACTCCATCGAGCCTATGCCCTGGATGGTACCGGACTCACCGGAGCAGTATCTGCAGCTGGTCAGAGACGTAGACCGGGCAGGCTTCGGCGTTCATCTGGACTATGTGAACATGATCAACTGCCCCAAACGCTATGTACAGAGCACAGAGTTTATCCGCCGCTGCTTTGAACTCCTGGGTCCCTATATCAAGAGCATTCACGGCAAGGATGTCTCTATGGAACAGGCCTTTACTACACTGATCCACGAGGTTCAACCCGGCTTCGGAACGCTGAACCACAAGGAGATTTTGAAGATGGTGGAGGCTCTCGGGCCTGACACCACCTTCTTCATCGAGCATCTGCCCTCTCATGAGACCTATATGGAGGCCGCTGCTTTTATACGAAAGCAGGCGCAGGATGCCGGTATTACAGTTCTGTGAACTGCTTCAAAAATAAAAGTCAACAAACCAAGGACCTCGTGAGCAAAGCACTCACGGGGTCCTTTCCATAGAAATATCTCTCAGTATCTCCTCAGGTGTCATCTCCAGATACCCTTCCGGGTCGGTCAGCCCGGTCTCCGACAACGACCAGACGAAGCCCCCTGCATTCTTACTTTCCGAAAAAGAGAGATACCTTCGATAGGGTTTCAACTGAACCTCATAACGTTCACTCCACTCCGGGCAATAGGTACTCATATATGCTTCTGCCAGCTGCATCGCCTCACAGTTACTGCGCCCTTTCGGATCCAATGCAGACAACTGCACTCCGCCTCCCAACTCACCGGTTATCGAAGGGGAGGGAGTGGAATGAACGATCAGCACACTGCCATCCTGACAGGTTCCCAGACTCATCCACACATGTCCCTTGATGCTGACGATATCGCCGGGCTGCAGCAAACGATTTTTCTCCCGACTAAAAGAACCAAAGCCGTGATGGTCGGCCAAACTCTTGGCAAACTCTGTGGAAGAGACCACATATCCGGTCCGCTTCTCATCGTCTGCCCCGGAAGGGTCCGTCATCACGTTGTAGATCACCCAGCCCAGATACCCGGAGCAGTCCAAGCCACACTGGTGATACGTATTCACCCCGTCGAAGGGGTAGAAACTGTCCTTAGGATCCTCCCTGCGATTCTTGGTCCCGGGCACATATCGGTAGTTATAATTTTCATCCTGCTCCTCAAAAAAGATACTCCACTTCTCGGAACGTCCAAAGCTCATAGCTTCCTCACCTGCACCGGTGTCCTCCAAATTCCAGCCTCCTCCGTAGACATACAATACTTTTCCCACAGGAGC
>JAHBAA010000174.1 GCA_018385425.1 Acetatifactor sp.
ATTTTATGATATAATTATTATGTATATTTATGCCCATACGCTTTTGTATGAGAAATTTAATTGTTACAAAGAATGAAACGGGGTGATTACTGTGACAAAACCGAATAAATCTACTATGCGAGCCGGTGTTTTAACCGCAACAGTAATTATCTGCGCCATTCTTGCCCGTGTTATCGGAAACTGGATTATTTTCCCCGTAACCATGGGACTGGTACGCAGTTTTCTATACATAGGTCTATATATTGCGTGGGGTGTTTCTGTCAGAAAGCGAGTCATTCAGGCACAGGTACGCAGGTATCTTACAGCCGTTTCCGTTCTGACGGTTTTTTGGCTTACAGTACGGACCATGAAATATTTCCTTGTTTTTGATCCGGGCGCAGCGCGGTATTTATGGTACCTTTATTACTTACCCATGCTGTTTATTCCGCTTTTCTCCCTGCTGGCGGCTATGTCGCTGGGGAAGCAGGAGGATTACCAACTTCCCAAAAAGGCGCTTTTGTTATATGTTCCTGCTGTAGTGTGCCTGATACTGATATTGACGAATGATTTCCACCAGATGATATTTGGCTTTCCGGCAGGAGAAGTATGGACGGATAAAAACAACAGTTATGAGTTCGGATATTATCTTGCAATCGGCTTGGAGATTGTTTATGCCTTAACAGCATTTATCATTATGGTCATCAAGTGCCGTACCTCAAAGCAAAAAAAGCATCTGCCGATCATTTTGCTTGCAGTTTCGATTGTATATGCGCTTATCTATGTCAGCGGTGCCCGTTGGATGCGGATTATAGGCGGAGATATTACATCGGTTCAGTGCCTGTTGTTTTCCGGTATTTTGGAAAGCTGTATCCGGTGCGGACTGATCCGAACCAATACGGGATACGGCGCCCTGTTTGAAGCCGGAACCTTTGGAGCGCAGATTACGGACGCTGACTATTCCGTGCGCTATACCTCAGCCAATGCACAGCAGCTTTCGGAAACGGTGATGCGTGAGACTGAAAACGGAACGGTCAGCCTGGATAAGAATACACAGCTTAAAAGCAGCAGAATTGACGGCGGTCATGTTTTGTGGCAGGAGGATATCACGGATATTACCGCATTGCTGGAACAGCTTGAAGAAAACAGAGAAACGATTGCACAGAGCAATACTCTGGAATGGGAAAACTATAACACAAAGCTGAAGATCAATACTGTTCGGGAAAAGAACCGTCTGTATGACATGCTTCAGCAGCAGACGACGCAGCAAATTGAGCTTATCCATGAACTGATTGCACAGTATGATGCAGAACCGGATGAAGAGAAGCGCCGTAGTCTGCTTGCAAAGATTACAGTTATAGGCGCATACATAAAACGCAGAGGCAATCTGATGTTTATCGGGGAAAAGTCCGAGACAATGGATATTTTGGAATTGTCAAGGTGTCTTGATGAATCCTTTGCCAATCTGGAGCTTATGGGTGTGGAGTGTTCCGTTGACTGTCCGAAGGAAGGTTTGATATTCGTTCAGGACGCTGTTCGTGTTTATGACTTTTTTGAAACTATAACAGAGGAAACCATAGAGGATCTGCATTCTGTCTGGCTGAAAGTGCGCTGTCTTGCGGATTCGTTCAATTTTTATTTGGAAGTTGTGTGTGAAAAGCCGCTCTCGGACCTTGAGAAGCTTGCTGATCATTGTGATTTTGAAGACGGTGTATGGTGTTTCACACTTCGGATCGGAAAGGCAGGTGAACTGTCATGACATTGTTTTACCAATCCTCTTCAGTGGAACAGTCGTCACTGATGGCCATGCTGCTGCTTACTTTGATTTTTTCTTTGTTTTCGCTGATTGTGGCTTTTGGCAGTGAAAAAAACAGGCTGTATAAATATATCGATACAGGGCTGTTTCTGCTGTTGTTTGTTATTTTGACAACACTCGCAAATATCTATTCGCAGATAGATGACGGGTATCCGGTCAGCATTTCGTTTCCGCTTCCAATGTGGCTGTTGTGGTGCATTACCGGTGCAGCGGCGCTTTATCTGATTTGTGAATCGGTAAGGCGTTACCGCAGGAGAGGTGAACATCTCAGCCGCAATTCGGTCAAGCAGGCTATGGATACGCTCCCAAGTGCTGTGTGCTATTTTGCGCCATCCGGCGCCGTCAAGCTGTGTAATCTGCAAATGCATCGTCTCTTCTACCGTTTGGCACAAAACGAACTGCAAACTCTGGATGAATTGACACAAGGCTTAAGTGAGTGCGATAGCAAGAGCGGCATCGTGAGGCTTTCCGATCAGCGGCAGACATACCTTTTCCCTGACGGAAAAGTCTGGCGTTATTCGCAGACTGAGGTTGTCGCGGATGGCGTAACCTACACAGAAGCCTTATTCTCTGATGTAACAGAACTGTATGAAAAGAATCTGGAGCTGCAGCAGCAGACAAAACAGCTCAAAAAGATTTCCCGTGATCTCAAACAGCTCTCGGATAATGTGCAGAAGCTGACAAAAGAAAGGGAGGTTCTTGCGGCCAAGACAAAGCTGCACGACCAGATGGGCGCAGGCTTGATTGCCATCCGGCAGATTTTGCGGCAGAACACCACTTCCAAAGAAAATGCCGCCGCTGTCACGCAGTTTCGCCGTGCCATTCAGATTCTGCAGGAGGAAAACGCCTATCCGCAGGATGATGTGGCAGAGTTTATTCGGGATGCAGCAGTATCGGGTATTCATGTGGAAATCACGGGTGAGCTTCCGCAAGAGGAAGAACTGCTCCATCTGCTTTTGCCGGTGATGCGCGAAGCCTGTGTCAATGCCGCCCGCCATGCAGATGCTTCGGCTCTGTATGTTACGGCAGAGCAGACAGAAGACGCCGTTATCCTGCATATAGGCAACGACGGAAAACAGCCGGAGGGCGAGATTGTGCCGCGCGGCGGTCTTGCCGATCACAGAAAATATATTATGGAAGCAGGCGGCAGTATGGAAATTCAGTCGCAGCCTGCATTTATGCTGACAGTTACCCTGCCGGCAGGAAAACAGGAGAAGAATCAGGAGGTGCCGGTATGACGAGGGTACTTATCATAGATGATCAGCGGATTGCCAGAGAATATATGGAGAGTGTTGTGAAAAACGGCGAGGACTACGAGCTTGTGGGCAGTCTGTCCCAGGCGGATCTTGCTGCTACAGTCTGCCGCAGAAGTGCGGTGGATCTGGTGCTGATGGATGTCTGCACCTACGGAACAAAGGACGGAATCGATGCTGCCGCCGAGCTGCGTGGAATGTTTCCAAAGCTTAAAATCATCGTTGTTACCTCAATGGTAGAGCAAAGCTTTATCAGCCGGGCAAAGAAAGCCGGTGTGGACAGCTTTTGGTACAAGGATGTCAGCCCGGAGGATTTGATCACCGTTATGGATACCACCGCACAGGGCGGGCATATGTGGCCTGATGAGACGCCATCCGTAAAGCTCGGCGTTACCACCAGCGATGATTTCACAGAAACAGAAATCAAGGTTCTGCGTCTGGTCTGTGAGGGACTGGAATACAGCGAGATTGCAGAGCGGTTAAATTATACGAAGGATAATGTGAAATATCATATCCGCAATATCCTTCAAAAAACAGGCTATGCCAATAAGACGCAGCTTGCCATTGCCGTGACCGGCAAACGATTTATCATACCAAAGCTCTTTAATGAGCTGGATGGTTCAGACGAAAATCCCATTGTTTTATAAGTTTATCATATCGACTATATCGGAGATCCCGGTTTCAGATTTGAAACCGGGATTTTCTTTTTTTGTTGAAAAGGGGCAAAAGTTTACCCACATGGGTAGGGAAAAGAAAAATGCAGTCAGATATAATATGGATGAACATAGGATTACTGCGCCATTTTAAGTTCGGAATTTATAAAACCGGACATAAATCAGAAAATTAGGAGGCGATGGCATTGCGAAGAGTTGTAATCGATATGCAGAATGCCCTGTTTGCAGATGCAGTGGCCGGAGCGTTGCGCAGATTTGATTTCGATTTTGACCCGGTTATGAGTGAAAGCCCGGACAAAACCCTGTCGCTGTGCGATGCTGTGCTGGCAAATGTTCTGATTATGGAGGTAACGGCATACACGCCGTGGAGGTTCGAGGAACGGATGAAGATCCGCAATGAACTGAGAAAGGTCAACCCGGAATGCAAAATTGTTTTCGTGGTGGATGAAAACACCGAGAAAAAGCTGGCGGATAAGGTTCGCCGTGCAAAAAAAGACGGACTGATCGATAACTTCATTTACGGTTCTGTATCTGCCACCTATCTGTCGGCTGTAATAGACACCTTATGAAAGGCGGTGGTTCTGATTGATATGATTTGAGTTCCGCTTTCAGTCAGGTTTGAAAGCATTCATGATCCGCCCGGAAGCCATACGCCGGGAGACGGAATAGAAAAAGATATGGAAAATCGATTATCAAAAGGAGAAAACCTTTATGAAACAGAAAACACATAGGCTGCTCAGTCTGCT
>JAHBAA010000029.1 GCA_018385425.1 Acetatifactor sp.
GCTTGGAGAACAGGTCGATAGGCCACTTCTCAAGTGCCTCAGCCATAATCGTATGGTTGGTATATGCACAGGTTCTGGTGGTGTTATCCCATGCCTCGTCCCAACCGAGACGATAGTCATCCAAAAGGATACGCATCAGCTCAGGGATGGCCACGGTAGGATGGGTATCGTTCAGCTGGAAGGTAACCTTCTCGGGAAGCTGTCTGATATCATTGTGTTTTCTCATAAACTTCTCTACTGCTTCCTGAACAGAGGCAGAGATAAAGAAATACTGCTGCTTTAAGCGAAGCTCTTTGCCGGCATAGTGGTTGTCGTTGGGATAAAGCACCTCGACAATATTTCTGGCAAGGTTCTCCTGCTCCACCGCCTTACGGTAATCACCCTTGTCAAAGGAATCCAGCTGGAATACCTCCATGGGCTCAGCATCCCAGATACGAAGGGTATTCACGATGCCGTTGCCGTATCCCACGATGGGAAGATCAAAGGGAATGGCTCTCACTGCCTGGTAATCCTCCTGCACGAAGCGCGCATTACCATACTCATCCGCATACATGGACACATGTCCGCCAAACTTCACCACCTTTGCATACTCCGGTCTGCGAAGCTCGAAGGGATTGCCGTTCTTCAGCCAGTTGTCGGGTACTTCTACCTGATAACCGTCCTTGATGGTCTGCTTGAACATACCATAGCGATAGCGGATACCGCATCCGTATGCAGGGTAGCCCAGAGTAGCCAGGGAATCCAGGAAGCATGCTGCCAGTCTGCCCAGACCACCGTTGCCCAGTGCTGCATCCGGCTCCTGATCCTCCACCAGATTCAAATCAAATCCCAGCTCGTCCAGTGCCTCGCGAACGGGCTTGGAAGCCTGCAGGTTAATAATATTATTGCCAAGAGCACGACCCATCAGAAACTCCATGGACATGTAGTAAACCATCTTGGGATCCTGCTTCTCATAGGCCTTCTGGGTCTCGATCCAGTTATCCATGATCTGATCCTTGATTGCAAGGGATGTAGCCTGAAATACCTGCTGCGGAGTAGCCTCCTCCATGTCCTTGCGGTACAGAGTTCTCACATTATAGACTACACTTCTCTTGAAAAGATCCTTGTCAAACTTCAGATTGCTCTCTTCTGAGGCAACTGCTGCTTCAGCCTTTGCGGATACCTTCTTCTCTGCCGCAGCGTCAGTTTTCTTGGTAGCTCTCTTGGTTGTTTTCTTTGTCGTATCTTCCTTCATACAAAACACCTCTGCCTTTCCACTTATATACGAATCGTCTGCCCCCAAACAATCCCCCACATATAAGCTGCAGGGCTCCTTGGCAGGAACCCTGCGCCAATCATAGCATAATTTGGTACTATTTTACAACCTTTTCCAACGAAATTGTAACATTTTCACCATTCACGTTCCAATCCTTGGTCACTTGGAAGGTATTTTCCACAGTGAGTTCGTCAGCCAAAACCTTGGAACAGATGGCCTCCGCATTTCTTGCAGCAAGATCTGCGAGTTTCTGGTTGCCGTTTAAAGACACTCTGATGTGGTCTGTCACCTCGAAGTCTGCATCCTTACGCATGGTCTGGATCTTGCTGATGATCTCGTACACGAAGCCTTCCTCGATCAGTTCTTCCGTCAGGTTCGTATCCAGCACAACGGTCAGTTTGTTGTTCTCCTGGGATACATAGCCCTCCTTCTGCGCCATATCGATGAGCAGATCGTCCTTGGTCAGTTCTACGGTCACATCTCCTACCATGAATGTGAGCTTTCCGTTTGCGTTCAGCTCATCCATGGCTGCATTGCCGTCCAGCGCAGCCAGTGTCTTCTGAATACCGCCCAGCTGCTTGCCGTATTTGGGTCCTACGGTGCGAAGCTGGGGCTTGAAGGTGTAAGAAGTAAAGTCTCTCACGTCGTCGGTGAATACCACTTCCTTCACATTCAGCTCATCCTTGATGATATCGGTGTAGAAGGAATCCAGCGTAAAGTCTGCCTTGATGTACATTCTGCTGATGGGCTGACGGTTCTTGATGGCTGCATCGTTACGGCACGCACGTCCCATGACAACAGCCTCCAGAACATCCTCCATATTCTTCTCCAATTCCTTATCGATGAAGGACTGCTCCACTACAGGATAATCGCACAGATGAATGCTCTCGGGAGCGCTGGGATCGATACTGCGCACCAGATTCTGGTAGATATCCTCGGTCATAAAAGGAATCATGGGTGCTGCCGCCTTACAGATCGTCACCAGCGCGGTGTACAGCGTCATGTAAGCGTTGATCTTATCCTGTTCCATTCCCTTGGCCCAGAAACGCTCACGGCTGCGGCGCACATACCAGTTGCTCATCTCATCCACGAAATCCTGCAGTGCCTTGCCTGCCTCAGGAATGCGATACTGATCCAGATTGTCGTCTACCTCTCCCACTACCGTGTTCAGTCTGGAGAGGAGCCACTTATCCATGACGGGCAGTTTGTCATACTCAAGCGTGTACTTGGTAGCGTCAAACTGATCGATGTTGGCGTACAGCACGAAAAATGCGTAGGTATTCCACAGGGTACCCATGAACTTGCGCTGTCCCTCCTGCACCAGCTTGCCGGAGAAACGCTTGGGGATCCAGGGCGCACTTGCAGTGTAGAAGTACCAGCGGATCGCATCTGCGCCGTAGGTCTCCAGCGCCTCAAAAGGATCTACTGCATTGCCCTTAGACTTACTCATCTTCTGACCGTTCTCATCCTGTACATGACCAAGAACGATAACATTTTCGTAAGGAGCCTTGTTAAAGAGCAGGGTGGACTCCGCCATCAGGGAATGAAACCATCCTCTGGTCTGGTCGACTGCCTCAGAGATAAACTTTGCAGGGAACTGCTGCTCGAAGAGCTCTTTATTTTCAAAAGGATAGTGATGCTGTGCGAAGGGCATTGCACCGGAGTCGAACCAGCAGTCCAGAACCTCGGGTACACGCTTCATGGTTTTGCCGCAGTCAGGGCACTTCATGGTGACAGCGTCGATGTAAGGTCTGTGAAGCTCCACCTTGGCTGCCTCGGGGTCGCCGGCACGCTCAGCCAGCTCTGCGCGGCTGCCGATGCACTCCAAGTGACCGCACTGACACTCCCAGATATTTAAGGGAGTTCCCCAGTAACGGTTGCGGGAGATGGCCCAGTCCTGAATATTCTCCAGCCAGTTGCCGAAGCGTCCGCTTCCGATGGACTCGGGGATCCAGTTGACCGTGTTGTTGTTGCGGATCAGGTCCTCCTTCACTGCGGTCTCCTTGATGTACCAGGACTCTCTCGCATAGTAGATCAGAGGAGTGTCGCATCTCCAGCAGTGCGGATATTCATGTTCAAACTTGGGCGCATCGAAGAGCTGTCCTCTTGCATCCAGATTTTTCAATACTTCAGGATCTGCCTTCTTTACGAAAAGTCCTGCGAAAGGAGTCTCCGCGGTGAGTTCACCTTTGCCGTCCACGAACTGTACGAAGGGCAGATCATAGTTGCGTCCCACATTGGCATCGTCCTCACCGAATGCAGGAGCGATGTGTACGATACCGGTACCATCGGACATTGTGACATAGCTGTCACAGGTTACGAAGAAGCCCTTCTTATTCTGTCTGTCTGCAACCGTCTTTGCACAGTCAAAGAGAGGCTCGTACTCCTTGTACTCCAGATCCTTACCGGTGTAGGTCTCCAGAATCTCGTAAGCAGCCTTGCCGCTTTCCTTGTCGGCCAGTTTCCCCAGTACGGTATCTAACAGCGCCTTGGCCATATAGTAGGTGTAGCCGTCCGCAGCAGCCACCTTCACATAGGTGTCGGTGGGATTCACGCAGAGCGCCACATTGCTGGGAAGAGTCCAGGGAGTGGTGGTCCATGCCAGGAAGTAGGCATCCTCACCGACTACCTTGAAGCGAACGATAGCGGAACGCTCCTTGACGGTCTTATAGCCCTGGGAAACCTCAGCGGTAGAAAGAGGGGTTCCGCAGCGAGGGCAGTAGGGAACGATCTTGAAGCCCTTGTACAGAAGACCCTTGTTCCAGATCTCCTTTAACGCCCACCACTCGGACTCGATGAAGTTGTCATCGTAGGTGACATATGGATCGTCCATGTCAGCCCAGAAACCAACGGTGCCGGAGAAATCCTCCCACATTCCCTTGTATTTCCATACAGACTCCTTACACTGTCTGATGAAGGGCTCCATACCGTAAGCCTCAATCTGCTCCTTGCCGTTTAAGCCCAGGAGCTTCTCCACCTCCAACTCCACCGGGAGACCGTGGGTATCCCAGCCGGCCTTACGGGGAACCATATAGCCCTTCATGGTGCGGTATCTGGGAATCATATCCTTGATGGTACGGGTCTCCACGTGGCCGATGTGAGGCTTGCCGTTTGCTGTGGGCGGGCCGTCATAGAAGGTGTAGGTAGGGCCATCCTTGCGGCTGTCGATACTCTTGCGGAAGATGTCATTCTCTCTCCAGAAACGCTCGATAGCCTTCTCACGCTCTACAAAGTTTAGACTTGCTGAAACCTGATTGTACATTGTCGTCATCCTTTCTTTCTTTCACATCAGAAAAATACAAAGACCCCGTCCGCAAAAGGACGAGGTCTGATAGACTTTCGTTAACCACCCATTACCGTTCATACGCTCCCGCAGGAGATATATGCTGTCCCTTAACGGAGGACCGCCGTTCAGGGCTACCGGACGTGAAGTACCGTCTTTTGTCCTGACTGCTCAAAAGTGATCTTCATTGCAACCCTACTCGCACCGGACTCACACCCTCACCGGCTCGCTGTGCCTTTCCTGTCACAATTACTCTCTTCGTCATCGCATTTACTGATGCTTTTATTTTCATTAATACGATATTATAATCGCATTGTTCGAAAAATGTCAAGGGTATTCCCGGGATTTACGGTGTTTTTACAACTTTACCATAGAAATGCACTCTTTTTCCGGCGAATTCATGGAATCACATCGTAACGGTCTATGACCCAGTCAATATCGGCCAGATCCGGTTCACTGTCGCAATACAGGCATTTGCAGCCGTTTTTGAGAGAAAGTGAGGCGCCGCAGTTCGGACAGGCCAGATACACCTTTTCGTTTAATACCTGTGTGACGGCTACTGCCCTGCGCCTCAGACGGACTCTGAGCTTCACCGATAACCGGTTCAGCCTAGATATCGTACACACTTCTCAGCCGAAGCGATGTGGCATCTCCGCTGAGGATCTCTACCCTTTTTGAGTCTCCGTTCAGATCAAAATAGTTGTCAGACAGGATCAGATCCTCTGTATCATTTAAGATCTCCACACTTCCGGCATAGGTTTTTGCAGATACCGTGAGGAAATTCCCCTCCCGGGTTACTGTAAGCTCCGGATCCCTGTAACGGAAATACTTGTGGAGCGAAAAGATCACAGTCCCTTCAGAGACAGTCCTGCCGTCGACCACTGCCTGATAGCTTACATATTCCCCATAGATATCAATATCGGGAAGCTCCTCTTTCTCCAGCCAGACCGTGGAGAGCGCCGGTACCGTAACGGTCTTTTCCTTTGCTCGAAGCACTTTGGCCCCGGCATCCCGTATCTGCCATTTAACGGTGACTCTCTCCTCTTCTCTGGTCTCATTTGCCACATTCAGACGAATGGATTTCGGAAATGCAAAGGGAAGACGAACCAATTCCTGCCCGGCGGTCATCATACCCTCTTCCTCGCAGGAGATCATAATGGGGGCGAAGAAGCGCTTCGCCTGATAATGCAGGGCTTTCATACGCTGGCAGTAGTCGATACTGGACCAGGAGGCAACCGGCCAGCAGTCATTGAGCTGCCAATAGACAGCGCCCATGCAACGGCTGTCATTTCGGTTTCTGCGAAGATGCTCCACACCAAGGCGGACCCCGTCTGCCTGAAGAAGCTGGGACGCATAGATCAGGGTGTCAAAATCGTAAGGATAGCGATAGTGCTGCTGCAGATACGTCATGATCTTTCCGTTGGCGGCACCGTTGCGCTGATGCTTTTCCATCACATAGGAGAAGATATTCCTGTCCCGCTCCTCATCGGTGAAGGTATCCACTGTCCTTCTGGCAGGGAAGGACTGAAAACCGAATTCCGACAGGAAACGGAAATAGTACTTGCGATACTCGGCAAAGGGCTTGTTTCCATGCCATACATCCCAGAAATGGACATCGCCCCGGTTGGGATCTCTGGGATCGTCAAAGGAACCTCCCGAGGAAGGGCTGGCAGGCCAATAGTATACCTGCGGCGCATACTTCTTCATCACCTGAGGAAGGATCCTCTCATACATAATGATATAATCACGGACCTCACTTTCCTTGCTGACCCAGAGACCGTCCTTTACAAACTGTTCCATCTCATTGTTGCCGCACATCAGGCCCAAGGATGCGTGATGACGGATACGCTTCAGGTTGTCGATAAACTCCGCCGTGATATTCTCCTCAAATTCCGGGGTCAGGTCATAGACCGCGCAGGCGAACATAAAGTCCTCCCATACCACCAGCCCCAGTTCATCGCACAGATCAAAGAACCAGTCGTCCGGATAATAACCGCCGCCCCACACCCGAATGGTGTTGAAATTGGCGAAGATCGCCTTCTCCAACAACGTCCTGGTAGTCTCAGGTGTCACGCGCCCCAACAGATGGTCCTCCGGAATATAGTCTGCACCCATGGCAAAGATATTGATACCATTGACACAGATGGCAAAACGCTCTCCCCACTGATCCGGCGTGCGATCCATGGTCATGGTGCGCAGTCCGATCTTTCTCGTCCAATTGTCCACAACGGTTCCATCGGCTTTGACCAGATCCACACTGACTGTGTACAGATTCTGCTCCCCATATCCGCGCGGCCACCAAAGTTTTGGCTCCTCGATCCGGATTTCATCCGGACAGCTTTGGCTGCGGACGATCACTTGCCCCAGGGGATCCGTAATGGTCACTTCGGTCTTCAACGTCTCCGCGTCTGCGATCTGATTGCATGCCATTTCGATCATAGGTTTGATTTCCAGCCTGACATTTCCTTGCTCGTGATACTGCAACACTTCCACTGAATCCAAACGGGCCGTGTCCACTCCCAAAAGCCGCACCGCTCTCCAGATACCTGCGTCCGGCAGATGTGCACCCCAGTCCCAGCCAAACATACAATGCGCCTTGCGGATATGCACAAAACCATTCATGGCGTCCTCCGTGCCTCTGGTGGGCGCCTTCTCGTAAGCCTGCGCAATAAATCTCGTGGGCGAGCGAAGGATAACCCTCAGTTCATTTTCCTCACTGCTAAGCAGCTCCTTCACCGAATATCTCCAGATGCGGTGCATATTGTCGGCGTGTCCCAGAGTGGTGCCGTTCAGTGTGATATCCGCAATGGTGTCCAGACCATCAAATTGCAGCAGCACCTCATCCGAGGCCAGCATTCCAATATCACAGGAAAACACCGCGCGATATTCATAATCATCGTCCATCAGGGCCAGGGCTTTATCCTCATTGTCCTTCCAGAAGGGATCCTCCATCCTTCCCTCTCTGAGCAGATCCCCATATACCGAACCGGGCACAACGGCAGGGATCCACTCCTTTTCACCAATACGGTGCATTGTCCAATTGTCGTGCAATATCCTTTCGATCATCCATATACCTCCCCAAATTCATTTCAAAAACAGGCATCGCCTGTTCCACGATCTCCATTCTACTCTTCGACCGTTTTCGATACTATGATAACACAATATAAAAATTGTACAAACCTATTATTGACAGCTTGACACATCTCATCGATCATGAGACTATTTCGTCAGGAGGTGCATATAATATGCAGTTTTTTGAGTATATCGATCTGATGAATCAGCCCTATGATATTTTCTGTACGGACACACCCGATTCTCCCATGCACTGGCATTACTACAGTGAGATTCTCTATATTACAAAGGGCTCCGTACAGGTAACCTGCAGCAACAGGGAAACTCTGCTGCATCAGGGTGATCTGTGCTATTTCTACCCCACTCAGCTGCACAGTGTGACGAGAGATCCGGGCTGTATGGAAGGGGTAAATTATGCGGTCATCAAGTTCAATATACAGACCCTGAATATCCCAAAGGCGTATATTCAGCAGCTCTATGATTGTTTTGTGCACAATCTGCCGGAGATCGACTCCTGTATCGTCTTCCATGACGAGGAAAAGATCCCCTCCATCGTGGAGGAGATCCTTTCAGAATACGAAAGCAATGATCTCATGCATATTCTGGCTGTTCAAACAGGCATCCTCTCCCTCTTGATCACTCTGGCGAGGAGAATGAAACCTTCGGCGCAGCCCATTCGAAGACAGGATGATCGGAACCTGTCTTACTATCATATCTTAGAGTACATCGACACCCATTCCTCCGATTCTCTGGAAGTACAAAAGCTGGCGGAAATGTGCCATATGAGCTACTCCCATTTTGCAAAGGTTTTCCGGGAACACTACGGTCTGTCCTGCAAGGAATATATCCAATATATTCGAATGAACAAAGCGCAGGATCTACTGCTCAATTCAGAATTCGACTTAGACTATATCGCTCAGGAGACGGGCTTTTATGACTGCAGTCATTTTATCAGACAGTACAGAAAATGGCGCGGCATCACCCCGAAGCAGGAGAGGATGCGCAATCACTCCCCGTCATTTTAGCGAAAACATACGCTTTCCCTCTTCCTCCCCGCTTGCCTAGTGGTGCCCGTGATGGGTCGTCTCTTCCTTTGTCTCAGAGTGCTGTCCTGCCGAGGAAGCGTGCTCTGTTTCAGGGATATGAGACTCCTCTGCGGAGTCGTGAAGCTCGTTTTCCCCATCATGCGAGCCATTATGATGGCGATCGATCTCCTCGTGGAGCTCATGCATGGTCATTTCATTGCAGTCCTCAAGGCTAACCTCCGCATCATACTTTTTCAGTTCCTCATACGCCGCGTACTTTCCGATGGAACATTCATTCTCATGGGCCAGCTGAGCGGTCTCCCAATCTGCATAGTGAAAATCTGCAGCGTGTTCGCTGTAGGTCTCACACTCCTCGATCCCCTCCCGAAGCTGCAGACTGTCATCGGAGACGATGGTAATTGTGAGATCCCCCTTTCCATCCTGTGTGCAGTAAGTGCGAAACTCCTCATCACAGAGTACCTTTTCAACCGCATCGGTGTAAAACTTGTGTTTCAGATCAAGCCTGTCACAGATCGCTTTCGCCTCTTCATTGTAGGCTGTCACACCGATCACCCGACTCCATCGATTCAGGCTCAGTTCGATGGACGGGTTCACATCCAGACTGATATAGGATGCGGGGTGCGCGTATACCGTTGCCCCGTAAGCGCCGGACAAAACCAGACAAAGACAGGCAGCTGCAGCCACAGCCCGTGTCAGTTTTCCCCGAAAGGATCTCACCTTTGTCTTCGGCGCCGCCTCCAGAATATATGCATCAGACACATCGTTCAGTGTCATCAAAATCGTTTCCCTCTTCATACTTCAAAACCTTCCTTTCTCAATACCTGCTTCAATGCCTCCCGTGACCGAAGCAAAGACATTTTCACCGCGCTCTGTCCCATGTTGTTTTGACGGGCGATCTCCTTCACGGACATCAGATACCAGTACCGCTGAAGAAAGAGAACCCGTGCATTCCGGGGCAGATCCCCAAGAAAACGGTCCAAAATGGGTGCCAGCGTATTGCGATCCACGACTTCCTCCTCCAACAGACGTGAAGAGGCGATACAGTCCTCCAGTTCCTCTATCACCGGCTCCACCCGGGAGCCGCCGCGTTTCTTCGCCGTATCCCTACGGTAACGGTCCAGTGCATGATTTCGCGCCAGCTTCCCCACATAGGTCGCCAAAACCTGAGGATGCTTCGGCGGAATCGTATTCCAGGCACTTAGCCAGGTATCATTCAGACACTCCTTTGCATCTTCATGATTCTGTAAGATATTTTCGGCAATTACCCTGCAGTAATTTCCGTATTTTGCTTTGATCTGTGTGATTGCCTCTTCCGATCTGGCAAAAAACAAATCCAGGATCTTGGAATCCTCCATCTTTTGTTCCTCCTTTCGTTCTTCACCTATCATCACGAAAAGAAAATAGAATCGGTCACAAAAAGAATAACAGATTACGATACAATCCGCCATTTTTTATTTATCATCCCCAATTTCCCTCTTTCTCCTCCGGTTCTCACTTTTATTTTGTCAGAATTTCTGCTATAATGTGATTATTCATACATTACAGGGAGGAAGATCGATCATGTCAGACAATGGTTTGGGGTTGCTTGTGGCATTGGGAATGGAGGCATTCGTGTCGATACATATGTCTCTCTTTGTGTTAATGCCGCTCTCCAAAATTCTCTCCGGAGACAACAGTAAAAAAATGTTCTGGAAGCTGTTCGGGATCCGGGCGGCCATCCTGTTATTTTTTGATTTTTTCATCACCACCAATATCGCCATGGCGGATTTCATTGCAGTGTTTATCGGTGCCTGTCTGTTAGGCCCCCTTTCCAGATTGTTGGGTAACAGCAGAACTCTTTCTTCCGAAAAGCACCCCAACTTCTCTGCAAATCAACCCATGCCTGCCGAGGGGAGGCTGGTGTTGCCCCGGGATTTTGATCCCATGTTCTCTCTGTCGGAGGAGGATTGTCTGGAAAGTTTTCTGGAACGGGAAATGAATCGGATCGGCCTGACCGATTCGAAGCATCTGATTCCCGGGGAGGTGCTGCGCAGAAAGAATATCTTAAGCATCCTGTTTGCGGTATTGCTCTTCCTATATCTCTCCCTGATCTTCTTCCACCTTTCCCTTGCCACCTACGCCCTGGGACTGGTGATTCTGGTTGTGTACTGGATCCTGACCGGCCGATACAAACTGATGAACTATCTGAAAAAGGAAGTGAAATCCAGACCCCAGGAGAAGATCTCCAATATCGTCATGCAGGTACAGACCTCCCTCATACCGGATTACAGCGGCAAATTCAGGCTCATACTGTCAGCCGCGGCAATCGTGGCTGCGCTGTTTGTCTTTGCAAAGCCGCACATTCTCTATGAGAAAGCGGAGAATGGATACTTCGTCCGGTTCTATACCTTCGGTGTCACCAATCTGACCACAGCCTCCATCCCGGATACCTACAACGGCGAACCCGTCACCGGCCTGAGGGGGAACACCTTCTCCAATTTGCCTCTGCTAAAAGAAATAGACTTGCCCAATACCATCACCGAGATACGGGGACAGGCTTTCAAAAATTGCCGCTCCCTAAAGCAGGTGACCCTGCCCAATCGGCTGACCTATCTGGGCGGCGGGGCATTTTACAATTGTAAGTCTCTGAAGGCGATCGCTCTGCCGGATACCGTGACCGAGCTGGGCGGAGAGACCTTCTACGGCTGTTCCGCTCTTGCTGTGGTGAAGCTGTCTGCGGGGCTTACGGAAATACGGGGCAATACCTTCGAAAACTGTTCTTCGCTGCAAAGAATCGAGATACCGGATCGTGTGGTGCGAATCGGCGGGCATGCCTTCTACGGCAATTCCGGCCTAAGTGAGGTAAGTATTTCCCCCACAAGCAGCCTGCAGGAGATCGGCTCCTCTGCCTTCCGTAGCTGCAATCGTCTGGTGGAGATCACATTGCCCACCGGAGTATACATCAATGACCGTGCATTCAAAGAAAGTCCAACTAAGATCAATTACTATGAACAATAAATTTATCCATTTATTATATGTACCCACGATGGCCTGCAATATGCAGTGCAGATATTGTTACCTGGAGGATCAGACTGTTGACGATCAAAAGGGCAGTGACTGCCTGGAGACCCTGCAGTATGCAGTGGAAAAGTTCCGCCGGGCAGGTGTGATCCCCTTCAACATCTCCTTACATGGCGGCGAAGTGACCACACTGTCAAAGAGAAAGTTCCACGATCTGATCCGGTACATCAGCGACTACTACGAAGAAAACCGCGCACTGATCACAGAAGCCGGCTTCAAGGTCGGCAGACCACACATTAAGACCAACCTGTACGGTCTGGATCGACATATCGACACCATCCGGGAATTCAACGTGTCCGTGTCCGGCAGTCTGGATCTGCCGCTGTCTCTCCATGACACCTACCGGGTGACAAAATCCGGTGCGAAGACGCTGGACCGGATCCTGGAGAATATCCGTCTGCTGGAATCTATTCCGAACAGGAAAAAAGTATCTGCCACCATCTTCAAAGAACACTACGAATTAGTGGATCAGATCGTGGAGGATATCCGATTCCTGGACCAAAACACCTGCCTGGATATGAACGATTTCAACTTTATGATCGGTTTCGACTACAATTCCGGAGACTTGCTTCACCATATCAGTGAAGAGGAACAGCTGGAATTTTACAACAGGATGCATGCAGAATTCGACGGGACTAATCTGGATGCCGGGGTAAACGGCCCATGGTTCGATGAATTCGGCCCCGGCTACTGCACCAACTGTGACAACTGTGGGGAGAAATTTTTCCTGTTAGAACGAAACGGGGATATCTATTCCTGCGTCAGAGGACAGAAGCATCCGGATTACTACTACGGCAATCTCTATACCGACTCTGTGGAGGATGTCCTAAACTCCGCTTTTGCGAAAATATTTCAAAACCACAATCGTCAGCCACTGGATGAGGCATGTACAAGGTGCGGCTACCTGTATCTGTGTAAGACCGGCTGTCCCTTCGTGAAAAACACCTACCGAGCCGGTCGCAGCTACACCTGTCTGCTGCAGCGGCAGATGTACCGGGACCGGGGCTTTGAACCGGATCCGGCCAACGATGAAACTGTATATGCCTATGTGGCTAAGATGCGGCTGGAGGACCCCGGTGCCTACCTTCCGAAGCCCGTGGAAACCTCCTATCCTTCCCTTTCACAGATCATTTCTGAGGACAGGAAACTACAGTATATCTATTCGGGTGATGTCTTTGAACTGGAAGCGGACGGTGTGCGCTATCCCCTGCAGTCCCAGATTTTGAGGGCAGCCAGAGAGGTGATCTTTCTCACACCTGAGAGCAGGGTGATCATTCGAATGAAAAAATGTCTGTTGGAGCAGGAATGTGACTACCCGGAGAATAACGCCCTGTACATTATGCTTCTCTCCGGGGATCTGATCACCTACGGAGACGAGGGCAGGACGAAGCAGCGACATATCGCCACCCATCAGATCTTCAAGGGGGTGTTGGAGCATTCTTCTACGAATGAGGCGGATGATTTTGTATATGACATTTCTCCGCTGATCCGTGCATACAGCGGGGAATATGCAATGGATACACCGAATAATCTGTTCTTCACCACCACAGCCCTGCGGGAGTATCACTACCAGAAGCAGAAGAACAATGCTTACTACCACATTCAGGCCATCAATCTGCCTTTCCAGAACATAGAATTCTATTACATCGACAAGGAGTTTTCAAGATGAACTTTGAACCGGAAACTTATGAAGAACTGATTCGAATGAAACGTTGCATAGAACTGACAAAGTATTATGCACTGACCGAGGCGCAGCTGGAGGATATCTACGTCTTTCTGATGCAGAATCCGGACGGTTCCGTCAAGGGCGGTCTGCAGAACCTCGTCCTGATCAGAGGAACGGATACACAGCATGCACAGGTCCTGATGGCAAAGCGAATCAACACCGGCATTGACGGGGTCCTGTTGACAAAGACTGCCTTCCGGGTGATCCCCCACTACACCCCCTCCTCAGGCTCCGGCCGAAGCGGCGGTTCCTCCTCCAACAACAATAACAATAATAATAACAATAACAACAATAATAACAATAACTGATAGGAGGCAACACCATGGCCTTTTTATCCGAAACCCATCATCTGCGCAGGCTCGCCGATCGTGACGTCGTAATTAAAACCACCTACATCTGTGACGGACAATTCTTCACCAGAAATACGGACGGTACAGTAAACGACAATATTTCTCGCGGAATTCGCTGTCGGAAGGAATACTTTCTGCATGGAAAGTTCATCCATGTCGAAAAGGAGTTTGATTCCAGGATCGAATATACTTATGTGACAGATGCTTCGGATGAGACACCCCATACCTGTGCCAACTGTGGCTTCAGCGGTCCCATAAGGGATTTTGCAGACGGATGCCCCTGTTGTGACGCGGCATCCAATCTTGTATACACGGATAAGGATCTGGGAAGCAAACAGCACTATGATCTGGTGCTGAAAAATCCCCTGTATCGGATCGTCACCGCAGTAATAGACCTGCTCCTTTCACTGTGTCTGTCCTATCTCTTCCTGGTGAAGACGTCCCGCACCTTCAACAGTTACGATGTGTCCAAGGTCTTCCTCTATGGGGGGATTCTGGCGCTGCTGCTCTACTATCTCTTCTACCTGTGTGATGCCTATATCATCCTGTGGCCCGTGAAGAAATACAAGGAGTACAGAAATCGACTGCAGCAGGACTTCTGGAAACGTACCGGCATCGATCAACAGCGATTTTTCAACAACCTAAACTACGAAGCCGGTGCGAAATACTATTCCGCACCGGACCTGATCGACTACGATATCATGGATTATCTGGACTATCGGGAATATCAGAGGGAGGGTGTGCTGTATGTAGACGTCCGCCTTAGGGTTCGATTGGTTGCCCTCCGCGGCGGGCGCATTCGCTCCGACTACGTCAGTGATACCTTCACTCTGAAGCACAATGCTCTGTGGACAAGACTGCAGCCGGGTATCAATCTGATCAAATGCCCGAACTGCGGCAGCAACATTGATGTCACGAAAAAGGCCTGTGATTATTGCGGTTCCGGGATCCGGGACTTCCGAGAATGGATCTCCTGATACCCGGCCTTTATCGCTGATCTCCTAAGAACACAAGCCCAATGGTTCCGGGACCGGAGTGAGCTCCGATACTGGGACCGATGGGTTCCACGCGAAAGGACTCATACCCGAATCTGGTTCGGATCATCTCCTTTAACAGCAAAGCGTCCTCCTCACAGTCTCCGTGGAGAATGCCGATGAACATCTGCTTCTTCCTAAAGGACCCCAGCTTTGCCTCCATATTGTCCAGCATGGTAGAAAAAGACTTTCTTCTCCCCCGCACCTTGGCAATGGCCACAAGCTTTCCTTCCTCATTGACATGCAGCACCGGCTTGAGATTGATGACCGTACCAAGCACCGCACCGGTCTTTGACAGGCGGCCGCCCCGGTAGAGATACTCCAGGTCATCCACGGTAAACTGAATGCAGATATGAGGACACATGCCGCGGATCTCATCCGCGATCTCCTCTATCCCTTTCCCCTCCGCCTTTCTGTCCAGGGCCAGCTGAATCATCAGTCCTTCCCCCAGTGATGCAGAGAGGGTATCTATCACAATAATCCTACAGTCAGGGTATTTCTCCATCACTTCTTCGGCACCATTCACAATATTCTGGTAACCGCAGGAAAGCCCGGAGGAGAAGCTGATGTGCAGAATATCCTTTCCCTGGGAAGCGATCTGGGAAAACTTCTCCAGAATCACTGCCGGATTGCTGGCAGCAGTCCCAACCTTTTTCCCGCTTCGCATCTCATCATAAAACTGATGTATGGTCAGTCTGTTTCCCTCTTCTCCGTATATCTTATCTTCCACGTTGTAATAGTGGGGAATGACCAGTATCCCGTTTTTGTCCAGAAACTCCTGTGACAGATCAGAATTGGACTCCGTGGAAATCACAAAATCTCTCATTATTCTCCTCCTATTCACCCAATTGATCCTTGTTTGGTTTAACCGATAATACCTTCTGATTGTATCACAAAATTGTTCGAAATACCATGGGCAGAGATGAAGAATTCCTTAAGATTACCCTCTGCATTCTCTTAAGGCATAGCGATCTCCATGCATAATATTCCTCTGTTGACAGATACTAGAAGAAACCATTGATCAAGATTTGGAGGAAACATGATGAAAGCTACAGGTATCGTGAGAAGAATCGATGATTTAGGACGTGTGGTCATCCCCAAGGAGATCCGCAGGACGCTTCACATCCGGGAAGCGGATCCTCTGGAGATCTTCACCGACCGGGAGGGACAGGTCATCTTAAAAAAATACTCTCCTCTGGGGGAGATGAGCACCTTTGCAAAACAGTATGCGGAAAGTCTTGCTCAGGTTTCCGGTCACACTGCACTGATCTCAGACCGGGAGCAATTTATTGCCTCCGCCGGAGGCTACCGACAACTGGTGGGAAAGCCGGTCAGTGAACTGCTGGACGAAAAGCTTCAGGAACGGGAAGGCGGAATTGCAGTGAAGGGGGATCGCTCCTATATCACAATCTGTGATGAGGGTCCTTCCGATTACTACTCCCAAGCCATCGCCCCCATCCTGTGCGAAGGAGATGTGATCGGCAGCGTGATCCTGCTGCAGAACGATTCCAGGCAGCGCATGGGCGAGATAGAATGGAAGCTGATCCAGTCCGCAGCCTCCTTCCTGGGACGCCAGATGGAGCAGTAAAGTTCGGGGCCTACGTGAACCCGCCTCCATGGATGGCCACCCTGCCCCCTGTTGGAAAACATGCTGCATTTTCTGCTCTGTTCGCGCGCCCTTTTCGCCCCCATTCGGGCAAACTCGCCCCGATAAGCGGGGCTGGCAGCGCAAACCTCCCGACGGAAGCCTCGCAAATGTTTTTCCCACAGGGGGGGCAGGGTGGCCTCGGGGAGGTGGGTACATAACATAAAACAAGGAGGGCGGCTGCCCTCCTTTATTTTAGTTATCGCCCATTCTCTGGAGCAATTCTATCTTGATATCATACAGCTTTGCGGACAGGTCTACATACACCTTCTGGGGATTTACCAGTCGTTTGGTCTCCTCCCAGAGGGTTGCCATCTCCTGTTGGCAATATGCACGAATGTCCATTACTTTCGGAGAAGTATAACAGCACTCTCCGCCCTTGAATACCTGAACCATCAGAGGGCGAAGGGTATAGGTACCGGCCTTCAGCTTCGTCTTCTTCCAGGGTTCGGACGGGTCGAACAAAAGCATGTCTTCGTTCTCGTCGTAGACTTCGTCTGCCAGGCAGATCAAATCTGCCTTGATCTTGCCGGATTCCTTCTCGTAGATACGGTAGATCTTCTTGTCACCGGGGTTGGTCACCTTCTCGGTGTTCTCAGACAGCTTGATCTTCGGGATGAACTTACCGTCCGGTCCCTGGATCGCTGCCAGCTTGTAGACACCGCCAAAGGAAGGATTATCCTTGGAGGTGATCAGGTTGGTTCCAACACCCCAGGAGGTGATCTGGGCACCCTGAGCCTTCAGGCTGTCGATCAGGTACTCGTCCAGATCGTTGGAGGCGGAGATCACCGCATCCGGGAAGCCTGCCTCATCCAGCATCTTTCTGGCCTTTTTGGAGAGATATGCCAGGTCACCGCTGTCCAGTCTGATGCCATAGAAGGTCAGAGGGATCCCTGCCTCACGCATTTCGGTAAACACACGAATGGCATTGGGAACGCCGCTCTTTAAGGTATCGTAGGTATCCACCAACAGGATACAGGCGTTGGGATACATATCCGCATAGGTCTTGAACGCAGTATATTCATCGGGAAAGCTCATGATCCAGCTGTGAGCATGGGTTCCCTTCACAGGTACATCGAAGAGCTGGCCGCAGAGCACATTGCTGGTACCGATACAGCCGCCGATCATGGCAGCTCTGGCACCGTAGGTTCCCGCATCCGGACCCTGAGCACGGCGAAGGCCAAACTCCATGATACCGTCTCCCTTTGCCGCGTAACACACTCTGGCAGCCTTGGTGGCGATCAGGCTTTGGTGGTTGATGATGTTCAAAATCGCAGTCTCCACCAGCTGCGCCTCCATGATGGGTGCCACCACCTTGATCACAGGCTCTCTTGGGAACATCACGGAACCCTCCGGAATCGCGTAGATATCTCCGGAAAATCTGAAGTCTCTCAGATACTCCAGAAAGTCCTGCTGGAAAATACCCAGAGATCCCAGATACTCGATATCCTCCGCCTCAAAGCGAAGCTCCTTGATATACTGGATCACCTGCTCCAGTCCCGCAGAGATGGCATATCCGCCGCCACAGGGATTGTTTCGGTAAAAGGCATCGAAAATAACGGTGGTATTCTGAGCCTTGTTTTTGAAATATCCCTGCATCATTGTCAATTCATATAGATCTGTCATCAGTGTCAGATTCTGTCTGTCCATCTTTTTCCCCGCCTATCTCTTCCATTAATTCTCTCGATATATATCGTACACTGTCTCTCTCTGACTCTGGTATCTCTTGATCTCCTCGCGGATCTCCTTCGGTACCTTTTCCACAGGGTTCTGTTCCGGCTTGGCGATAAAGAAGCCCTGGATCAGGTCCACATCCATATTGATGACCGCCCTCAGTTCCTCGCTGTTCTCCACGCCCTCTGCCAACGCCAGAATCTGATTCTGGTGGGAATAGTCCACAATATTGCGCACAAAATGCTGCTTCTGAGGGCTGTGCTGAATATCTGAGATCAGCATGCGGTCGATCTTTACGTATCTTGGCCGGTAGCGCAGAAGGTTGTTGGCGTTGGAATAGCCGGAGCCGTAATCGTCCAGAGCAATCTCCACCTTCATCCTGTCATAGCGTTCCCTCAGTTCCTCCAGCTTCTCATCATCCATCTCGGAGCTCTCGATCAGCTCCACTACCAGATGTCCTGCATGATATTCAAACTGCTTCTGTACCCAACGGGCATCCTCCCCTGTCAGCTGATAGCCGGGAAGACTGTTGATGAATACCTTGGTATCACCAAAGTCACCGTGATGTTCGTTCAGGTACTCCATTACCGTAAACATCGTCATCTTCTCAATATCGTACATCCGCCCCAGACACTCTGCAGCCTGCATGATCTCTGCGATGGTAATATGCTCCACGGCATCACATCTCATCAAAGCCTCATACGCATAAATCGACCCGTCCTTTGCCCGAACAATGGGTTGGAAATTGTAGTTGATCAGGTTCTCCTCCATGATCCTCTCCACCAGCTTGTTGCGCTGAATCTCGTCGCTGGACAATCTCTCCTGGGCAAACTCATTGCGATGCTCGTCCGACTTCAGACGGTTTTTCTTCGCTACCGTATAATTGATCAGCGACTCCATGGTTGCAGCGTCATCCGGTGAACCGTTGATGGACACATAGTGGAAATAGAGCCCGCACTCTGCTTCCCCGGAGACAATGTGGGTCTTACACTTTTCGGTGATAGAGTCGATGATCGCCTTCACCCTCACTGCTCCATCCCAATCCAACAGTGCGATGAGAAACTCATCATTGCTCAGCCGACAGCAGATCTCACTGTTCTCATCTGCCAGGGATTCCTGAATATATCTTCCGAAAGAGCGCAGTGTTCTGTCTCCGCTCTTTCGTCCGTACACCTCATTGATACCGTGGAAGCCTTTGATATCCAAAGCAATCACGCAGATCTCCACGTTCTGCTCCTTACAGGTATCCACCAGAGCACCCGCCTGTTGGATAAAGCCCTGATAGTTGTACATACCGGTAAGAGAATCTCGAATCTGGGTGGACTGAACCGTCTTCAGCAGTCTCTTCAAAGCCTGCTGCCGGAAGAACGCTTCCAGTCCCTGCATCACGTTCAGCATCCAGATACGAAACATGGACGTTCCCAGATAGATCTCCCTGCCGTAATTGATGACAGTATAGCCAAAACATCGATCGTCGAAATACACCGGGTTGAATACATAAGTGGTGGGATAATCTCTCTCCTCATGCATCTGAGGCAGCAGAAGCCCTGTGTCAAAGCTCTCGATAAAATTCAGTCTGTTCTCCTCCGGATTTTCGGTACAGGAAAACACCGGAACCATTCTATCCGCGTAGCCCTTACGGATCGCCCTCTCTCCCAAATTGGATTCCGGCACCATAAATTTCTCATTCATGCACAGATGAAAGCTGTGGAAGGGTCTGATCTGATGGGAATACTCCATTACCGTATAGAAAAATCCGCCATAATCCGTCTGGGAAAGCATGTCCTCCAGCAAATGATTGAATTCGGAATAAAAGCCCTTGGAGGAAGCCTCCGTTTTCCACTCTTTTCGAAGAATGGAGGGAATACTCGCCCTGTCCCACTCACAGCCACAGGTACCGCCGTGAACCAGTCTGGGCTGGATGGAGAACTCCGGCACCGGCTGATTCTCCAGCTTTGCGATCAGCCACTGTACACAGTAGGAGCCACACTCACCGGCAGGAATATCCGCTGAGGTCAAAGGAATCGGACTGTGCCGACCATCCTCCACCGAATCGTAGCCTGTCACTGCGATGTCCTCCGGCACATGTACCCCCTGCTCTTCCAGATAGGCGATCAGACCGATCGCCATATAATCATTGGCACAAGCCACTGCCTGGGGCAGATGCTCCCGATCCCTCATAAGAATCTTTCCGAAGGCTTCTCCGCTGTCGTACCAGTAATTGCCGTGATACACCCGGTCCACCCCGACCTCAAGACCGTGCTTGGACATACTGTCATAGAATGCCTGCAGACGCTGTACGGAATGAATATGCCCTTCCTTACCGCCCAGAAAAGCAATATCCGTGTAGCCATGCTCTTCGATCAGATGATCGATAATATGTAACACCGGTGTGTAGTGATCCATCATAACCGTGTCAAAATAGGCGCTTTTCTGATCCACAACCAACACAGGTCCTCTGGCCCGCCTCTTAAGCTGTTGCTCCAGTTCTTCCCCTTTTCCCGGCGTCAGAATCGTATCCAACAGAATTACAAAGGCATCATACATTTCATAGGGAATCAATTCAAAAATATTGGACTCCCCGATATCCCTTAACTCTGTCAGCTGGTACTTTTGATACATAGAAAAAACACAGACGTCCATGTCATATGCATAGGCTTCCCGTATGAAACCAAGCATAAACCGCATCTGTGTACTTTCGTCCAATTGTCCCAGCAATACCCCGATTTTCTTTCTCAAAAAACTATCCCCCCGAAGAGAAAAAATATCTCTCTATATTAGAAGACATTTTACCACATTTTTACAAAATTGTCACTTCATTTCATGAAATTTGATGCATTATTCCAGGATAAAGTGATCTTCTGAGACTTTTTTTGTCATTCTCTTAAAATCTATTCTCTGCATTACTGTATGCAAGAGAATAGAACAGTTCCTGAGAATTGAGTTTTACCTTATTGATGTTTCGTTCCACATAAGTTCCTTTTGTGGTGAGTCTCCTGCCCTTCTCATCATCATTCATCATCGTCTCAAACATCCAGGAAAGATACTCTCTCACCTTCTTGTCCAAAATCGGTGCAGCCACCTCTACTCGGCGTACTGTATTTCTCGTCATTAAATCAGCAGAAGCAATATAAACCTTCTCTCTGTCTTTTGCACCGAATCGATAGATTCTGGAATGTTCCAGAAAACGTCCCACGATGCTGACCACCTTAATGTTTTCCGTGTAACCGGGCACCTCAGGAATCAGGCAGCAGATTCCTCTGACGATCAGTTCGATCCGTACACCCGCCTGAGAGGCCTCGATCAGCTTGTCAATAATTACCTTGTCCGTCAGGGAATTCATCTTGATCCCAACATAGCCTTCCTGCCCATTCTTTACACTTCAAACCCCTGTTCTCTATAGTGCTTTATCAAAGTGCTCAATGGCCGATGATTATCACAATTGCTCCTCTCTGTAATCTCAAAGACCACATCCTCTGCCTTCAGGGAAAACATCCGGAGTTTTTCCTTAGTAAACCCCTTGATGGACTTACTGTCACTCAACACATTTCCATCAACGTTGATAAACAGTTTTACGCCGTCCGGTTTTCCCACAGCGTTTTTCAAGGCATTGGTTCTGCATATTTTTTCCAACTCCCACAGGTATCCCATCTGTCCTGCAGTTTCAAAAAGCTCCGATATATTGATAGAATTTTGTATCTGTTCGTCCATTCCATTTCCTTCCATTCCATTCATGCCAGTCTCTGTCACTAATAGGTTATTTTCGGCACGTAAAATATACAATCGTTTTCAAGTAAATACTGTGTAAAATCACAGTAATATTTCTTAGATTGCGTTCCTCTTGCTTTCTCAATCAAAAAGCAGCAACGAAGAAATCGTTGCTGCTTTTTACTCCTGATATTATTTGATGCCTTCTGTCACAATGCCCGCAAAGTGCTTCCCGGTTTCTAATCCCCGGCAGCCGACCTTAAGAACCGTTATCCCGGATCTTACTCTGCACTGTCATCGAGGCATTGCATACCGGAATCCTTTTCGTCACATGGGATCTGCCTCCTGTTTGTCTTCAACTGTATCAGATAAAATGCAAGCGTCCAATACATATTAAAAAACAGATAGAAGAAATAATTGGTTCTCACCGTAGGCAGGGTCAATACAACCGCTGCAAACAAAGCAAGATTGATGGTCATCACAACGATATAGAACCAATTTCTTCGAACCATCGCGTGGATCCACATCACGAGGAATGTCAAAAACACTGCGATTCTGAGGAAGCGTCCGATCAGGTATTCCATTCCCAAAAAGTCATCGAACCTCCACTGAATTCTGTCTACAACGGAATTGCCGGACAACAGAGGATAGTTGCCGATATCGTCACGGCCGGCATCATAGATGCTGTGCACCATCTGCATCACCTGGCTCCCCTCTTCCGACACTGACTGGTCATATCGGAAGATCATGTCATCAAACAGGGGTGGAAGGGAGAGACTCTGAAACGCTATATTCAGCTGATATTTCAGGAAAAGATCCAAATTATGCAGCAGAAAACGATAGGAGGAAAGAACCATTTGCCTGCCCTTTTCACCGGCAGCGCTCTGTCTCGCATACCTTCCGTTTTCATAGTTGTAGACCACCGATGCGTTGTCTCCGAAATTCTTCAGATAGGAAATAGGGATCACTGCCTCAATGGCCTGCATGTCCTGCTCCGCCCCATCATAGGAGAGATTCACGTTCGGATGCTGAAGCACAGCCGCCAACGGTCCCGGCAGATTGATGATAAAATAATCCTGCTCCTGATATTTATCTGCACCGTACTTCATCGGCAGATTCAGAAGGACAAAAAATGCCAGGAAAATGAGGATCCCCTGCAGGGAGCCTTTACGGGAAAATGCCCTGCTCCTTCTGCCATACACCAGAATAAGAATCAGAGGGTATCCGATGAGCCAGAGAATTCCTTCGCTTCGCCAGGTAACGATCATCGCCGCCAGCAAACCGTATACGATCATCCTGGGTTTTGTCAGCGGCTTCTCATACAGCCGGTCAACACACAGAAGACCCAGAAACGCCAGATTCAGAATTCCGTACATATAGTTTCTTCCCACAAGCAGGCAGATCTGCGTCATCTCCGGCACAAGAAACAGCATTCCCACAAAGGGAATCAGCATCCGAAGAGAAGCTCTGCCCGCTTTCCGGTACATACGAAACAAAAGGTAACAGATAACATTGATCGCCACCAGTTCCGGAACCAGCATCATGCTGACCGGATGGGGGATCAGCAGAAAGGCGGCACAGTAGATCACATTGGTCAGAAAACCGTGCCAGTACATGGGCAGCCACTCTTTTGCATAGGCATAGTTGTGAAAGGTGTCTGCACTCAGATAGATGGGCGTAGGGTACAGCAGCAGGGCGACCCCGATTCCGGCGGCATTGATCGCCAGTAAAACCAGGATCCATCTGCGAAGCCCCGGCTCCTCCCTATATTTTCGAAACAGAAAATAGCACCATGCAAAGAGCAGAAACAGCAAAAGTACTGCTGCCGCCATGGAAAAAACCACACACAAATACCGGGAGAGTGTATCCTCCATCAGAGTACTCCCGGTCTTTGCATACCGATATGCCACATTTTCCTTTCCTACATTGGGACAGACAGGATAGAAGAAGGAAGATGTAATTTTTGAAATGAAAACGTATAGAACTGCAGCCCACATCATACACAACGCGGCACGTTTCTTTTCAAACATAATCACCCTCCAACTATTCCTCTTGATGCAAAAAAGCGGATAATTCCTCCGGGGTTCCCAACACATTCACCGCCCGGGCAGGAACCTCGCTGATATAGATCTTTCCGCCTTTGCTCAACAGGTAATCATATAAAGGGGCCACATACTTTTCCCCGTTCACCAGTTCCCTGGGGACACCGTAGTACTCCTCATACAACTGCTGATAGAACTCACAGGATCTGAAATAATATGCACCCAAGGTACATTGATCCGAAATACGCTGCTTTTCCTTGATCTCCACCACTTCTCCGTTCTCATCTGTGCGGACAAAGCTCCAGTGATCTCCCTCTGCGCGGAAGCAGGGGATAAATCCATCCCCCTTGAGATCGCTGTACTTCATCTCTCCGGCTTCCACATAGGTATCGATGTTGTAGATGAGCAGACCATTATCCCTGTGCCAATACTGTTTTGCCATCACCGCTGTTGTAGCCTGTCCGTCTGTCAGCCTGTCCAGAAGAATGATCTGATAGTTCCGAATCTTCAGATGCTCACATTCTTTTTCCACAAATCCCCGCACATCCAGTTCATCATTCTTCAGGGCAATGAAAATGTACTGCTCCACTCTCTCCCGGAACCCTTCCAGACTGATCATGGACCACTCAAACAGTGTCTTGCCCTTGGCAGGTATCATATACTTGGGCAGCTTGTATCCCGCTTTCAGAAAACGGGAGCCCAACCCTCCCATGGTAATCACCACATCCAATTTTTCGGGAACATCATTCCCCATCGCTGCACTTTGATTCATCACAGATTCTCTCCAATTCCTCGATATTACAACTCAAAAATTCATTGGGGCGGATGGTTCTGTCATCCACATAGAAGCCCTTGTGTCCGGGCCAGACCTTGCCGTATACGATCTCATCATAGGGGATGTCCCACTTCTTCAGCCATTCCAGAAGGATCGGTGCCGTATGCGCATTGATCATTCCCAGATTGCCGTTGTAGGAATTCATGTTGCGGGAAGTGTATAAAATGATCTTCGCACCCTGTTCCTTGTAATAACGCATTTTCTCCACGATCTCCGGGTAGGGCACCAGGTCCTCGTACCGCTCTCCCTTCCCTTTGATCTTACAGATGGTCCCGTCAATATCAAAAACAAATGAATACTCGCTAAACATTCTTCTCTATCTCCTCCATGATCTGTTTTGCGTTCAGGATAAAGCCAAACACCTTATGCGGATTGTCGATGTGCAGAGGAAGCATGGACAGGAAAAGGGATACCTCATAGATTCGCACGGCCCAATAATCGTACCCGTTCTCCTCCGCCTTCCGCCTAAAAATCTCCACATAATCCTGGTTTCCCGACTGAATCTCCAGTTCATAGGAAAAATCTCTTCCGATCCGGATCTCATACAGATTGTTGTTGAAGAAATCGTAATTGCCGCAGACTGAGTGACTCAATTTGGCAATGTCATAGTAGGCATTGGTCCACAGCTGCTCCTCGGTCAATGCCCCCTTTGGGTCAATAAACTTCAGGGTCTTGGTGGCCTTGCTGTACAGGGCATTGGCGAAACAGGGATCCCCGTGTCCGATCACCAGCTTCTTCTCAAAGGTCAGTTTCTTCTCGATCTTCTCTTTTAACCGGAAATACTTTTCCACCAGCGCATCGATTCGGGTATCACAGTGAAGCTCCAACAGTCTGTTGATGGGCTCAAACTCTTTCTTTCCCTTTAGTTCAGCGATTCTGGAATGTACCTTTTCCACAAACAGTCCGTCGGTTACAGCGGCATATTGTTCTGCGGAGCAGTCCTTCGAATGTCTGGAGCGAAAGAAATAGAAGTATCGATCCATCAGCTCCCCGAACTCCTCCGGATCCATGGAACCGTGCACCCACTTGATGGCCAGGTCTGTCATATGGAGCCGTTCCATCTTGTAGCTGGCATACTCCGGAGTCTCCCGGTAGTCAAAGGGCATCACAAACCAGTATTTCATGTCCTCAGGTACCAGCTGATAAAACGTATATTCGCTCTTGATCTTCTTACGATTGGAGGACTTCTTCTCTACAATAAACTGATCTCCGGAGACGCTGTTAAAAAACCTGGAATCAAAATTGCCGGAGATACACAGGATAAAATTGCTCACATTCCCGATGTCCATCACGCCCTCAATGGGAATTCTGCCCTTGAATTTCTGGGCCAGACTCTTGGAATCCTCGCCGGCAAGCACATTCTTACAGAAAGAACCGTAGGCGGTTACGGAGGGAAACAGCACCGCTGCCGGGTTCTCCTCCAGATACGCCGTATATACGTCATCCACATAGAAGGTCTTTCGGAAGGTCAGCTGTGCCTGACTGCTGTCCACGATATAGAAATCGGCAAAAGCGTGAACCACTCTTACGTTTTCCGTGTCAAGGGAGGCAATCCGGGACATGATATCACTGTACTGATAGACCGAGGTGATTTTGAACCAGAGGAGCTCGCCCAGAGCCTGCTCCATCATCTCCCGATATCTGTCTTCATTTTTCTTCTTGTTGATGACGACCTCTCCAAAGCCCTTTTCGCCAATGATGTCCTTTATCAGCTCACTCTTGTGAATGGCATCATCATAAATCACGATTGTCTTCATACTTTTCTGCTGCCTTTCTTCCTGCCAAGCAATCGGATCACTACATACAGCCCTGTCAGCAGGATAAAGCTGGTCACCAGGAACCAGGCAAACTGATCCGTCATCTGATTCCCCATAGAGGACTGCAGATAGCGGGAGATAGCCCCACCCAATTCGTCTGCTGCCATTCTTCCCGTAAATACCACAGCTCCGATCTCACACGCCCAGGCCGCAATGGACAGCAGAAACAATAAACTCCATCGCCCCTGAGATACCTTCCGAATCTCCTGATAAAACTGATTGATGATCGACAAAAACTGCAGAACGGCCAGTTTCCTCTCTGTAGCCCTTCCCTCGATGAGATGGTGATTCCAGAATTTGTAGATTCCCGGGAAACTGTAATAGAGAACAAACAATACCAGCAGTCCACCGATCAGAAGAAAGAGGAAGGCAGTCATGCCGGTTTCAAAGATCAAACTGATGACCAACATCATCATCACAAGTCCCAGTGTATCGATGAGGCGGTCAAACAATACGACCACCACAGCCTCCACATAGTTTTTCACCTCAATACCATAGCAATACATTCGATACAGCTCGCCGATCTTGCAGGGCAGGATCATACTCACGGGAATCACTTTACAGTAGGTCTTCACAAAGTTCGAGAGCGAGATGTCCGACTCACACATGATGATATAGAGTCGGAGGCCCTTCAGCAGATGAACCAGAACGGTTGCAAAAACCATAACGAGAAGATACTCCGGGGATGCGGAAAAGGTAAATTTCGTACAGAGCATATGTACGAAGAAGCCGGCTGAAACTGCCAATACTATGAGATTGATCACCTGATACCCTTTATTCTTCATCCTCATTTTACCTGATTCTCATATACCACTGCTGCATCATAGCTTTCCACTACTCTGTCTCTGTGTTCGCTGACCACGAATTTCTTCCGATGAAGCAGGAAGCTGCCCAGAAGCTTTAGGACAACCACTGCCTGATTGACCATCTTCACATTCGAGACCTGATCGTCCTCCCGCCAGATGATCGGGAAAAACCTGATCCTGTGCCGATAGAAGGTACTCCCCATGATCATGCAATAATTAAACATCAGATTATCCTTGTATTTCAGATAGAAATCCGACTCCAGGATGGAGACTCTGTACAGATTCAGTCCTGAGCCCAGATCCGTGATCCATTTCCCGCAGACAACAGAGAACAGCAGGTTGTACACAATGTTTCCAAAGGTTCGGAAACCGGAATACCCTTCCAGACGGGAGCCCTTCATAAACCGCGCGCCCAGGAAACAGTCATAATTGCGGTATTCTCCGCTTTCCAGGTAAGGTACGATATTGGAAATATCTCCCTGATCATCCCCATGAAGCACAATGACGTAATCAAAGCCGTGCTCCTTCGCATACTTGAAAGCCACCTTATGAGAACCGCCCAGCCCGTAATTTTCCTGATTTCTCAACAGAGAGAGCTTCACACTCTTCTCATGGGTGTCCAGATATTCGCTGACTGCCTTCTCCCCGTTGTCCGTGCTTCTGTTGTTGACAATGATCACCTCACTGAGCAGTTCACACACATGGGGTGTCAGCTGATCCAGCACACGCACGATCTGCTTCTCACAATTATACATCGGAATAAACAATAATATCTTGTCCATAAAAACTCCTTCAGAATTCTGCAAGGATAAAATCCCACTAAATATCATTTTAACACAGAATCCCATGTTTACGCAATATAATTGTCAGGTCGGATCGCAGGTGCATTCTTGCCGGCAGTACCACGATTCGTCCTTCAATCGGTTTCTTCCGGCAATGAAGCTCTGCGCTTTTGACGGGTCTATCGTCTGACAGGGAGAAAGATGTTTGTCAGGTTGCCTTCTCGCACGGCGATCTCAATTCGAAGCACCAGACTATGCAGGAATTTCTCGAAATAGGAAACCTCCTCTACAAAGGCAAGTCGGCAGATTCTCTCCATCGCCGGAGACAGCAGTTCCCGGATCTCTGCAGCAGACTTCCCCGCAAATATCTTCTCGAGGAAAGCTGCGTCCTGCCCGGTCAGGTCCGGGGAATCCGGTTCCATGCCACAGATCACCCTGCCGATGGCATTTACCAGCACAGGCTCACACAGATTGCCGTACTCCTCGCGGTAATTCACCTGTATCCTATTTAGAAACAGCGTCACGGTCTCCGTCCCAAAGAAATGAATCAGCTGATTTTCCATCCGAAGCCGGCGCATATATTCCTCAATAAAGCTGATTCCCTGAACGCTTTCCTCAATCGGACCAAGCAGCGGATAATCAATGCTGCAGGGAATCTGATGGGCGAAGTAATACAGTTCGTAGTGTTTGAAAAACTCTCCCAGATTCTTCATGGTGTCCATATAGTACACATTCGGAATGTTTGGTGCCTCCAGACACAATACTCCCCAGGAAAGCTCCAGCGCGGTTCTCTTCCGATCCAGAATCGCCTGCCCTCTTCCTATCACCTGCCGAAGATCACTTTTGAGCAGCTCGCAGTCAGACATTCCGTCCTCTCCCGCAGCCACAGAAAGGGTGTAGACCAAAGAGGCCAGCAGTTCCTTCGCCGTCTCCGCAGGCATAGAAGTGCTGTCCGTACCATTGTATTTCGCGGACTGCCACGTCAGCAGCTCCAACAATTTCAGATAATACTGTTGCTGCTCCTCCTCCGAAAAGCGGAAGGAACAGACCAGATCACTTCTTTTCTCCTGATGACTCAAAACAGATCACCTGCCTCTTCCGCATCGGTGGAGTCGTAGTCTCCCTTCGCATATCTGCACATCGTCTCCAGCGAAGTTCCCATCAGGTACTCGATGGAACCCTGGGCTCTGCCATTGAACACACGCACCATAAAATCGATCAGTTCATCGTCTGTGTACTGCTCCAGAGATTCCCCCTTGAAATAGTAGAAGGCATCCTGAAGCTCCGCCAGTGTTTCCGCGAAATTGTCCTGGTCCACATACTCGGAATCGCAGAAGGCGTAGATCAGCTTGGGCAGAATTCCCCCGCCGAATTCCACGCGGCCGGTATCCTTCAGGGCCTTCGCCCTGCACTGCACCAATTCCTCGATCTCTCCTTCGCTTAAGCTCAGACCAAATCTTTCGCTGACTGCATTGCAGGCGCGAAGCTCCTGCTTGGCTTTTTCCGACAGCAGCTGATTCTGAAGATTTAACAAACTGAAGTTTTCACTCATAAAAGTCCTCCTAAAAGCATATCACACCCAACACAGCAGACACGAGAATGAATGCTATCGGCGATACGGCCTTCTTTTGACGATGAAACACTCCGTTGATCAGAAGCAACACGATCAAAATGCACAGGACGCCATGATCAATGATTCCGTCTTGTCCCGTAAGAAACAGATTGGATACCAGCATATGAAGACCGGTCGCAATAATGATTCCCATGATACACGGCTTAACTCCGGCCAGAACCAGCTGTGCTGTCCGATTTTTCATCAGCTTCTGAAACAAATTGACGATCAGAATTACGATGAGAAACGCCGGCAGCACCACCCCAATGGTGGCCGCCAACGCCCCGAGGGCTCCTGCCTGCGTACTTCCCACATAGGTGGCGGCATTGACCATGATCGGACCGGGTGTTGACTCGCTGATGGCGATCATATTGGAAATCATCTCGCTGTCCATCCATCCGTTCTCAAGGACCACATCCTGTATCAGGGGAATCGCAGCGTATGCACCGCCGAAGGAAAACAGTCCGATCTTCAGAAATTCCAGAAAAAGTCTCAGATAGATCATGGCTCTCTCCTCCCGATCACACTGTAGATGCACACTCCTAAGAATCCCGACGCCAGAATCAGAACGATGGTGGAATACCGAATCTGAAGAAGACTGCATGTCATCACCAGAAAAAAGAATCCTATGACAAAGCCGGCACTGATATACCTGTGGGAAGCAGTTTTCAACAGTTTCCGTACCATATTGATCCCCACCTTCGTAATCAGAAAACCTACCGCCACACGGATTCCCTTGAATGCCTTCTCCACAAGTTCGTATTCTAAGAGACTGTCCATAAAAGAAGAAATCAGGAGGAGGATCAGAAAGGAGGGAAGCACCATACCGACCGTCGCGGCAACCGCCCCCTTCATCCCGGCTCTCTTGTAGCCGGTATAGGTAGCGCAGTTAATTGCGACAGGGCCCGGAGTAGACTCTGCGATGACCGTAATGTCCATCAGTTCATCGGCAGTGATCCAGCGTTTTTCCTCCACACATTCATGTTCGATCAGCGAGATCATGGCATAGCCTCCGCCAAAGGTAAACATTCCGATCTTGGCAAAGGTAAGAAAAAGTTCTAAACAAGTACCCATATAAAAACCTATCCATTTTCAAAGTATGACTTTCTCTCTCATTATACACTGTTCATTTATAATAGGCAATTCAGAAAGAAAAACAGAAGGCGGCAGAAAGACGCCGCCTCCCTCTATCTTTTCATTTCCCTGTATGGTAAGAATGTAAATCCACTCTTCTCATATACCCGGATCGCACGCTCATTGTCGTCCTCCACCTCCAACCGGAAGATGGCATTCGGATATTTCTCCCGGATGGTGTCCAGAAACCGGCTGCCGATTCCCAGCCCTCTGTACCGATCATTGATGTAAAGGTCTTCTATCCAGATACATTGTTTACCGAATTCAGTGGAAAAGCTTTTGGCAAGCATAGCATAGCCCTGCAGCTCGCCTGCATCCTCGAAAATATACCCCTCCAGATAGGGGCTGTCATTGACACAATTCTCTATGTCGGCGGCGAAGATCTCCTCCGAACCGTTGCTCCACACCGCCGGCGAGGCATAAAAAGTCTTCATCATCTCCATCACCTGCTCTTTGTCATTCACGGTCATATTTCTGATTATCGTACTCATTTTCTCTCCTTCGCCAGGGGGACGGTGTTTTTGGCTCCAATGTCTGTCCCCATTGGTTCATAAAAATATTGGTTGCAAATTCTAACTGACTTTTGTACAATATAGCCAGTAGTATCTACACTCAATTCCTTTTTCTATCAATACCAATATATTCTTTCGCACTTTATTCCCACTATTTCATCTCAAGCATGAATTCTCACGAAAAAACATCTCAGAAAGGAAAATTCATATGCCAAGAAGAGCAAGAAAGCAAAGCAATCTAAAGATTCATCATGTCATTCTAAGAGGCATCAACCGGCAGATCATTTTTGAAGATCAATATGATTATAAGTACTTTATCAGTTGTCTGCAGTACTACAAAGATCTATGCCATTTTAAACTGTATGCATATTGTCTCATGGATAATCATATCCACCTGCTGCTTGAGGAAACAGACACCGTCCTCGAAATCATCATGAAAAGGATAGAGGTCAAATTCGTGAAATGGTACAACCAAAAATACCAACGAACAGGTCATCTGTTTCAGGACAGATTTCGAAGCGAACCTGTAAATGACATCAGATATTTCATAACTGTATTTCGCTATATCCACCAGAATCCTCTTCATGCAAATCTCGAATCTGCCCTCGGGACGTATCCCTGGAGCAGCTATAACGATTACCTTACAAACAACTCCCAATTTATAGACATTGACACCCTTCAGCAGCTGTTTCCAACCCCAGATGAATGCATCAAGTATCTCAACTGTCCTTCACATGATGCTTGTATGGATGATACCACTTCCACTTACCTTCTTGATTCAGACGCCCTGAAAATCATTTTGCAGAGGACTTCCTGTACCTCGCCTGCAGACTTTCAAAAGCTTGATATGAACACAAGGGACAGATATCTTAGGGACTTATATGGGTGTGGCATTTCGGGCCGGCAGCTGAGCAGGCTCACAGGAATCTCACGCCGGGTCATCGCCTCCACCTGTAAAGGGGCCAGCAGGGACAGATGTTGATGCCAAAAACACCGTCCCCATCGGTC
>JAHBAA010000051.1 GCA_018385425.1 Acetatifactor sp.
GTGCCCGGTGAGGATGCGAAGATCGGTTACCGCGAGAGCTATCAGCTGAAATACATCGGCGACAAAGTGGTCTTCAATCCTGCCACTGCAGTGGTGGAGGTGATCAAGGAGCTGGACCGTATGGCTTCCCTGGCCGGCGAGAACCTGAACCGTGCTATGAACGCCCTGATCACGCTGGACGAAGAAGATATTGAAGAAGTATACGAGGTTGAGAAGAACATCAATTTCCTGAACCACGCCATCACCGACTATCTGGTGAAGATCAACCAGTCCACACTGCCCATCGAAGATTTGAAGAGCATCGGCGCCCTGTTCCACGTAGTGAACGACATCGAGCGTATCGGCGACCACGCCGAGAACGTAGCGGACGCAGCCAGACAGCGCAAGGAAGAGGGCACCGGATTCAGCAAGGAAGCCCAGAAGGAATTGGGCGAGATGCTGGATATGGTCAACACCCTGATCCAGTACGCGGTTGCCGCCTTCGTGAAGGGAGACGATTCCCACCTGAAGGATGTCCAGGAACTGGAAGAGCGCATCGACGACAAGGAGAAAGAACTCCAGAAATTCCATGTACAGCGTCTGACCAAGGGCGAATGCAGCCCCGAAGCCGGCATGATCTTCTCCGACATCGTATCCGGTCTGGAGCGCGTGGCAGACCACGCCACCAACATCGCCTTCGCAGTGGCAGACAACGAGTCAAACTAATTCCAGGGGCCATTGGGGACGGTGTTTTTGGCCTCAATGTCTGTCCCCTGTGGCACTCCCTACTGCAGCTTCCCTGAAAAAATGCAGAAAAAAACGAATGCGCTGAAATCTTAAGAATTTCTGTAGATACACGCCCTTGACAACCGGAAAACTCCCCTTTATAATGGGTTATGTAACAAAATTGTAATTACTTCGTAAGAAAAATGAATTTTGTTGTTGGAAAAAGTAACAATTTCTGAGATACATACCCTCGGAGAGGGCGTTATCATATGGGGAGAAATATTATGAGTTTTACGTGGGGAAAAAAGTCTATCGCGCTGCTTGCTGCCGGTGTCACAGTGGCTCTCGCCGCTCCGATCCAGGCAAGCGCCATGGAGGGCAGCATCATGCCGACTGCAGGAATCGCTTCCTTCTTTGAGGCCAGACTTTCCGCAGAAGAATACATCCAGGCGGCTGAACAGCGCAAAGGCTCCCACTGGGGCTACACCGATATCGGTATCGCCGACGTGGAGAGCGGCAACCTGAACGTCCGCGAACAGCCCTCTACCTCCGGCAAGCTGGTGGGCAAGATGCCCAAGAATGCAGCCTGCGAGGTTTTAGAGATCGCAGACGGCTGGGCATACATTACCTCCGGCGAAGTCACCGGATACGTGAATCTGGACTACCTGCTTACCGGCCCGGCAGCGATCCTGAAAGCGCAGGAGCTGGTCAGCACCGTAGCCATCGCAGAGACCGACGGACTGAACGTCCGCGAGGAGGCAAATACCGACTCCGCCATCCTGACCAAAGTACTGAAGGGTGAGGAACTGGAATACTTAGAGACTCTGGAAGACTGGGTGAAGGTTTCCATCGACGGCGAGGACGCCTATGTGGCGGCAGAGTACGTTACCGTGAAGGAGAACCTGACCACAGCCATCACCATGTCCGAGCTGTTGTACGGGGCAGGTGTATCCGATGTCCGCGTAGACATGGTAGAGTACGCGAAGCAGTTTGTGGGCAACCCTTACGTGTGGGGCGGCACCAGCCTGACTAAGGGCGCCGATTGCTCCGGCTTTGTCCTTTCCATCTACAAGAAATACGGCATCAAGCTGACCCATTCCGCAAAGGTACAGGCCAACGAAGGCAAGAAGATCTCCGCCTCCGAGCTCCAGCCCGGCGATCTGGTATTTTACGCCAACGGCTCCGGCACCATCAACCATGTATCCATGTACATCGGCGGCGGCCAGGTCATCCACGCCAGCAGCCCGAAGACCGGTATCAAGATCAGCAAGTACAACTACCGTACCCCTGTGAAGTATGTAAGCATCCTGCAGGATTAATTCGATAAAAAAGAAAGCCGGCCCCTGTGGCCGGTTTTTTTGCAGCACCTTTTCCTCCCACCGTCAACACGACGCCCCACTTTTTTCAAAAAAACCAGAAATCCCCCTTGTATTTTTTGCCCGGTAATATTATACTTAGGATAGATATCGTGCTCGTGCACGATTCACAATACCGATTTAGAAAAGGAGAATTTTGTATGCGCTTTTTTATTGACACCGCTAAGGTAGAAGACATCAAGAAGGCTAACGACATGGGCGTGATCTGTGGCGTTACCACTAACCCCTCCCTGATCGCTAAGGAAGGCAGAGATTTCAAAGAGGTGATCGCTGAGATCGCATCCATCGTAGACGGACCTATCAGCGGTGAGGTGAAGGCTACCACCGTTGACGCAGAAGGCATGATCAAGGAAGGCCGCGAGATCGCAGCGATCCATCCCAACATGGTAGTGAAGATCCCTATGACCGTAGAAGGACTGAAGGCTTGTAAGGCTCTGACTGCAGAGGGAATCAAGACCAACGTAACCCTGATCTTCTCCGCAAACCAGGCTCTGCTGGCTGCACGCGCAGGCGCTACTTACGTTTCTCCTTTCCTTGGCCGTCTCGACGACATCAGCCAGAGAGGTGTAGACCTGATCCGTGAGATCGCTGATATCTTCGCAGTTACCGACCTGGATACACAGATCATCGCAGCAAGCGTTCGTAACCCTATCCATGTTACCGACTGTGCACTTGCAGGCGCTGACATCGCTACCGTTCCTTACTCTGTGATCGAGCAGATGACCAAGCATCCTCTGACCGATGCCGGCATCATCAAGTTCCAGAACGATTACAAGGCTGTATTCGGAGAGTA
>JAHBAA010000057.1 GCA_018385425.1 Acetatifactor sp.
CACTCTCAGAGATCTCGGGCGGAAGGGACTCTGGCATTTGCTCTCTCAAACACATACTCCTTCTCACTTGACAGATCCGCCCGAAAGAGATATCCCAACCTGTCAAACTTCTGTATATCCAATGGATCCTCTATCTGACGCTCCGCCATATAGCGAACCATCTCTCCTCTGGCCATTTTGGCATAAGTACCTTTGGATACCAGCTTATCTCCTGACTTCTCGCAGAAGGTGACGGTGATATATCTGTCTTCCTCTGACAGATACTTCTCGATACACTTCGAGTATTCCTTGGATGCAAGATTGATGATGATCCTGCTTTCATCTCTTATCTGCTCATAGAGTGTTCTGCCCCAGTACTCATACAGATCCTTATGGCCTCCGATGGAAGCCCTGGCCTGCATCTCCAGTCTGTACGGCGACACACCATCCAATGGTCTCAGAACGCCGTAGAATGCTGACAATATTCGAAGATGCTCCTCAACATACTCTATCTGCCCATCCTCAAATACTGCAGGAGCCATATACTGATATGCCAGGCCCTCATATGCCAGAACAGCTGGGGTCAGATCGGATGCAAGCTCCATGTGCTCAAGTCTCTCAAAGTTCTGCTCCGCGATCTTGTCGCTGCAGCCCCAAAGTGTCCGAAGTTCATTGTGCGTCCTGCTGCGCAGCCACGACAATATCTCTTTGGTACGGGTCAGATTCACCGGCAAATCTGTATACGCCAGAGTTTCTGTATCCGTAATCATCTTCTTCGCCGGTGACAGAATGATCTTCATATTGAAAGTCCTCCAAACTCAAAATCAAAATGCCGCCTATCCCTGTAATCCTACAGAGATAAGCGGTTGAAAAATATGTCTGTAAACATTTTTACGAACAAATGGGTATGAATCGTCCCTGTCCCTATTCCGCAGTATTCAGATTCATCACATCTCGGTAAGCCCGGTAATAGATTCTGCTGCGGTCCTCTCCTGTCAGGAAACAAAGCTGTTCGCATAGTTCCTTGGACTCTTCGATCAGCGTAACGATATCCGGGTTGTAACGGGTACCCTTTCCCGCAGACAGTTCCCCAAGCAAGTCATAAAAACTCTTGCCTCGGGCATAGTTCCGTCCCAGAATATCTGTCGCTGCGTCGGTGCAGTCCGCAATCGTGATCAGATCGATGATGATACGATATGGGGAATCGGTGTTGTCAAAGTCTGCCGGATAACCGCCCTTGCCATCATAGGACTTATGATGCCCGAGCATAATATCGCAATACGGCAGAAAGTATTTCTGGTCGCTGACGATCTCGGGACCGCGAGACGGATGAAGTTTGATATATTGGAACTCCAGATCTGTGATACGTCTGTACTGGTTATTGATGACATCTGCGACCTTTGTCTTGCCGATATCATGGAACAATGCCGCATCTTCAACAAAGTGTATAATCTCTGCAGAACGGCCCAATACCTCCTGCTCCGACTGACCAAATGCCGGGACGAAAAGCATAGGCTTCGTGCGCAGCATCTCCCGGGCGATCAGTTTGGAGATCTCTCTCACCATCAATGAATGGATGTAGGTAATCGGCTGACGCAGAATCAAAAGGGATGAGATCACGCTCTTGATCTCGTCCGGGGAATCCAGCAGAGGAATCATCTGTTCACACAATGTACCGGAGGTAAGATTCACGTAGGAGGTCATATAACCATAGGGCACAGAGTGAGTCAGTTCCAGGACCAGTGGTTTGATTCGTGCAAGATTATCTCTTCGCTCTTCTGCCGTGAATTCTGCATCACTCAGAATATCCAACAATCCGGACAGTATAATGACACGGGTCAGATAGTCTTCTGTCTTGATCAGGATATTTTTTATGTTGTAATCAGGCTTTTTTAAGTTGATATAGGCATACAGCAAATCTTCAAATGCATCCCTGGGTTTCTTATCCCCGATAAAGTAGGCAGTATGATTCTGTAGGTTTGCGATCTCTCCTTTGTTATACCCTTCCGGGGGAGACTGAATCTCCTTGAGCATCAGCAAGCGGAATCTCTCCCGGTCCTCCTCGGACATCACCTTATAGCTTTCGGAACCATAGAGAATTCTTCCCCGGATCAAATCCCTGAAACTTGGTCCATTGGGAAGAGCGTTCAGCACCGGTCCGATCACCGGATCCTCGAAATACCCCAGGGCTTCATCATAATATTTAAAAAAATCCTTCCGAAGTTCAGGGTAATACGATTTGGCGGAGCCGATCATATTGGCATAGGCTGAGATCACTGAGATCCAGACATCCGGCTGTTCCAGCGGAGAAACCATTTTGCTGTATGCGATCGCCTTTTCGCAGCATTCCCTGCCATTGATGGGAGACATGGAGATGTCCATTCCGCCGAAAAACTCCAGCACCTGTGCACCGACACTGACGTTCAGGCCGATCAATCTCAGATAATCCTTGGTTTTCTCATAAAAATCGTTCAGCGGAGGATAAACGATCTCCAGAAGACAATAGTCACACAGTCTGGTATTCAGAAGCTTTCTGTAATATACCAGTATCTCATCCGCTTCTTCCTTGGAAGAAATAGGGGCGCTCATCAGATCTCTTGCCTGTCTCAAGATCTCTTCGTTCTCCGCCAGAAGGCGACGTTGAATCTCAGATCGCCTGGTCAGGAGTTCCTGCCACTCCCTCGCACTGCAGTCAACCAATAACGCATCGTTCAACTCCGTAAACTGTTTATAGTTATCTGCAAATCGTTCAAATAACGCAATTACCTGCTTTGCTCTCTGCATCCTCTTCTTCCTCCTTTGTCGCGTGTCAGACGGTCCGCAATGACCCCGATCTCTCTTCCCGGATTGTCTTCCTTCAGTCCCTGAGCACGGCTTTTCTAAGGATAGGTGTATACTCTTTACTCATTTTTTCGATCCTTGTAAGTAACTATCTTGACGGAGAGCAGACCCAAAAGGATCCCGTCTAAGGCTCCCGCGACAACATCCGTAGGAAAATGAACACCCAGGTAAAGTCTGGAGAAGGCAATCAGTCCGGCAAGCACAAGCAATGGGATGCCGGCCTTCTTTGGAAGAAATGAATAAAATGCCGTTGCCGCAGCAAAAGAAGCAGCCGTATGTCCGGACGGGAAAGAGAAGTCGATCGGTTTCTTTCCCAAAAAGGTCAAGCCTTCTATCAGCTCAAAGGGTCTGATTCTGGCGATCATGTTTTTCAGCAGAATATTGTTGACCAACAGGGAGAGGAGAAGGGCGGCAATTCCGGCCAGACCTGCTCTTCTGGTCTTCGGAAAGATCAGGAAAAAGAGAGCCAGAAGGATCCAGATCACCCCCGCATTGCCAAGAGAAGTGATTCCATGAAAAACCGGTGTCAGAACATCATTTCGCAAATAATTCTGTATATAGAGCAGCATCCTCTCTTCCCATTCCAAAAAGCCTTCCATGCTATCTTCCTTCCATAGTCTCCTCTGTCACTGTGCGTCACAGTCGTCTGTTTTTCAGTATAACACAAAAGGCAGCTTTCTACAATTCCTTCCCTCTTATTTCTCACATTGTAAAGCTCCTCCGTCATTCAAAAACAGCTCTCATACCCACCCGGACGCGTCAATCGAAAAAAGGGCCGAAGTATCATTACTTCAGCCCTGAAAAAACTTTACATTTTAGAACTCATTGCCGGGGAACTTGGGGATTCCTGCGAAGCCCTTTGCCAGATCCTCATCGGAAGGAATGTAATCCGTCATCTCGCCGTTATGGAAGCGCTCATAAGCGAACATATCGAAGTAGCCGGTTCCGGTCAGTCCGAAGAGAATGGTCTTCTCCTCACCGGTCTCCTTGCACTTAAGAGCCTCGTCGATGGCAACTCTGATGGCATGGGAACTCTCCGGTGCGGGAAGGATGCCCTCCACCCTTGCAAACTGCTCAGCTGCCGCAAACACGGAAGTCTGCTCTACGCTGGTAGCCTCCAGATATCCGTCGTGGTATAACTGGGAAAGGGTAGAACTCATGCCGTGATAGCGAAGGCCGCCTGCATGGTTGGGTGCAGGAATAAAGCCGCTGCCCAGGGTATACATCTTCGCCAGAGGACAGATCTTACCGGTATCACAGAAATCGTATACATATTTTCCTCTGGTCAGGCTGGGGCAGGATGCAGGCTCTACTGCAATAAACCGATAGTCTGCTTCGCCGCGGAGCTTCTCGCCCATAAAAGGAGAGATCAGACCTCCCAGATTGGAACCGCCGCCGGCACATCCGATGATGATGTCTGGCTTCACGCCGTACTTATCCAATGCAGCCTTTGCCTCCAGACCGATCACAGACTGGTGAAGCAATACCTGATTCAATACCGAACCCAATACATATCTGTAACCCTCCTGAGTGGTAGCTGCTTCCACAGCCTCGGAGATGGCACAGCCAAGGCTTCCTGTGGTACCCGGGAAGTCACGCAGCATCTGTCTGCCAACTGCAGTCTTCTCAGAAGGAGAAGGGGTCACATTTGCGCCGTAGGTTCTCATAACTTCTCTGCGGAAGGGCTTCTGCTCATAGGAGCACTTTACCATAAATACCTGACAGTCCAGATCCAGATAAGAACAAGCCATAGAAAGTGCGGTACCCCACTGGCCTGCACCGGTCTCTGTGGTCACACCCTTCAGTCCCTGTTTCTTCGCGTAATACGCCTGTGCGATGGCGGAATTCAGCTTATGGCTTCCGCTGGTATTGTTGCCCTCGAACTTATAGTAGATCTTCGCGGGGGTCTGCAGTTTCTCCTCCAGGCAGTACGCTCTGACCAGGGGAGACGGACGATACATCTTGTAAAAGCTTCTGATCTCTTCGGGAATATCAAAATATGCGGTAGTGTCGTCCAGTTCCTGCTTACAAAGCTCCGTACAGAACACACCGCTTAACTCTTCCAGGGTCATAGGCTGCAGAGTACCGGGATTCAAAAGTGGTGCAGGTTTATTCTTCATATCTGCACGCACATTATACCACTGGGTAGGCATCTCATGTTCTTCCAAATAAATCTTGTAGGGGATCTTCTTTTCTTCGCTCATCTTTCTTCTTTCCTTTCTGACTTGAAATAAAGTTACGGGACAAGAACTAAAAAAACTCCTGTCCCAACGACTGCTGGGACAGGAGTCATTACTCTCCTGCGGTGCCACCCGGCTTAATACAGATACCTGTATCCTCTCTGACGCATACACGGGTAGACTAAATATATCCTCTAGCATACCATCATATGCCTGTTTGTTAACGAAGTCGCGTCTCCGTCTCATCTACTCACAAAATGCTTTCGATTCGCCCTCAGAAGTCCATTCCTCAAAGAACCTTGCGTCATTTTCCACCAGACAATGACTCTCTGTGCCAAGAATTCAAAAAGTACTCACTCTTCTTCAACGGTTATGTAACATATATATCACAGACAACAAATTGTGTCAACTTCTTTTTCTGCTATTTTGAATTATCACACAATATGCCTGGGGCTCCCCTCCCCGGATTACTTCTGTTATCCAAGGAGAAGCGTTTGAAGACCGATTCCCACCACAAGCTCCAGCATCACACCGAAAATGGTGGCAAGCATCAGTCCGCCCTTCTTATAGTGAAAACGCTTCCAGGCCCTGAATACTCTCATCAATGCATACCCATAAAAGAACATAAACGGCAAGGTCGCCATGAGAAAGAGTTTGTAGGAGAACAGGAACAGAAAGAACAGCATCATCATTGCACATCCCCAGATCTTCAATAGTTCGCTCTTGGGATATTTGTCATCATACTCTTTTGTTTCTTCCACCAGTCTCTCCGTAATCAGACTCATGCTCTTAAAGCTGAACAGAATTCCAACATTCAGTCTGTTGTCTTTTCCGTAAGCGACCTCCGAATCATAGGCATCGATGCCTCGCATCAATCTCTCTTCGCCTGAGACATACTCCTGCTCAGTTCCGGTACTGTTCTTTCCCTCCATAATCCCTTTTCCTCCCGGTAATCTCATGATTTACATCGTGTTCTGTATACTTGCTCTTTCTCAGACAGAGACTTTCACAAAACACTCTTTCAGTATACAGGTATTAGAAAAAAAAGCAACCCATCATTTCTTTTCCATGCAAAACATGTTATAATGTGTTCGAGCACGCTGCTTGAGAAGCTTCTCCTGCAGCCAACGATTCACAGCAAAACAACAGGGATACGAGCGCATCCCGGGAAGGATTTCTTTATGGCGCAAACTGCAAAAATCGTAATACACCCTTCTTTCCAAATCGGTGATATTTCTCCGAGACTGTTCAGTACCTTTCTGGAACCCATCGGCACAATGGTCAACGGCACAATGTACAATCCAAAGCACCCTACAGCCAATGCCCTTGGCTTTCGTCAGGATGTGATCGATGCCCTGAAGGTGACAGATATGCCTGCCATCCGTCTGCCCGGCGGCAATTTCGTCTCCGGCTGGCAGTGGAAGGACTCCATCGGACCAAAGTCTGAAAGAAAGGTTCATCTGGATCCAGCCTGGTATCAGTACATCACAAACGAGGTGGGGCACGACGAATATCTGCAATGGGCTGAGGCAGTTCAGGCCGAATCCCTGTACACCATCAATCTTGGAATGGGTACCGGTACCGTCCGTGACGCAATGGATATTGTGGAATACACCAATCATCCGGGCGGCAGTTACTGGTCTGACCTGCGCAGAAAAAACGGGCATGAGGATCCCTACGGCGTAAAGATCTGGTATCTGGGCAACGAGATGGATGGTCCCTGGCAGTTGGGCTCCTGGGATAAGAACCCCAAGGGCTACGGTATCCTTGCAAATGAGACCTCCAAGGTGATGAAGTGGATCGATCCCACCATCAAAACCGCAGTCTGCGGTTCCTCCGCCCCTTTCATGGATCATTTTCCCCAGTGGGAGGAGGAGGTATTGCAGGAATGCTATGACTCTGTAGACTACCTCTCCATCCACCACTACCACAGTGCACCGGAGGGAGACTATCGTTGCCTTCTGGGCGGAAGCCATTACTATGAAGACTTTATCGATACCGAGGCTGCTCTCATCGATGTGATACAGTCCAAGATGCGTTCCGATAAGAAGATGATGATCTCCTTTGATGAATATGGAGCAATGATTCGTCCCAACAGCCCTTATGTTCCCGGGCTGGGCAGGTATGCACTGTACAAGACACACTATGCTTTTCATCCTGACAGAAAATATATCCTTCACGATCCGAACAATATGCAGGAGCGTCTGTTCCCCGGCGGAGATATGATCCGGGCACTGTCTATGGCATCCATTCAGCTGGCCTTTGTCCGCCGGGCTGACAGAGTTGGGATTGGCTGCATGACCGGCGGACTGGCCGCTCTGTGTGCCTCCAACAGGGACCACGTATGGAAGGCGGCCTCCTACTATATCTATGAAGATCTGATCCACCTGTGCAAAGGAACCTCTCTGCAGATTTCCACAGAGTGTGAGACCTTTGATATGCCCGGTTACGTCATTGACAATACCTCGCAGTACCGTGGCAGGGAGGGCGTGCCCTATGTGGATGCTGCCGCAGCCTGGGATCCGGAAAGCAGGAAGCTGGCGGTATTCGTCATCAACCGAAACGTAGATGCCTCCTATCCACTGACACTGGATCTGACAGGTTTTTCCGGGTTGTCTTTCCTGCAGCACACCGAACTGTTCTGCAAGGATCTGGAGCTTTCCAATTCCTACGACGCTCCGGACAATATCGTTCCAAGAGTAAATGAAGCTTCCTCCTTCCAAAATTCGATGCTCACCGCATCGCTTCAGCCTCTGTCCTGGAATGTGTTTACCTTGCAGGGGTAATGCAATATACAAAAATAAATCGGCAATCGGACCCTGCCTGTGCAGGTTTCCGATTGCCGTTTCTTCTCCTTTGAACCCGGTCTATTCCGGCAGATATTTTTGATAGAGGTACATGTGATCGTCGATGCACTTCCACTTTCCCTCAGCCCCAATGGTTACACAGATGTATTCCTTGCCGTTCTTGTCTTCCGCCAGGCTCACACAACAGTTCCTGGACTGGTTGACAAAGCCTGTTTTTGCACCGATGACCTCTCCATGGGTATCCCGATCCTCAATCCTTCGCAGGAAAAGATTGGACAGGATAATGCCGTTTGGATGCAGCTCCGAAGCAGGGATCTCCCGGACGTGAGCAGAAAGCACATCCCGAAGGAAGGGATTGTCCATCACTGCCTTCATCATAATTGCAATGTCCAGAGAGGTGCTGTAATGGTCCTTCTCATAGAGTCCGATACAGTTCGTGAAATGACTTGACTGGGAGAGACCAAGCTCCGCCAGATCCTGATTCACCAGCTCCATAAATGCTTCCTGAGATCCTGCAACATAATAGGCAAGCCCCAGAGCAGCGTCTGCACCGGATGGCATGATGGTTCCATAGAACAATTCGATCACCGGAACCGCTTCCCCTACCTCAAAGCCTACGTTACTGCACTCATGTACGAAGCTGTAATCCGTAATTTCTCTTGTAATGGTAAAGGTATCCTGCAGTACAGGATTCTCAGCCCAATTCTCTCCGGTAATCCCCAGCGCCTTGGCTGCGGTCAGAACCGTCATGATCTTGGTCATAGAAGCGGGAACGATTCTTTCGTTGTAATCATTTCCCGCCAGAATTATTCCATTGTCCGCGTCAATAAACACGCCATATGTACTGGAAATATTCCCTTCAAAACGGCTGAAATTCAAAGCCTCCGTGGTGTCCATCCTCTGAAGTACATACCCTTCTTCGATCTCTTCGGAAGCTTCTTCTGTGGAAGATGATTCCATCACCGTCGGTGCAATTTCCGGAACGGTTGTACTCTCCGGGATCACTTCCTCCGGTTTCTTCGAACCAAAAGCCTTCACACAGATGACAACAACGATCACGATCAAAAGAAGCAATAGGGCTGCTCCCGGGATCACAAAACGTCTGATCATGGCCTCCCGTTCTCTGGCACGCCGCATTTCCTCGATCCTCTGCCGCCGCCTTCTTCTGATTTCCTCATCAGACTCATGTAACTCTATTCTACTCATAAAGATATTCATTTCCTTCGTATTACTTTGTTCATTCAAATTGGCTGCAAAACTCTGTCGCCGCAGCCCGAAACTGCTCATAAAATTCTTTTTCATCAGAACAGTTCCAATTGTAAAACGTCCCCAAAAGGGTCATACAGAGAGTCTTTCTCTCTTCTTCGCTTAGGCCCGGCTGTTTCGCTTCGACTTGCTTCAACAGCTTATGCCACTGCAGCAGAAACTGCCGGTTGCTCTCATACAGAGGGGTATCGATCCACTTGCTGACTTTCACCTTGGTCTTTGACGGATAGGGGCACTCCCCGGACTGGAGAAAGTAGTGAAAGTCTTCTCCCTCATAGACACGTCCCAGTGGAAACAATCTGCAGATATCCGGTCTGGCACTGTGTACACTACACCTGCCATCCGCATCCAAAAAACTGCAGTGCTCTTCCGTTCCGGTCATCGCCAGATTGGGCAGAATACAGCCATCCACAATATGAAGTTCGATCTTTCCGAGTGCAAGCAGCTGCTGAAAGGGGCATCCTAAAGCCCGGGTCAATCTCCACATATCCAAAGGGTTCAGCACAATGGAGTCTCCCATCCCGGTGCAACAGGCATGACACCCCTTGCACCCATGGCAATCTGCTTTGACCATATCAGTCAATCCATAGAGCTTCCCGTCTGAAATATCCTTCAGATCCACATACCGCCTCATCTGTATCCCCCGATCAATGTCTGATAATATCTGCAAATTCCGCGTGCGCGGCTGTGCAAAGATCTGCCGGCGTCAGTTCCAGCTGAGAGCCCAGTCTTCCGCCGCTGACAATGATTTTCTCCAGCTTCTGCGCACCAACGTCGATTCTTGTCACATATTGCTTCTTCATACCGATTGCGGTACAGCCTCCCCGGATATATCCTGTAATACTGTTGATATCCTTCACATGGATCATCTCCACGCTTTTCTCTCCCACACTTCTGGCTGCCGCCTTCATGTCCAGTTCCTCCGCAATGGGGAGAACGAACACATAGTAATTCTTACTGTTTCCCACCGTTACCAAAGTCTTGTACACTTTCTCATAGGGAAGTCCCAGCATATCTGCAATCTGAATTCCGTCCACAAACTCCTGGCACTCATAGGTGTGGTGCACATAAGGAATTTTCAGGGAATCCAGGATTCTCATCGCATTGGTCTTAACTTCTTTTTGTTTTGCCATAACAAACCTCTTTGTCGCTGACGCTTTTTCCGGTCGCAACAGTGCTATTATAACAAATTTCCCACCGGGTTTGCAACAACCCAATGGGGAGAAATTTTTTAAGATTTATGGAAGATTCGTCTCGGGTCAAAAAGCTGCGAAGCCTCCCCCTAAAGATAATGCAATGCAATCGCCAGATTGAGATACCCGGCAAAAGTAACCCATACAAGATAGGGAGCGAGAAGCTTCGCCGCAGTCTCGTTGATCGAGCGAAAGTCTCTGATCGTTCTGCAGATGGCAATCCAGAGAAGGATCAGATCTGCAAATGCAAACAGATATGCTTCCTGCCGAAAGAATAAGATCGGCCAAAGTAAATTCAGACCAAGAGAGATCAGATAACCGGTCAGCGCCGCAGAAGCCTCCTCCGTGGGTTTTCCGTCTGCAGTTCCCGTCTCCCACACCAGATAGGCCGCAATCCCCATCAGCGTATAGAGAATGGTCCATACGATAGGGAAAACCCATCCGGGCGGAGACAGCGGCGGACGATATCTCTCCACATACTGTGTCATACTTCCCCCGGAGAGAAGGGACCCCAGAACTCCGGTCCCAAGACTGAGTGCAAGGCTGATGAACAGCGACTTCCAATTGATTTTCTTCATAGAATGGCCCTTTTTGTTTTCAGTGTATGCTGCTCTCCACAGGAAAAGACCCGCATCAGGAGATGCAGGTCTGTATCTATGAGTCACATTCCAACCATTTTTCCGAAAACAGATCAACCGGAGAATGCAAAAATCATTTCATATTGTCAATATTTTCTACTGTCAGATTTTGATAGGGCACCGTCACCTTTTCTGCATTTCCCAACAGGGATGCTCTCCAGCTTTCATAATCCCCCAGATCTACGGGTGTGCCTGGCTGATACTCCGTCCCCGGCATAATATAGTACACTACCCCGTCGCCATTTTCATCCGCTGCATCCGGAAATACCTGTCCCTGATAACCTGTTTCAGCGAAGGACTTATCCCAGGCATCCACCATGGCAATCTGCACATAGTCGTCAGTCTCCGGGCGATATTGATACAGCGTATAGGGCCAGAAGCTGTCTCCTGCCAGACCCTGATTGTGTGGCCAATCAACCGCGATCACCCCATTTTCATAGAAGGTAACAGCCGGGAATTCCAAAAACGATTCTCGCACAGAGTCCGAACTCTCATCATAATCATAGATCAGCTGAGCCATACCTGCCATGTAGGTAGTTGTGTAGATCACCAGCAATTCCTCATTGCCGTCCCCGTCGATATCCATCACTGCAAACTTGTTCAAAGTGATATCCGATCCATCATATCCAAAGTCTCTGCTGCCAGGAAAAGTCTGATGCTCGTAAATATTCCTCAAAACCCTGCGATATGCGAACAGTCTTCCCGATTCAGGGGAGTGTTCCCCGTCGGCAGATTCTGCAGATGTACTGCTCTGTTCCCGGGGCGTATCTTGCTCCGGGGAATCGATTATCACTGTATCGTCGGACCCGACGACAGAATCCCCTCTCAGCTCCGGGACGATCACCTGTTTCAGCAAGTTAAAATCGATCTCATCCGCAAGCTTTTTCAGATCCTCCCGGGTGATCCCATCCTCCGTACCGGCCAAAAGATTGACTGTGATAACGCATTCCTCAAAATCTCCCACCACCAAACCTTTCGAAGGGCCTAATTCCAGCAATACCAGGTTTCCGTCCGGCGTGGAGTAGGAATACTCTTCATACGCGTCGACCTTTCCTACATTCAGCACTACTTCCTCAAAGGTTCCCTTGACAGCCCGGCGAAACTGCAGCAGATAGTCGGTTCCCCTCAAATTGATATCGCCGTCAAACTGAAACGTTCCATCCTCATAGATGTAAGCCCAGCCTCGCGACAGGGCAGCTCCCACAAAGGTTCCTCCGACGAGACGGTCCAATTCCTGTTGATCAACCACATTCATTTCGCTGTGAAGCTTCAGGTCGTACTTAGAAATGATTTCTTCCAATTTTTCTGCCATTTCTTCCGTGTACACTTGATAGAGAGCGTACTTTGCAGAAACACCGGTGGGTTCATTCCCGATTGCCTGTACAATGGCGCCGTCCCGATCATAGCTTTGCAGAAAATCCTGCCACTCTTTCGTTGCCAGATACTCTGCCGATCCGGTCAGACCTTGCAGGGAGATGAATTGGCCCGTGGAGACTTTCCCCTCTGTCTCACCGTTCACATTCGGTTCCCGATAGGGATAATCGCCCAGCTTCATCTGAAACAGTTTGATCAGTCCGAAGGCACACCCCATGAGCATCAGCATCATCACTGCCGCAAGAACAACCAGAGCCATTCTTTTCAGGTTTTTGCGTCTGACGGGGACTTTGACAGAGGGTGATGGCTGCCTGCTTTCCAACAATTCCTCATGGGCCTCCAAAATATACTTTCCCTTAATATTCGTCAGACTTTCCAACATGTTCATCGAAGTCACGCGATTCCCTCCCTCTCCAGCAGTTTTCTCATTTTCCCTCTGGTGCGGTGTAACATGGATGCGATCTTGCTCTCTGAGCAATCAAACCGTTTCGCGATCTCTTCCACCGAGTCCATATACCAATAGCGGCAGACAAATACTTTTCGATCCAGCTCCGGCAAAGTTTCCAAAAGCACGTTGATCGTCTCCGCAAATTCCTTCTGCAGATAGTCAGACTCCACACTTTCCATCCCGGACACACATTCCTCCAATTCCTCCAAAACCAAGGGCACCTCCCCGCCTCCTCGTTTTGCGGCATTGCGGCGCTTCCACCGATCCAGCGAGATGTTGCGCGTCATTTTCCCCAGATAGACAGCCAGCCGATTGGGGCGCTTCGGCGGAATCGTCCTCCAGGCGGCCAGGTATGTATCGTTCACACTCTCCTCAGAGTCCTCAAAGTTATTCAGAATATTCTCAGCGATATGAAAACAATACCTGCCGTATTTGGCATCGGTCTCTGTGATCGCAGCCTCCGACCTGTCAAAATATAAATCAATAATAGAATTGTCGTCCATAGGTACCTTCTTTCTA
>JAHBAA010000082.1 GCA_018385425.1 Acetatifactor sp.
TGTCCAGCACGCACACCCTTGAGCCGGTGCGGGACTTGTCTCCCCGTCCGCAGAAACCGGTGTAGAGATAGGTCACATTTCCTTCCGTGAGAACACCGGGATCGAACTGAGGCTCATCTCCTTCCCGCTCGCCCAGTCTGGTGCCGTCCTGATAGTGAACGTAGCCGTAGAACTCATATTTTCCCGCAGGGGTATCGCACACTGCCACGGAGATGATGGGCAGCTTGTCCAACGCATAATAGAGGTAATATCTGCCGTCCGGTCCCACCGTCACATCCGGTGCGTAAAGACACATCTTTCCCTCCTTGTTTTCCGGGTCCTCATTTCTGGGATAGATCACTCCCTCATAACGCCAATCGCCCAGGTCATCCACCGGAGCGGACCAGCACACATAATCTCCCATACAGAAGACATACCCGTTGTAAAAATCGTGGGAGCCGTACACATAGACTCTCCCGTCAAATACGTAGGGTTCTCCGTCAGGGATATACTCCCATGAGGGCAAATAGGGATTCAAAGCCTGTTTCTTCATCATCATTATCCTCTCTCTTTTCATCACTTTTGCAGCCTGTTTTCTCAAAGAGTTCACAGGGAAGCTGCACTCCCTGATCATCCGTCAACGTCTTCGCCGCATCGTTCCAGGTAAGGGTGGTGAGGCGATATGCACCGTTTTCATAGGCGTACCCGTCTCCCGCGTCACGATAGAGCTGATAAGTTCCGTCTGCTCCGCCATATACCTGATAGGTGATGGGCTCCTCCGCCAGCACCCGATCCGTTGCCTCTGTCATCGGCAGGATACTGCCCTCTCTGACAAAGACCGGCAGCTTCTCTAACGGCGCTTCCACCTCGATCCACTGACCACCTGGGAAATATTCCTTCGTATCAAAGTCAAACCAGCCGGTTCCGGCGGGAAGATACACCCTTCTGGTGTAGGAAGGGTCGTCCACGGGCTTTGATCCGGCCTCATAGTACATGGGCCTCGTCACGGGACAGACCATCAGCTCCTCGCCAAACAGATATTGGTCGGCAATGGTATGTACCACCTTGTCCTTCGGAAATGCAAAGCCCAGAGGCATCACCATCGACTCGTCCAGTGCCCAGGTTTTTCCTGCAAGGGAATAGATATAGGGCATCAGTTGGTATCTGCGCCGATTGGCGGACAGAAGTGCGTTGTAAAAACGATGGTTCTCTCCGTCAAACTGCCACAGCTCTCTCCGACAATCCGTACCGTGCCCCCGGAAAATGGGGAGCATGGAGCCCCACTGATACCAGCGGACGAACAGTTCCTGATAGCCCAGATCCCCGGTTGTATTGTCATAGTCTCCCTTCCAATACCAGAACACGCTGTTTTTCACAAAGAAGGCACCGATATCTGTGGTCCAGAAGGGAAGTCCCGACGCACAGAACTGGATTCCCGCTGCGATCTGTCTGCGGAAGGTATCCCAGGTAGCCGCAATATCCCCGGACCAGAGAATCGTTCCGTAGCGCTGAGAGCCGGTCCAGGCGCTTCTGGTCAGGTTGATCACCCGTCTGTCTGTTCCTGCCTCCCGATCCGCGGCAGTCTGCCCCTGGAACAAAGCCCTGGCATGATACAGTCCGTAGGCATTCCCTTCCTCAATCGGCATCAGGTTGCCTGCATTTGACACATACTCGGCGTACATGATCGCCGGCTCCACTCGCTCCTTATGATTCCACTCCGGAGTGATCGGTTCACTGGAGTCACACCACCAGCCGTCCACTCCGTACCGGTAGATTCCCTCGTAAGCCTGCTGCCAGTACATCCGGCGCCCGTCCTCACTGAAGGCATTGTAGATGGCCCCGCCGGGCAGAAGGTTGCCGGCTGCCTTCATCTGTCGATGATTCTCGCATTTCGGATCCATATTAGGCCAGACAGAGACCAGCAGATGCAGATCCATCTCATGAAGCTTCTCCATCATCGACGCAGGATCCGGGAACCGACCTTTATCAAAGGACTTCTGTCCCCACATGCCATCCTCCCAGGAGCACCAGTCCAATACCAGACAGTCCACGCCGATTCCCCGCTCTCTGTGTTCTCTGCCGATCTGCAGCAGCTCCTCGGCACTCTCGTAGCGCTCCTGCGACTGCATATACCCGAAGGCCCATTTGGGTAGAAGGGCCGCCTTTCCCGTCAGGGTTCGATAGCCCCGAATGGCTTCCTTGCAGGAACCGCCCCCGAGAAAGAAGTAATCCAGTTCCTCCTCCGCTTCCGTGTAGAGATAAGAGCCGTATTCCGTGTCGCTAAAGATCATGGGAGAATCGGTGTTCATCAAGATCCCATAACCCAGGGAGGACACCAGCACGGGAATGGCGATCTTTCGGTTGGCCTGATGCAGATAAACCATATGGCCCCGCAGATCGACGATTCCTTCCTCATGCTGTCCCAGCCCGTACAGTGCTTCCTCCTCCTGAAACCGGAGGTTTAGTCTGGTGTGGAACAGCTTCTTATCCGGAACCCTGGCTGCCGAGCGGATCACCTCCTTGACACCGTCCGGCGTCCGGATCTTTTCCGTGCAAAGCGTTTCGTCTTCGACAGTCCGAAAGGTCTGGAACTCCTCCAGAGAATGACTGCCCCGGTCACTCTCCCGCAGGAAGACTGCACCGTCCTTTGACAGAAAGGATACACTGCCGGTCACCCTGTCCACACGGACTGACAATTGCCCGGTATGAAGCAGTATCTCTTGGTCCGTCTCCTCGCAGGTCCATTCCGTGAATTCCTTCCATGGAAGGATTCCCGGCTTCCATTGTGTCGAAAATGACTCCCTTGTGGTATAGGTGATCCGAAAGATCGTCTCATTGACCGGTGTCACCCTCAGTCTTCCCCGCTGCGAGGTCAACACCAGTGAGTCTCCGCCGCGTTCCACACTCTCTATCTTGTCTGATGGCTCAGGCAATGCGTACAACATATTAGTTTCCTCCCCTTCAGCGTCCGTTACAATGCTGCATGTTTCTTCCGATACAGCCACGCTTTCGCGCTAAAGTCACTGTCCCCGTCCCCATAGGACATCAAAATCTCCACATCCGGCGGCAAAGAATCGCTGACATCCCCGGACTGCTCAAAGCGATGCATCACTGCCAGACCCCGATCGCCCAACTCACGCAGCACCAGCTGCTGTCCGCGCGGGTGATTGTAGCCGGTAGGCTCCGCCTGGATCAGAATCGTCTTGCCATGCCGGATGATGGGCGCCGCCTTCCGGTAAAAGTCCATTCCCTGCTCCACCTGCTGCCACTGTTCCTCGGACAGATCGTAGATCTCACCGCTCAAGCACATTCGACCCAGGAAGGTTGCCGCAATAGAATACTGGATGCGTTTTCTGCTGTCCTTGGCACGAAGCACTGCCCAGATCTGGCTCTGCGCGGGCGGAATCACCCGATGCATGTTGGCGGCAATCAGAGGGATGGACGGAATCTCATGAGCATCCGAAAAGCTGGCTTGACTTGCCAGAGCCATCATAGAGGGCTCCAGACGATGTCCTCCGCTGGAACAATTTTCGATGACGATATCCGGGATGTCTCGCTTGATCTTTCGGAAGAATTCCTTGGAGCCCTCCACCTTTCTGCGCACTCCTTCTCCGGGACTCTCCGCGCCGTCACAGCCCATTCCCATAGTATCATTGTAATCCACCTTCAGATAGCCGAAGCCGGAGGTCTTCAATTGTCCGATCACCTTCTCTGACAGGTACTCCACTACCTTGGGATTCTCCATATCCCAGAAATGCCGGCCGCCCACATTCAGGATCACCCCGTCCTTGCGCACCAATAGATCCTCATCGTTGTAATGAACGCTGCCGCTTGCCACAGACTCCATCTCAAACCAGAGCCCGGGAATCATTCCCTTGGACCGGATGTAATCCGCTATGGGCTTCATTCCGCCCGGAAAGCGCTTTTCATTCACATCCCAGTCGCCGATACAGTCCCACCAGCGATCCGACAATCCGTACCAGCCGGAATCGATCACCAGAAACTGCACCCCTTTTCCCTCCAGCCTGTCGGCGATCTTCTTTAGATTGTCATAGGAGGGATTGCCCCAAGTCGTACAGTATTCATTGAATAAAATACCCATTCGGTCATCCGCCTCAGAGATATCCGGGTGCTGTGCCTTTACCAGCCTGTCGCACACATCATACAGCGTCTCTCCTTCAGCCACCACCGCCTCCGGTGCTTCGAAACGCTCCCCGGGCTGCAGTTCCTTTCGCCATTGACCAAAATCCCCATCTGCAATTCCGCCGATCACCGTATAGGTCTCATCCTCCTTGCACAAAAGCTCCATCTGCCAGGAGGAGGCGCAGTAGAGCTGCACACCCACGACCCTGTGTCCGATTGAATCCTCCAGTGCCAGAAAAGGAAAATACTTCCGCACCGGCATAGACCCTACATTTCCGAACTTCTCCACCCGCTGGGCACAGCGATTCCAGGACACCTCCATATGCAGATCCTCCATCGTCTCCGTGCGCAGCTTTCCCTCCGCACTCCAACAGGACTGCAGCCTGTGAATCCTATCCGAAGACACGCCCTTCAGGCCAAAGCTGGTGAGCATCTCCAAAGTGATGGGTGCATCACTGCCATTCTCCACCGATACCTGAATGCGGATAGCCTCCCCGTCCTGCACTCTTCTCTCGATGAGACGCACGCCCCTTGAATTGACTCTCGCAGTCACTGAAGGAGTATCCTCAACCATTTGAAAATCCTCCATGGTCTGACTGTTGTGCATGGTCATCCCACAGGAAAACCCGCCTGCATATCCATCCCCGACCAACTTCATTTCCGAAAAAAAGTGAAACATTCTCTTCTCCTATTCAACTCTCGTATGCGCCTGCGGTCCTGCATGTCTCCTGCAGACTGCCGCT
>JAHBAA010000095.1 GCA_018385425.1 Acetatifactor sp.
GTGGAAATATGGATCTCCACCCGGGGCCACACCTTCCTTGCGATGGAAAACATCCCCGGATCGGAAATGATCAGTGCATCCGGCTGTTCCGGCTGCATGTCGCGCAGCTCTTCAAAATACAGTTCGGCACCCTCCAGATCATAATTGTGGGCCAGAATATTAGCGGTGACATACACTTTTACCCCATGGGCATGGGCGAACACGATTCCTTCCGCCATCTCCTCCATGGAGAAATTTTTGGCCTTGGCCCGAAGTCCAAAGGCTTCTCCGCCGATGTATACCGCATCTGCGCCAAAAATCACCGCGGTCCTCAAAACCTCCAGACTGCTTGCCGGGATCAAAAGCTCCGGCTTACGTACTCTCGTCATCTGATTACCTATCCTTCTATTCCTTCTTCACACTCAATGTAACACCGTCTCCCACCGGAAGGATCACCGTCTCCAGTCCGGGATGGTGCTTTAGCTCATACAGATACTCCCGCATCCTGGCATGAATGGTGCGGTTTCGTCTGGTCACTGCAAATCTGGACTGGATGATATCCCCGTCCTGGAGCACATTGTCGGAGACAAGCAGTCCGCCGGGAGACAACAGTCTTAAGATATCCGGCAGGAAATTGATATACTGTCCCTTGGCCGCATCCATAAAGATCAGGTCATAGGAGCCGTCCAGCTCCTGCAGGATCTCTATGGCATCCCCCTCCAACAGAGTGATGCGATCCTGCGCTCCCGCCCTCGCAAAATTCTCTCTTGCAAGAGGGATTCGCTTCTCATATTTCTCAATGGTCGTGATATGGCAATCCGCGGGGCCGTACTCACTCATCAATAACGCAGAAAAGCCGATGGCCGTCCCGACTTCCAGGATGTTCCTCGGCTTTGAAAACTGCAGCAAAAATTTCAGGAGACTCTGCATGGATCTCCGGATGATGGGAACCTCCGTCTCCAGCGCATACTTCTCTATCTCGTTCAAAAATTCGGTGTTGCCCTGATCCAGAGAATCAATAAAGGCAGCCATTCTCTCGTCAATAATCATGTTTACCCTAAGTCCTTATCACTTATTCCGCTGCCGGTTCCCCGGAAGATTCCTCAGGGACTACGGTCATGGCCTCCATCATCTCCTCCACAGTCATGGAGGTGCTCAGCTCAAATTGACCGGGCTTGACGTCCTTGCGGAATTCAGACAGGTAATATTGCAGGATAAACAGCTTGCCGTCACGGATCAGGCCCTTCTTCTCGAACAATTCGCCGATATCCTTAGGCTTCATCGTCTCGGTCACCGCAACCTGCACGATCCGGCCCTCGCCGTCCGTCATCGGGGGCTCCGCAAAGATCCGATACCCGTAGTCGTGGCACTTCACGGCACCGGTATACACTACATAGACCGCCACCAGAATCAGGATCAGCTGTATTGCTGTCAATACTACCGACAAGACAACCTTCAAATTTTTCATACTCTCATCTCCTACTACTCAAAGGAAAGCTCTTCCGTCACCCGCATGATCACTCTCTGCAATGCTCTGCACAGATCCAGCTCCGCCTGCAAAAAATCTGACACCAGGGGATTCTGACGAAAGATCTCATACTCCTGCTCGAACTGATCCAGCCTGTCAAAGTTCAGTTCACCGCTGCACTGCAATTCATAATTGCGTCTTCGGAACTCATCTATCTGTGCCTTCAGATCCGGAAACTCCTTTACCTTGTCCAATTCACGTTCATAAGCCAAATACTCGTCACTGGTCAACACAGCCGCCACAAACCGGTCTGTAGCCTGTTCAATACTTGCCATAATCCGTCCCCTCTCAGGTTCCTATCCTTATACTTCCATGATAATGGGCAAAATCATCGGTCTTCTCTTTGTCTTTCTCCAGACAAACTCACTCAGTGCATCCTTGGTGGCATTCTTCAGCTTTCCCCAATCGGTGACGCCTCTGTCCAGACATTTCTGCACTGCCTCATCCACCACACTGCGTGCCTCCTCTATCAGTTCATCAGACTCCTTCACATAGACGAAGCCTCTGGATACGATATCCGGTCCGGCCACCAGCTGGCCGCTGTAGGCATCCAGGCTCATCACCACGATCATAATGCCGTCCTCCGCCAAATGCTGACGGTCTCTGAGCACTACATTGCCCACATCTCCCACGCCGAGACCGTCCACCAGAATCCCTCCGGTCTGCACCTTGCCGGTGACGGTTGCGCTGGTTTCATCCAGTTCGATCACATCTCCGCTGGAGAGGATGAAAATATTCTCCTTGTCGATGCCCAGGTTCTCTGCGATCTTGGCCTGTGCCTTCAGGTGCTTGTACTCTCCGTGTACAGGGATCGCATACTTGGGCTGGATCAATGTGTAGAGCAGCTTGATCTCTTCCTGGCAGGCATGTCCGGAAACATGTGCATCCTGGAAGATCACATCCGCGCCCTTGCGCAGCAGCTCATTGATGATCTTGGTGACCGACTTCTCATTGCCCGGGATGGGGTTGGATGAGAAGATCACGGTATCGCCTGCACCGATGGTGATCTTGCGGTGCATCCCTGTCGCCATGCGGCTTAATGCAGCCATGCTCTCACCCTGGCTGCCGGTGGTGATGATGACCTGTTGGTCATCCGGGTAATTTTTCATCTGATCGATCTCGATCAGCGTATTGTCGGGGATGTGCAGGCACTCCAGATTTCTGGCGGTCTCGATGATACTCACCATGCTGCGGCCCTCTACACATACCTTCTTGCCGAATTTATAGGCCGTATTGATGATCTGCTGCACACGGTCCACATTGGAGGCGAAGGTAGCCACAAAAATTCTGGAGTTTTTGTGCTCCTCAAACAGGTTGTCAAAGGTCTTGCCCACCGTCTTCTCGGAAGGGGTGAAGCCGGGTCTCTCCGCATTGGTGGAATCACACATCAGAGCCAGAACGCCCTTCTTGCCCAGCTCGGCAAATCTCTGCAGATCAATGGCATCGCCGAACACAGGGGTATAATCCACCTTGAAGTCTCCGGTGTGGATCACCACGCCGGCGGGAGAGTAGATGGCAAGTGCTGCCGCATCTACGATACTGTGGTTGGTGCGGATAAATTCCACGCGGAACTGTCCTAAGTTAATGGACTGTCCAAACTTTACCACCTTGCGCTTGGTTCCCTTTAACAGATCATGCTCCTTAAATTTGTTCTCAATAATGCCCATGGTCAGTCTGGTGGCGTAGATCGGAACATTCACCTCTCTGAGCACGTAGGGAAGCGCCCCGATATGGTCCTCATGCCCGTGGGTGATGACAAAGCCCTTGACCTTATCGATATTGTCCTTCAGGTAAGTCACGTCGGGAATGACAAGGTCGATCCCCAGCATATCGTCTGCGGGGAATGCCAGACCGCAGTCCACCACAATAATACTGTCTTCGTATTCAAAGGCAGTAATGTTCATGCCAATCTGCTCCAGGCCGCCCAAAGGAATCACCTTCAGCCTGGAGACACACTCATTCATCTTTTTCTTCAAAACTCTATTTCCTCCTACAATCTTTACAGTGTCCATAGAGCTTTACTTCATGATCCACGACCTCAAAACCGGTTGTCCGGGCGATCTTCTCCTCCAACTCCTCCAACAAATCATCCTGGAAGGAGATCACCTTGCCGCAATTTGAGCAGATCAAGTGGTGATGATGGTGCTTCTGCTCTCTGTCGAAAGCACTCCCCATCTCATACCGCACATATCCATCATCGAAATTGATCCGGTCGATCAGATGTAACTCACTCAACAGCTGTATGGTTCTATATACAGTAGCCAGTCCAATCTCCGGACAGTCTACCTTTACCAACGCAAAAATTTCGTCTGCTGACAGATGTTCTTCCGGGCAGGACGATATGGCCTCCAGAACCACTAACCGCTGTCTGGTGACCTTCAGCCCGTTCTCCTTCAGTATTCTCTTGAACTGTTCTCTGTCATACTTCATAGCAAACTACTCAACATTGTATTGTCACGACAATTTGATGTCATCATCGTCCAACATATCCGCAAAGATACCCGCCACGGCCGCAAGCTCGTCATCGTCCTCCACAAAGACATAGACGCCCTCTTCCTCACCGTCTGCTGAGATATCCTTCATGATCCACGCGTCAGCATCGCCGTCCTCGGCATCTGTGACGAGAATATAGTCCACGCCGCCGATCCTCGTCTGCTCCAACACGTAAAATTCAACTGCCTCTTCGCCCTCCGGCTGAAACAGTATCTTTTCCTGCTTCATGTATCAACCTGCCTTTCTACCTACTCCTGCTGTCCAAATATCCCTGCAGAATCAGTGTAGCCGCAATCTTGTCCACATATTCCCTGCGGTTCTCCCTGCGTACTCCTGCTTCCATCATGATCCTGTCTGCCGCCACTGTGGTCAGTCTCTCGTCCCACAAAGTCACCGGCAGGCCGGTTCGCCGCTCCAGCTTTTCCTTGAACTCCTCGGTCAGGGCAACTCGTTCCCCCTCCGTGCCGTTCATATGCTTGGGCAATCCCAGAACGATCTCCCCCACCTCATACTCCAGGGCAAGTTCCTCGATGCGGGCCAGGGTCTGTCTCAGCTTATTCTCGTCTTTTCTTCTGATGATCTCCACTCCCTGGGCAGTCAGAAGAAGAGCATCGCTGACTGCAACGCCTACCGTCTTGGACCCAAAATCCAGTCCCATGATCCTCATAAATCAACCTCTGTACTCTCTAAACTATGATCGTCTTCTCCCCTTTTTACGCTTGGGGTTCCTTCGCCTTAAGACCTGTATGTCTGCTTGCAGACACGCTCCCGCTTGGGCTCGTACGCAGCGGTACATAAGGCTGCAAAGTACGCAGCCCAAGTACCGGCGACTCGCCGACAGTCTGCAACAGACACACGGGTCTTGTCTGGAACCCCTTGCAAAAAGGGCGAGAGACGCTCTTTCCTTCTGTCACTTACTTCCAGTTCTTCGCCTTGATATACTGATTCAGCAGCTCCTCTACCAACTCATCCCGTTCCACGCGCATGATCAGATTCCGCGCATTCTTATGGCTGGTGATGTAGGTGGGATCACCGCTCATAATGTAGCCCACGATCTGGCTGACAGGATCATAGCCCTTCTCGGTCAACGCATCATAGACCGTCTCCAGGATCAGTTTCGCCCCTGTCTCCGGCTCCGCCTGAACTTTAAAAAATTGTGTATTCCCCAAATCCTTCATAAATACCCCATCTAAATTGTACAAAAATATAAAGATTCACATTACACTATAACTCAACTGACAGAAAATTTCAAGTTATCGCATCATATCTTCCGTGAAAAAACCGCTGATTTTTACTGTTTGGATCGCACCGCACAGGTTTTCCTCCCCGGCCGGAACCGCCACCCTGATGTAGTCACGGGTATGTCCCACATAGTAGTCTGCCCCATCCGCCTCCAGTTTTTCCTCGAAAAGCACCTCCGCCTCCAGCCCGATATGCCGCTTTCGGAATGCTCCGGATATCTCTCTGTCCATGGCAAGCAGTTCATTGCTCCTGGCGGTCTTCACCTGCTCCGGCACCTGATTCTTCATCCCTGCCGCCACCGTGCCGGCGCGCTTGGAATACTTAAACACATGCAGCTCATAGAACTGCACCTTCTCCAGAAAGGTCTTCGTCTCGGCAAATTCCTCCTCGGTCTCCCCGGGAAAGCCTACGATCACGTCAGTGGTGATGGCCGGATCGCGGAAGGCCTCCCGCAGATAATTCACACTGTCCAGATATTCCTGTGCGGTATAGTGCCGGTTCATCCTGCGCAGGGTGGCATCGCAGCCGCTCTGCAGGGACAGATGGAAATGAGGACACAGCTTGGAGAGTGCTGCCAGACGGAAAGCATTCTCTCTGGTCACCACACGGGGCTCCAGAGAGCCTAGGCGGATGCGCTCCAGACCTTCGATCTGCTGCAGCTGTTCCACCAGATCGATGAGCTTGCTCTTGCCGCTGTAGGCAGGAAGGTCTCCTCTTGTCATGGTGACACATTTGCCCTGTCTCCATGCCTCCTCGTCGAAATCAATGCCGTAGCTGCTTAAGTGGATGCCGGTGAGCACGATCTCCCTGTAACCCTTTGCCACGATCCCCCGCACCTCGGCCAGAACATTTTCCGGTCTCCGGCTGCGAACTCTGCCTCTTGCCAGGGGAATGGCACAGTAGGAACAGAACTGATTGCAGCCGTCCTGGATCTTGATGTAGGCTCTGGTATGCTCTGCGGTCCGGGTCAGCTGCATCTCCTCATACTCATAGGTATGATCGATATCCGGAATCGATGCGGAAAATACCCTTGACTTCTCCTCCAGATACTGCTCCAGAATTTCCACGATCTCTGCCTTCCGGTTGTTGCCGATGGCCAGATCCACGCTCTCATCCAGGGCAAGCTGCTCCTTGCCGGTCTGGACATAGCAGCCCACCGCTACCACAACCGCCTGAGGGTTCTTTTGTTTCGCACGGTGCAGCATCTGTCTGCTCTTACGGTCTGCAATATTGGTGACGGTGCAGGTATTGACGATATACACATCCGCGATCTGATCAAAGGGAACGATCTCATAACCTCTGTCCGCCAGCTTCTGCTGCATCACATCGATCTCATAGGAATTGACTTTACAACCCAGGTTGTGCAGGGCGACTCTTTTCATAACGACTCCATTCTTGTCCATTTTTCGTCAAAATAGCGATTTTCCCCTTAAAAAATACCTCAATTTGGGAATTCTTTTCCTTTTTTGTCCTTGACTTTTTATTTTGTACCGACTAATATGTAGGAAGAAGGTATGACATTTACAAGGAGGTAATCACTATGAAGACTGTACAGATTTCTTTAAACTCTATTGATAAGGTTAAATCTTTCGTAAACGATATTACCAAGTTCGATTACGATTTCGATTTGGTATCCGGCAGATACGTCATTGACGCTAAGTCCATTATGGGTATCTTCAGCTTGGATCTTTCTAAGCCTATCGATCTCAACATTCACGCTGAGGACGGTGCTGATGAGGTTCTGGAGGTTCTCAAGCCTTACATCATCTAATCACACTGTGAGAGCAACTGAATAAGCAGCAAATTAAAACTCCAAAGGACACAATCACTTTGGAGTTTTTCTTTGTCCTTTTTTACCGGGAGAACCGATTATTCCACGATAATCAGTTCATCCGTCTCCAGTGCTGTCTTGACCAGCTCATCGATCTTCTCATCCAGATTATGCTCATGTCTGCGGATAATATTCAGGTTGGGCTTCGTCACAGGATGCTTTGCCACGAAAATCGTGCAGCAATCCTCGAAAGGAAGAATGGAAGTCTCGAAGGTATCGATCTTCTTGGATACCGTGACGATCTCCTCCTTGTCAAAGCCGATCAGCGGACGATACACCGGGAGGTCACACACTTCGTTGGTGGCAACCAGAGAGGCCATGGTCTGGGATGCCACCTGTCCGATGCTCTCGCCGGTGATCAGTCCGAGACACTCTGTCTCCTTTGCAATGTGCTCCGCGATCCGCATCATGTATCTGCGCATGATGATGGTCAGCTCCTCATGAGGACACTTCTCATAGATATACAGCTGAATATCCGTAAAGTTGATCACATGCAGGTAAATGGGGCCTGTGTACTTGGACACCAGTCTAGCCAGATCCACCACCTTCTGCTTTGCGCGCTCGCTGGTATAGGGCGGCGCATGGAAATAGACTGCGTCGATCTTCACGCCCCTCTTTGCGATCATATATCCTGCCACCGGGGAATCGATACCGCCGGACAGAAGGAGCATCGCCTTGCCGCCGGTGCCTACAGGCATACCACCGGGACCGGGAATGATCTCGGAATAGATATAGATCTTCTCGCGGATCTCTACGTTCAACAGGATCTCAGGGGCGTGCACATCCACGGAAAGCTCCGGGAAAGCATTCAGCAGGATCTCCCCCAGTGCCGCATTGATCTCCATGGATTCCATGGGATAATTTTTTCTGGCACGGCGGCAGTTCACCTTAAAGGTCTTCGTCTTGTCGGGATAAACGGCATCGATATAGTTTACAACCGTCTCCCCCAGCTTCTCAAAGCCTTCGTCCTCCACGTGGATCATGGGGCAGATGCCTACGATGCCGAAGACATGCTGCAATGCCGTCACAGTCTCATCGTAATCAAACTCTCCTTCCGCCTCCACAAAGATTCGCCCCTGGGTCTTGGTGATCAAGAACTTCCCATCCACCTTCTTCAGGGCATACTTGATCTGATGGATCAGGGCATCCTCAAACAGATGGCGATTCTTACCTTTTACACCGATCTCGGCATATTTTATCAAAAATGATCTGAACATCCTCTATCCTTTCGTCGTTGCAGGAGTTCCGAAGAGCTCCGTCATAGGTTACCTGCGGGAATATCTCCGCAGCATAGGAATTTTATCATACATTTCCCGTAAAGTATAGTCCAATTCTTCTCTGGTCGTATGCACGGAAAAGCTGAATCGGATGGTGGATTCCAGGGAATCCTTATCCACACCGATGGCCCGCAGGGTAGCCGAGGGCTGGGGCTTGTGAGAAGAGCAGGCGCTTCCGGCAGACACATAGATCTTCTTCTCCTCTAAGGTGTGGAGCAAAACCTCGCTCCGCACTCCGGGCACGGAGACACTGACGATGTGGGGTGCGGTTCCCTCTCCGTCCGGGTGCTCCGGCAGAAGGCCGTTGATGCGGACACCCTCGATCCGGCTCACCTTCTCCAGAAAGTACTTCTTCAGTTCATACAGATAGGTAATGTCCTCATCCAGGTGGGCATAAAGCAGTTCCGCCGCCCTGGCCATTCCTGCCACACCGGGTACATTGTCGGTGCCGGAGCGCAGATTCATCTGTTGACCGCCGCCGTAGATGATGGGCTGGATCTTTACCTTTTCCCCCACGTAGAGCAGACCCACTCCCTTGGGTCCATGGATCTTGTGGCTGCTGGCTGACAGCAGATCGATTCCCATCCGTTTCGGATAGATCTTTGCCTTGCCAAAGCCCTGCACCGCATCCACATGGAACAGCGTCTGGGGATTCATCCGCTTGATCAGGGCTCCTGCCTCTGAGATGGGCTGAAGGGAACCGATCTCGTTGTTGGTGTGCATGATGGACACAAGGATCGTGTCCTTACAGATGGACTGCTGCAATGCCTGAAGCGGGACGCAGCCGGTTCTGTCCACAGGCAGATAGGTCACCCGAAATCCAACGGACTCCAGATAGGCACAGGTCTTCTGCACTGCGGGATGCTCGATCTGCGTGGTAATGATATGCTTTCCTCGTCTCATATTGGCAAAGGCACAGCCGATCAGCGCCAGATTGTCAGACTCTGTGCCGCCTGATGTGAAATAGATCTCCTTTGTATTCACCTTCAAAAGCTTTGCAAAGGTCTCCTTTGCGTAAAGCAGATATTTCTCTGCTTCCACACCCTTCATGTGAAGACTGGAAGGATTGCCGTAGTCTTCACACATGATTTTTACCATCAACTCCGCCACTTCGGGGAATACCCTGGTGGTGGCAGAATTGTCCAAATACACTTCCATTTTTTACTCCTTAAAGCTAAAGTATATGTTAACATATGCGCTGCAAAGCGTCTTTGTTATTGCTCCAACAGATAAGAAAGCCATGCCAGAACCGTCATTCCGGCAGTTTCCGTTCGAAGTATTCTTCTGCCCAGGGTCACCGGCTCGACCCCTGCGGACAGGGCCGTTTGAATCTCTGCCTCCTCAAAGCCGCCCTCGGGACCGATAAAGACGGCAATGCGCTGACCGGGTTTCGCCTTTGCAAGCAGATCTCTGGTGTGCTGCATGTCTTCCGCCAGCTCATAGGGAATCATCCTGACATCCATGTCGGAAACGAACTCTATGGCAGTTTTGAAAGGCATCACCGGATGGACCGTGGGAATCAGGCCCCGCTTGCTCTGCTTGGCGGCAGCCTTGGCGATCTCCTGCCACCTGGCGATCTTGGCGTCTGCCTTCTTGTCATCCAGTTTCACGATACAGCGCCTGGTCGCCATCGGAACGATATGGGCAACGCCCAATTCTACCGTCTTCTGGATGATCCACTCCATCTTGTCCGCCTTGGGCAGTCCCTGGAACAGCCAGATTTCTGCAGGCAGCTCCACATTGTCCTCCTTGACAAAGTACAGCTCACACAGAACGCTGTCCTCCGTATATTCCGCAATGCCGCAGCGATATTCCCTGCCGTCGATTCCGTTGCTCACGTTCAGTTCCTCACCGACCTTCATACGCAGCACGTTCTTGATGTGATTCACATCAGGTCCCTGAATGGTCACGCGCTTGGATGTCATGTCTATCTGATGGGGTTCTACAAAAAATTGATACATGGCTAACCTCGGTTTCTATGAGAGTAGTCCTATAGAAGTTGTGGTGCTTCGCTACGCACAGCATATATTTCCTGCAGACACGCTCTCGGTCGGGAAAAGCGTAGCGGTACATAAGCGCGTACAGTACACGCGCTAAGTACCGACGTTTTTCCGACGGTCTGCAAGAAACACACGCTGTGCAGCTGCACCACACCCTCCGGACATTGGTACAGAATAGTATCCTGCAACCATCAATTCTTCCTCGCAGTGACGCTGACCCACTCGCCCTGGTAAGTGACCTCCAGCACTTCCAGGCCGGCTGCCTTCACAGCATCGACAACGGTCTGTTCCTTGTCGTCGATGATGCCGGAGGTGATGTAGATGCCGCCCTTCTTTAACTGGTGGACGATAACGGGGGTCAGGGGGACCAACACATCGGCCAGAATATTGGCGACCACGATATCATATTTGTCGTAGCCTACCGCATCCTGGATCTCTTTGTCGTTGATAATATTGCCGATCATCATCTCGAAGCTGGCAGGATCGATTCCGTTGTCGGCGCAGTTCTGAGCGACTGCCTCCACTGCACAGATATCCAGATCCGTTCCAACCGCATGCTTGGCTCCGAACATCAGAGAGAGGATCGCAAGAATTCCGCTGCCGGTGCCCACGTCCAGAAGAATCGTCTCCGGAGTGATAAACTTCCGCAGCTGTCGGATGCACAGCTGGGTGGTCTCATGCATACCGGTTCCGAATGCGGTGCCGGGATCGATGTGGAGTACCATTTTTTCCCTGTCGTCAGGCTTGATGTCCTCCCAGGAGGGGATCACAAGAATATCGTCGATGTAGAACTGATGGAAATACTGCTTCCAGTTGTTGATCCAGTCGATATCCTCGGTCTCGTCGATGGTCACGCTGCCTTCACCGATGTCGACGAACATGCGAAGCTCCTCCAGCTCATTCTTTACACTCTCCAAAACCGATTCCACAGTGGCAGGCTCTCCCGCCACCTCCAGACTGCCGTCCTCCTTCTCCTCCACGAAGAAGCTAAGGTAGGCTATGCCGTCATCCGCAGGTCCCTCGGGAAGAATATCCACAAACATCTGCTCCTTCTCCAGTGCAGTCAGGGGAACCTTGTCCTCGATCTGCGCTCCCTCCAAACCGATATCGTAGAGTGTGCTGATAATAATATCTTCCGCCTCTGTCACTGTCTTGATCTGAAATTTCACCCACTTCATAATGTGCTCCTATCCCTGTAATCCGTCTGCCTGTCTGATCATATCTTCCACAACAATATCATAGATCTCTCCCACTGTGCTGCAATACTCCAAAAGCTTCCAGGGCTCATTGGTGTGAAAATGTACCTTGACAAGGTCCTCATCTCCGGCTGCGATCAGACTGTTTCCCTCAATATTCTCAGTGATGTAGTCTGCGATCTCATCCTCATCCAGATCTTTGTCTCTTCTGTCAATGAGGAGCTGCGTGTCATAGCGATATGCAAACTGGTCGTCTTCTGCATCGATTGACTGAATTCCCATATAGTTTTCCTCCATTGTGTCTTCGTTTTGCATATAATCCTGCCCGGATGCATGGCGATCTGCTCGCAAAGCACCCAGTTTATAGCCATCATATCACAAGAATTTCAAATTGTATACTTCTTGAACGAAAAAAAGGCGTGACCGAGGCCACGCCGAATTTTGACTTATACGTTATTTTTCCCAGAATTTTTTCTTCTTGCCGTCCTTGGGTTCTTCCTTGGGCTCCTTGTCTGAGCCGGCCTTGGATGCCGCATTCAGGGAATCGCCCGTCAGTTCATCAAACTTGCGCAGAAGTTCCTTCGCCTCATGGCTCAGCTTATCGGGGGTCTGGATGACAAGCGTAACATAGTGGTCACCGCGCACATCCTTGTTTCTCCAGGAGGGAACTCCCTTGCCCTTCAGACGCACTCTGGTATCCGTCTGTGTACCCGGCTTCACATCGTAGACTACCTTACCGTCCACCGTATCGATGACAACCTCACCGCCCAGTGCAGCTACCGCAAAGGACATAGGGACGGTAGAGAAAATATCGAAATCCTGTCTCTGGAAGATAGGGTGTCTGCCCACGATCACCTCCACCAGCACATCGCCTCTTGGGCCTCCGTTGGTACCGGGCTCTCCCAAACCGGGCATACGGGTGGACTGACCGTTGTCAATACCTGCGGGAATCTCGACGGAATAACGCTTCTTCATAGGAATATAGCCGGTTCCGCGGCAATCCACACACTTCTCCTTGATCACCTTGCCGGAGCCCTGACAGTCGGGACAGGTCTGCACATTACGAACCATACCGAAGAAAGACTGCTGGGTATAGACCACCTGTCCCTTACCGCCGCATTTGGAGCAGGTCTGGGGAGTAGTTCCGGGCTTCGCGCCGCTGCCGTTACAGGTCTTACAGGTCTCCTTGACGGTTAACTCGATCTCTTTCTTACAGCCGAACACAGCCTCCTCAAAGGTGATGCGCACGCTGGTGCGAAGATTTGCCCCCTTCATAGGTCCGTTGTTCGCCCCGCCGCGGCTTCTGCCGCCACTGAAAATATCACCGAAAATATCGCCGAAAATATCAGAGAAATCAGCACCGTTGAAATCAAAGCCGCCTGCGCCGCCTGCCCCGCCATCAAATGCCGCATGACCAAACTGATCATACTGACGCTTCTTCTCGGGGTCACTCAGAACAGCATACGCCTCACTGGCCTCCTTGAATTTCTTCTCGGCCTCTGCATCCCCGGGATTTGCGTCCGGATGGTACTTCTTTGCCAGGTTACGATATGCCTTCTTTATGGTAGCCTCATCTGCGCTTTTATCTACGCCAAGCACCTCATAATAATCTCGCTTCTGTTCTGCCATAGTAATCTCCAATCTATCTCAGTCAAACATTCATAAATGCCCTCTGCTGCGCAGAGAGCATTTATTGTTTTTTTAGCCTGGCTGTTTATACCTCGCGGAAGTCTCCGTCAATGATATCATCGTCATTGGATGAGGAAGCACTGCCTGCGCCGCCCATATCAGGTCCGGGACCTGCCTGACCGGCCTGCTGTGCAGCCTGCATGTTCTCGTACATCTTGGTGAAGAGTGCCTGTGCGGAGTTTGTCAGCTTCTCCTTGGCAGCCTTCAGCTCATCCAGGTCAGCATCACTCATTTCCTGATCCTTGGTTCTCTCCAGGATCGCCTTCACTGCCTGAAGATCGGCAGTCACGGCAGCCTTGTCGCTGTCAGCAAGCTTGTCGCCTACTTCCTCCAGAGCCTTCTCGGTCTGGAATACGAAGGAGTCTGCATCGTTTCTGGCTTCCACTGCTTCCTTTCTCTTCTTATCCTGTGCCTCGAACTCAGCAGCCTCCTTGACTGCTCTCTCGATCTCGTCATCGGACATGTTGGAGCCTGCGGTGATGGTGATATGCTGTTCCTTGCCGGTTCCCAGATCCTTGGCGGATACATTCACGATACCGTTCGCATCGATATCAAAGGTTACTTCGATCTGAGGCACACCTCTTCTTGCAGGAGGGATACCATCCAGACGGAACTGTCCCAGAGACTTGTTGTCTCTTGCGAACTGTCTCTCACCCTGTACAACGTTGATATCTACTGCAGTCTGATTGTCAGCTGCGGTAGAGAAGATCTGGCTCTTTCTGGTAGGAATGGTTGTATTTCTCTCGATCAGTCTGGTAGCCACACCACCCATGGTCTCGATGGACAGAGACAGAGGAGTGACATCCAGAAGCAGGATATCGCCGGCACCGGCATCGCCTGCAAGCTTACCACCCTGGATGGAAGCACCGATTGCTACGCACTCGTCAGGGTTCAGGGACTTGGAGGGCTCCTTACCGGTCAGCTGTCTCACCTTATCCTGTACTGCAGGGATACGAGTGGAACCGCCTACCAGCAATACCTGACCAAGGTCAGCGTTTGTAAGGCCGGCATCTCTCATTGCGTTCTGAACAGGGATAGCGGTCTTCTCCACCAGATCTCTGGTCAGCTCATCGAACTGTGCACGGGTCAGGTTCACATCAAAGTGCTTGGGACCCTCAGCGGTTGCGGTGATGAAGGGCAGGTTGATGTTGGTGGTCATAGCGCTGGACAGCTCCTTCTTCGCCTTCTCAGCTGCTTCCTTCAATCTCTGCATTGCCATCTTATCGTTGGAAAGGTCTACGCCCTCTGCCTTCTTGAACTCGGAAAGCATCCAGTTAATGATCTTGTTGTCGAAGTCGTCACCGCCCAGGTGTGTATCACCGTTGGTAGACAGAACCTCGATGACACCGTCGCCGATCTCGATGATAGATACATCGAAGGTACCGCCGCCAAGGTCGTATACCATGATCTTCTGCTCTTTCTCGTTGTCAAGACCGTATGCAAGTGCTGCTGCGGTGGGCTCGTTGATGATACGCTTTACCTCAAGACCTGCGATCTTACCTGCATCCTTGGTGGCCTGACGCTGTGCGTCGTTGAAGTATGCAGGAACCGTGATCACCGCCTCAGTCACCTTCTCACCCAGATAGCTCTCAGCGTCTGCCTTCAGCTTCTGAAGGATCATAGCGGAGATCTGCTGAGGAGAGTACTTCTTGTCATCGATCACACGGCCGCGATCGGTACCCATATCTCTCTTGATAGAGGAGATCGTCTTGTCAGCGTTGGTAACGGCCTGACGCTTTGCAGGCTCGCCGACCAATCTCTCACCGTTCTTTGTGAATGCCACTACAGAAGGAGTTGTTCTGGCGCCTTCTGCGTTTGCGATAACGGTGGGCTTACCACCTTCCATCACAGCTACACAGCTGTTTGTCGTACCTAAGTCAATACCAATAATTTTTCCCATTGTTGTTTCCTCCTATTATGAAAACATGAATTTGAATAACCTGTAAAAAATCTATCAGATCGTCACAGCCACCATGGAATGACGAACTACGCTGTCTCTGTAGGTGTAGCCCTTCAAAAGTTCCTGGGCAACCACACCTGATTCGTACTCCTCGCTCTCCACCTGCATCACTGCATTGTGAAGGTTGGGGTCAAATTCCTGACCAAGGGCCTCGATGGGCTTCACGCCGATATCCGCAAGCTCCTTCATCAGCTGTCTATATACCTGCTGCATTCCTCCTACGAAGGCATCCCCTTCGTCCTCGGGATCAACGGTTGCAAATCCCCGCTCGAAATTATCGATCACGGGAAGAATCTTCTCAATCACGCTCTTGGCGCCCACTTCAAACATGGCTGCCTTTTCCTTCTCGGTTCGATTGCGGAAGTTTTCAAACTCTGCCAGCTGGCGTTTTACTTTGTCCTCCAGCTGCGTGATCTGTTCCTTGTAGGCGTCTTCCTTCTTATCGGCCTTCGCCTGTTTCTTGGCAGCTCGCTTCTCTGCCCAGGACTTCTTCTCTTCGCCCTCCGGAAGCTCTTCCTCCTCTGCATCACACGCTTCAGCGTCAGGCGCATCGCTGTCTTCCATGCACTCCTCTGTGTCCGGTGCGCCGCTGTCTGCTGCACACTCTTCACAGTCCGGGGAAGTCTCCTCTTCTTCTAAAATCTCTTTTTCCTGCTCTGTCATTCTATACATTCCTTTCTGATACCGATTCTTCTGCAGGCCGGATGATCTATTCGTCGCGATACAGCTCATCCAGCTGGGACTGAATCGTCCTCAAAGTATCTACAACCTTGTCGTAATCCATTCGCTTCGGCCCCACAATACCGATTGTTCCCTTCATGCCGCCTCCCAATTCATAGGTTGCGGTGACAACACTGCAATCCTTCATGCCGCGGACCGGAGCTTCCTCACCGATATAGATCTGTATTCCGGTACCGCCCTCATCCTCTTGGTTCTCCTGCAGGAGTTCGCCCAGAAGCTGCTTCTCCTCGAAGGTGTTGATCAGTTCGCTGGCCTTCTGCTGATCGGCGAGCTCGGGATAGCGGAAAATATTGTTGGTGCCGCTGGTGTAGATCTCCAGATCTTCGTCTGCACGGATCGCCTCACCCACTGCATCGATGACCTCACCGACGATATCGCTGTGTACACCCGCCTGCTGCTTCATCACTGCGATCATTCCCAGATTGATCTCATCGATGGACAATCCGTTCAGATTCGTGTTCAGCAGTATGTTCAGCTTCAGCAAAGTCTCATCCGTCAGCTCCTCCTTCAACGGAAGTATGTTGTTCTTGATGATATTGCCCTCGATCACGATCACCGCCAGCAGCTGATTCGCATCCACCCGGGAAAGCTGGATGAATTTCAGCTTGTTGCGCTTCACGGTAGGTGCCGATATCATGGTGGCGTACTGGGTATTGGCTGCAAGCACCTTGGCCACCTGCTTTAGCATGGTCTCCATCTTCTCCTGCCGCTCTACCAGAAGCTCCTGCATCTCGGAGACCTGTCGTTCCTTCTGCATCAGGGCGTCCACATAGAAGCGATAGCCCTTGTCGGAAGGAATCCGGCCCGCAGAAGTATGCGGCTGTAAGATATATCCCATCTCCTCAAGGTCAGCCATCTCATTGCGGATCGTGGCTGAGCTCAGGTTCAGGTCGGTGTACTTCGAAATGGTACGGCTGCCTACGGGCTCGCCCGTCTCCAGATAATTGCGGATGACAGCCTGGAGAATTGTTTTCTTTCTCTCATCCAATTCCATCGGTACGACCTCCTCTCCCGAATTATTAGCACTCGATACAAGGGAGTGCTAACACCTTGTAAACATAAGATAGCACCAGCCACCCGTATTGTCAACAGGGTAATTCTTAAATAAAAATAAACGAAGCAGAAAAAGAAGAGGCCGTTCCTTTAACCGATCAGTTAAAGGGACAGCCTCCCCGATATGTAACACATTCAAAAGACTAGATAATGAAGCTTCCGGTGATTTCCTTGTTCATTACATAATAAACCATTCCCTCTTCGGGCTTAACGTACAGATCAACGCTGACAAGATCAGCGGGCTTCTGCTGGAGATCATACTCCCAAACATCCTTTGCCATCTGCATCAGATCATCCTGAGAATAGGACTTGCCTGCGAACTGAACATGAACAGTTGCGGTGGTCTTCTTTGCCTCTGCCTTCTTTGCAGGAGCCTCGGTCTCCTTCTTTGCCTCTGCCTTCTTTGCAGGAGCCTTTGCTTCCTTCTTCACCTCTGCCTGAACCTCTTCTGCCTTCACCTCAGCCTTAACTTCAGCCTTTACTTCTGTCTTCTTCTCTTCTGCCTTGGGGGCTGCAGTCTTAACGGCTGCCTCGGTAGCTGCTGCCTTTGTTACTTTCTTTGCTGCCATAAAACATCTCTCCCTTCATAGAAATCTTATTTCCCATACTCTTTCGAGTGAATTCACCAAAGTATACAAAACTTTGATATTCTGTACTTTATGCTTTTTTACCATATTTGTCAACCCCAAATCATTAAAAATGCACAAAAAAAGCCGAATCAGCCTCTTTTTTCAAAAAGAATGACTGATTCGGAACCAAATTATGCCAGAAAACCGAAGAGCAAAACTACCAGGCCCAGGGCGATACGATACCAGCCGAACACCTTAAAGTCGTGCTTCTTGATATACCCCATGAGGAAATTGACCACCACTAAGGACACCAGGAAGGACACCACCGTTCCGGTGAGCAGGATCGCCATCTCCGCTCCCGTGAAATGGAAGCCGAACTTCACTACCTTCAGCAGGCTTGCGCCAAACATAACAGGGATGCCCAGGAAGAAGGTAAATTCAGCGGCAACGGTTCGGGAAATACCGATCATGATGGCACCCAGGATCGTTGCGCCGGACCGGGAGGTGCCGGGCAGGGCTGCTGCCACCAGCTGGAACAGACCGATGATCAAGGCATCCTTGTAGGTCAGTGCGGTAAGATCGGTGACGGTTGGTTTTCTTCCTTTGTTTTGATTCTCGATGATCAGGAAGGCAATTCCCACCACGACCAGCATCACAGCCACCACATAGACCTGAATGGGTGTGCCGTTTCCGTCCGCAGGCTTTGCGAATACTTCCGATACGGCATCATCCAACACAAGACCGTACACCACTGCCGGAATGCAGGCTACCACGATCTTCACCCACATCCAGAAGGCATCCATGCTCATGGCAACGCCGCCGACGGCAAGATCGGAGGCAGACTTTTTGATGCCGCCGGGCTTACTCTTTAGATTGTTTTTGCAGTAGAAGGGCCAGATTTTTCGCCAGAAGATCAGCACAACCGCCAGGATGGCTCCCAGCTGGATGACCACATCAAACATGTCGAAGAAGCCCTCGCTGGTTCCCTCGAAGGGAATCAGGCGCTCCACCAGGATCAGATGCCCGGTGCTGCTGATGGGCAGCCACTCGGTGATACCCTCCACAATACCATAAATGATCGATTTCAATATATCCAACATCTCTCAACAAATCCTTTCTGAAAAGCTTTATGCCTGTACGCCGTACTCCTCGGCCACAAATCTGCGCAGTGCCGTAAGGGAACGTCTCACCTTGTCGGTATCGATACAGTATGCCATTCTGAAGTAGCCGGGGGCACCGAAGGTATCGCCGGGCACAAGAACCAGATCATATTTCAGCGCCTTCTGGCAGAATACCTTGGCATCCTCCTCCAGAGCCTTGGGGAAGATGTAGAAGGTACCGCCGGGCTTCACACAGGTAAAGCCGAGGGCTTTCAGCTCATTGTAGATCAGGTTCATATTGGTCTCGTACACAGACAGATCGGAGGTCTTATCCAGCACCTCTGCCACAGCCAGCTGAATGATGGAGGGAGGACAGTTGTGACCGGTTCCTCTGGAGATCTGAACACACATGGCCACCATCTCCTCCGCATAAGGACAGCGGGGGTTCACTGCCACATAACCGATACGCTCACCGGGCAGGGACAGGGACTTGGAGAAGGAATAGCACATGATGGTATTGTCATAGAAGTAGGACACGCAGGGAGACTCCACCCCTGCGAAAACGATCTCCCTGTAGGGCTCATCGGAGATCAGGAAAATATCATGACCGTACTGGATCTGCTTTTTGCGCAGGATATCGGCCAGACGCTCCAGGGTCTCCCTGGAATATACCACGCCGGAGGGATTGTTGGGGGTATTGATGAGCACCGCCATCACCTTGTCGGTGAGCATCTCCTCAAACTTCTCGAAGTTGATCTGGAAGCTCGCCGTGTCGGGGGGAACCACCTTCAGCACTGCACCGGTCAGATCCACGTAGGGATGATACTCCGGGAAGAAGGGGGCAAAGGTCAGAATCTCGTCCCCCGGTTCCGTCACCAGGCGAAAGGCATGGGCCAAAGCACCTGCCGCACCGCTGGCCATAAAAATGTGTTCCTTCCGATAGGGAAGGCCGAATCTCTTCTCCAGAGATGCAGCAACCTTCTCCCGCACGGAAGGGATGCCGGGATTGGGGCTGTAGCCGTGGAGTTCATTGGACTCCTTCGTGGCAAGCATCTGGATCATCGTGTCGGTGAACTCTCTCGGCACCGGCACGGAAGGATTTCCCAGACTATAGTCGAAGACATTCTCATAGCCGATCTCTTTTCCTCTTGCGGCTGCAAACTCCGACAGCTGTCTGATGACAGATTTGCCGGACAACATATCTCTATACTTTTGTACTAACATACTTTTTCCTGCCTTTCTTTATCGTTTCCATCGATCCTGCTTACCGGAAGGCTCCGCCGAACCTGACTGGGAGGGAGGATCCGTTTTTTCATCATACCTCTTTTCCGAGAAAAAGGCAATCGCTAATCCTCATCCTGCGCCCAGGCAAGGGCACATCTCACCGCCCGTTTCCAGCCCTTCAAAAGCTCCTCCCGGTGCTGCTGCTCCATTTTCGGGGTAAAATTCTTCCCGATCTGCCAGTTTTCACAGATTTCCTGCCGATCCTTCCAGTAGCCAACCGCCAGTCCCGCCAGATAAGCCGCTCCCAGGGCGGTGGTCTCGATGCAGCGTGGTCTGTGCACCTCGGTGTTCACGATGTCCGCCTGGAACTGCATGAGAAAATCATTGGCGCTGGCACCGCCGTCCACCTTTAGAGTCCTCAGCCGGATTCCGCTGTCCTGCTCCATAGCCCGCAGCACATCAGAGGTCTGATAGGCGATAGACTCCAACGCAGCGCGGATGAAGTGCTCCCTGGTACAGGCTCTGGTCAGCCCTACCACCGTACCTCTCGCATACTGGTTCCAGTAGGGTGCACCCAGACCCGCGAAGGCAGGCACGATGTAGACACCGGCGGTATCCTCCACTGCCTCGCTGTACTCCTTTGTCTGATCCGCACTGCGCACCAGACGCATGCTGTCCCGCAGCCACTGTACTGCCGCCCCGGCTACAAACACGCTGCCCTCCAGCGCATAGTTTACTTCCCCGTCAAAGCCTGCTGCGATGGTGGTCAGCAGTCCTGCATTGGACACCACTGCCTCCCTGCCGGTATTCATCAGCAGAAAGCAGCCGGTTCCATAGGTGTTTTTCACCTCTCCCGCCTCAAAACAACACTGACCGAACAACGCCGCCTGCTGATCTCCGGCCACACCTGCAATGGGGATCTCCCGGCCGAACAGGGAGCGGTCCGAGACTCCGAACAGTCCTCCGGAGGGAAGGACTCTGGGCAGAATACACTTTGGAATACGGAAGTAATCCAGGATCTCCTGATCCCAGGTCAGACGTCTGATATCAAACAGCATGGTTCGGGAGGCATTGGTGTAGTCCGTCACATGAGACCTTCCTCTGGTCAGATTCCAGATCAGCCAGGTGTCCACCGTTCCGAACAGCAGCTCTCCCGCCTCCGCCTTCTCCCGGGCCCCGGGCACATTGTCCAGGATCCAGGCGATCTTGGATGCGCTGAAGTAAGCGTCCGGTATCAGTCCGGTCTTGGCACGGATCACCTTGTCGAAGCCGTCCCGCTTGAGGGCGTCGATCTGCTCCGAGGTACGTCTGCACTGCCAGACAATGGCAGGATACACCGGTTCTCCCGTCTGCTTATCCCAGAGAATGGTAGTCTCCCTCTGGTTGGTAATACCGATTGCGGCAATGTTTTCCGCGGTGACACCGATCAGCGCCATGGCCTCTGTGGCAACAGCCAGCTGAGAGGACCAGATCTCCATGGGATGATGCTCCACCCAGCCGGGCTTCGGGTAGAACTGTGTAAACTCCTTCTGAGACATGGAACAGATATTGCCCGCTTTGTCGAACAGAATGCATCTGGAGCTGGTCGTCCCCTGATCCAGAGCCATAATATATTGCTTCATAAGTATTTCCTTTCGTTATTTCTCTTCCTTTTCCCGAAATACCACCAGCTTGCTGATGAAATAGTTGAACACGATCACCACCACCTGAGCGGCAAGCTTCACAGGGGTGGTAGGGAAAGCCAGCCAGGTGATAAAGACAGCCAGCAGGATCTCCTCCACTGCCAGCGTAAAGATCCGTCCGCCGAAGAAGGAGCCCATCTGTCCAAGAAACGCCGACATGCTCTCCACATGGCCTTCAAACACCCAGGTGCGGTTGGTAAAAAACTGAAACAGCACGCACACCACCCAACAGATGATGTTGTTGATCAGTTCTCCGATGGGGAGAAACCGATCGATTGCCAGAAACAGGAAAATATTCAGAAAAAAGGCGATCCCCCCGAACAACAGGTACATCAGTACCTCCTTGTGCTTCCGGTAGAAGGGTTCAAAGATGCGAAGCAGGGGCAAATGCATCATTCTGTCGAAAATATCCTCTTTCATCCTTTGCTTACCTCTTTTCCATGAATCAATTCTGCCGCCGCAGGCAGGACCGCCTGACACATCAGCGCCAACAGAAAATAGTACACCGGATAATAATAGGCCGGCCTTGTCTCAGGAGCACCGACGGTGATGATTCCGATCTCTCCCAGGGCAATGCAGATCAACAGTGCGCTCTGCCAGTCCGATCTGCCAAACGCTCTGCTGCGGCACAGACGAAACAGCCATACCACCAGATAGATTCCGGCTGCAGTAAACAGCGTAAAGCGCAGATTCAAGGTGTCTGACCATGCCGCCCTGACAGCATCCATCAGCTTCTCCGCACTGCTTCGGATACCGTTTCGGGCCCATTCACCGCAGAATCCCCGCTGCAGAAGCTCTGCCTTCCCCAGCTCATACCATTCCTGAATGGGGTCATAGACAGCGTAGTCGAAGGGGATCGGCTCCCCGTCATACTCTCCCACTCCCAGGAAAAATTCTCCTCCGTTGGCGTTCATCGCCAGATTAAATCGACCCTTCAGAAAAGAGATCGGATTGTGCAGTACGATCCGATAGGCGGCCTTCATATAAGCCTGAGCCTCCTCTTTGCTGCAGGCGGTCTGGATCACACTGCGGCCGCTGTGAACATTCTGCATGTGGAAGGCCCTGGACCCCAATGCCCGTATCATATCCACCGGCACTACCCGGTCAATCGCCGCCAGATCCTCCTCTGCCCCTTCATAGGAAAGGTTTGCACCGCTTGAGTTGAGACAGGCGGGGAGCCACTCCGTTGTAGTGATGATCCTATAATCCTTGCCGTGATATTTTTCATTCCCCATCTTCTGGGGGGCGGACAACAGAACCGAAAAGCAGAGAAACAGCACGGCGGATTTCACATCCGACTTCCAGCCGTTTTTCAGCGTTCCCGGGAAAAGCACCAAGAATAAGCCGATGGCGAAGAAAACGCCCTCGGTCCTCCACACCGCCAACACTGCGAAGAGGAACAGAAATACCAGCCTGCCCGCTTGGGATACTTTTCTGCCGCTTTGGCGAAGGTCAAGCACCAGAAACAGCGTCAAAACAAGCAGCACCGTATACAGCTTCGTCCGATAAGGGGTGGTACAGATCTCATAGGTCTCCGGAAGGAACAGTGCGATCAGGAGAAAGAGTCTCATCCCCTTTACCCGAAACCATCCCAGCACCAGAATGGCAGAAACCGCTGTCAGCGTGAGAAGCTGCACCGAAAAGGGATGGGGAAAAACATAGAAGCAGGCCGCATAATAGATGGAAGTGAGCGCTCCGTGCCAGTAAAAGGGCTGATTGCGGATGGCATGGGCAAAGGTCAACAGATTGTCGGACTCTCCACTGTAGAAATTCTCGGGGAAACCCATCCCGATCAGAATCGTCAGTATCCCTAAGGTGCAGAGGAAGGTGATCACCTGTTTTCGCGGAATCCTTCCGCTTCTGACCTTGTCCGCCAACCACCACAGCAGCAGAATCAACAGCAGGGCCAATGCCTTGGCATAGACAGTATGGACCAGCCGCTCCGCCTCATCGCTGAAGCTCCGAGACAGCTCCACCAATCCCATATCAAACCTCCCTTTTTGGAAGATCAGAGAACTCCAGACAAAGGTGAGTGCAAAATGAATCGCGGCTGCACACATCCACCACTTGATCTTACTCTCCTTTATCTTCTTCCCGACAGTCATCCGTTCATCCTCCACAGGGCATATTTTCGCACATAGCTCTTCTATCTACGCTACCACATTTGCGCCTATAAGTAAAGAAAAAACACCCTGCACGAAAACCGGCGGTAACGTGCAGATTCGGTAATTGCTTTCTCGACAGATTTCGCCTATAATTGACCTTACAAACAGGCATTTACAGAAAGGAGCATGTATATGAGCGGCGATTCTTTTCGCAATCGAAGAAATGGTTTTCAGACCATGAACGGTGGAAAAGGGGCATTCCCCTCTTCCGGATCCATCAAAAAAATAGTGACCATTGTGGTCCTGGTTATCGCGGTGCTGGTGCTGGCATTCAATTGCACCTATGAGATCAAGGAACAGGAGCAGGCAGTGCTGATCACCCTTGGAAAGGCAAGTGCAGTGACCGAGCCCGGTCTTCACTTCAAGATTCCCTTTATCCAGAAGGTGAAGAAGGTGAACACCACCATTCAGGGCTTTGCCATCGGTTACAACAAGAGCACCAACGAAGTCATCGAGGATGAATCCCTGATGATCACCTCCGACTTCAACTTTATCGATGTGGACTTCTATGTGGAGTACCGCTACAGCGATCCCATCAAGGCAGTGTATGCCTCCAAGCAGCCTCTGGATATCTTAAAGACCATCAGCCAGAGCTGTATCCGTACCGTCATCGGCAGCTACAATGTAGACGACGTGCTGACCACAGGAAAGAGCGAGATCCAGTCCTCCATCAAGGAGATGATCCTGAAGCGTCTGGAGGAGCACGACATCGGCATACAGCTGGTGAATATCACCATCCAGGACTCCGAGCCCCCTACTGCACGTGTAATGGAGGCCTTCAAGGCAGTGGAAACCGCCAAGCAGGGCAAAGAGACTGCGCTGAACAACGCAAACAAGTACCGCAATGAGCAGCTTCCCTCCGCCCAGGCAAAAGCCGATGGTATCTTAAAGGATGCCGAGGCTAAAAAAACCGAGCGTATCAATGAGGCGACCGCTCAGGTGGAACGTTTCAACGCAATGTACGCTGAGTACATCAAGAATGCAGCAGTCACGAAGGAGCGTATGTTCTACGAGACTATGGAGGAGGTTCTGCCTGACCTGAAGGTGATCATCGAGAGTCCCTCCGGTGAGATGCAGACCATCTACCCCGTAGAGCCTTTTAACACACAGACACAGACTCAGTCTCCCGCAGCAAACGGCGAGAACATGCAATAAGGAGCAATGACCTATGAAAAAAATCGTGAAAACTCTGGTAACCGTCGTTGTGATCGCCCTTCTGATCACACTGGCCTCCAGTATCGTAATAACAAAAGAAAATGAGTACAGTCTGGTCCGTCAGTTTGGAAAGATCGACCACGTGGTATCCGAGGCAGGTATCTCCTTCAAGCTCCCCTTTATCGAGAGCGTAGATACCCTCCCCAAGCAGATCCTGCTCTACGACCTTTCTCCCTCTGATGTCATCACAGGGGACAAGAAAACCATGATCTGCGACAGTTACATTCTGTGGGCCATCACGGATCCCACCAAATTTGCCCAGACCCTGAACTGTTCCATCTCCAACGCGGAGAGCCGACTGGACGCCATCGTCTACAACTCTACCAAGAACATCATCAGCAGTACCAAACAGGACGATGTGATCTCCGGCAGAGACGGGGAACTGTCCGCAGCAATTATCAACAATATCGGCACCTCACTGGATCAGTACGGTATCGAACTGATCTCCTTTGAGATCAAGAAGCTGGACCTGCCCGCCGACAACAAGGAGGCTGTGTACGAGCGAATGATCTCCGAGCGTGACAATATCGCTGCAACCTTCACCGCTGAGGGTAATTCCGAGGCACAGAAGATCCGCAACACCACCGACATGGAGGTCACCGTGCTTCTCTCCGAGGCAGAGAAGGATGCCGCTATCCTGATCGCTGAAGGCGAGGCAGAGTACATGAAGATCCTCTCCGAGGCATACAACGACGAGTCCAAGCAGGACTTCTACTCCTTCGTCAGGAGCTTAGACGCTCTGAAGATCTCCATGCAGGGCAGCAACAAGACCGTGATGTTGTCCGCTGACTCCCCCATCGCACAGATCTTCTACGGAAAGTAATCGCAGGCGCCTCGCGAGGGCCTGGTATATCGGCCGCCCAAGTAAGGGCCAAGTATATCGACCGCCCGGCAGGTCACCTGCTCTGCGGAAAAACAGACTCGTTTTCTACTCGGTTCGCACGCCTTTTTCGCCTCCATTCGGGCAAACTCGACTGCTTCGCAGTCTTCGAACAGTTGCCCTCGGTGGAGGCGGCAGTGCAAACCTCGTGACGAAAGCCTCGCAATGTTTTTCCGCAGAGCAGTGTGCCCCACCCGGGCGGTCGTATTTGTACTACTCTCTCAAACTTTTGTACATGAGGATCTCATCCCGGTACGTTCCGTCGTCATACTTCATGGCGTTGATATGGCGGCCGGTCTCCACAAAGCCGCACTTCTCGTAGAGAGCCTTGGCCCGGTCATTCCCATCCACTACCTCCAGCTCCATCTGCTCGTAACCGATCTGCTTTGCCAGTTCCGCCAGATACCCGATCATGGCTGTACCAATCCCCAGTCCCCAGTACTCCTTCGTCAGGGCGATGGCCAGGCTGCACCTGTGCCAAACCCTTCTCTTTTCTCCCATCCCGTTGATGCTGCTGTTGCCGGCCACCTTGCCGTCCACCAGCGCAAGCATCATGACAGAGTGCTCGTCTCCATAGATGTAATCTAACAGTTCCCGTTCCTTCTCAAGCGTAAATCTGACTTCATCCGGATTCCGAAGCAGAAAGGGCGTCTCGGCCGCCGTCTGCCGCATATAATCGATCATTTCCTGCGCATACTCGGAGGTGGTGGGGCGCAGGGTGCATAAAGCACCGTTTTTCAGCAGGATCTGTCTCTCCTCGAATCGCATCTTAAAACTCCTCTCTCATCTATAAATTTAGCTTGCTCCCTTTTCGGAGGGAGCTTCCTAACC
>JAHBAA010000103.1 GCA_018385425.1 Acetatifactor sp.
CAGCAGGCTGGGGCACGGCAGCGGAAACTGCCTTAGCCTCTCTCGCTGCAGTTGCCTCAGGGCAAGAACAGACCTGACCCTCTTCCAACTTCTTTCCACAATACTTACAAAATGCCATGATGGTATCCCCCTTTTATGAACGCTTATTCTTCGCGCTTAATTTTTGCACCACAGTTTTCACAGAACAGCCCTTCCGCCGGAAGCGGAGCGCCGCACTCCTCACAGAATGCCGGCTTTGTCCCCGTCGTCTCCGGTTCTGCAGTCTCAGCCGACACCTCAGGTGTGACAGTCAGAACAGGCTGTTTCACTTCCGCATCGGGAACCGGTGCGAAATCAGGTGTTTTCGCAGGAGCCGCCTTCGACACAACGATCACTCCGGATTTCAAGACACCGATGACCAGCATCACACAGCCTGCGGCGATCAGAACCCAGAACAGTACTGCCAGCAGATCGATAGAAGATCCGACCCATTCGATCTTCGCATTGGTGTCCGTGAAGGCTGCCTCCAGACTGCCGCCCGGCTGCTCCTTCAAATAGCTGTCACTGACATTGGTATACTCAAAGCTGTTGATACCGGACAGATCCAACCGATAGTTCATGACAAAATTCTCGGGAAGGGTGGAGATCACCCGGGAGTAGTCCACCGTGTCCACCACTGCCTTGCTCTTCTTCACCTTGGCAAAGCCCTTTTCGTCCGCATAGGTCAGATTCCAGTTGCCGCCAAAGAGCAGTGCTCCGCTTCTGTTCAGCTCATAATCCTTGCCGGTCTGGGTGATCACAATAGAAGCCCCATCCTTTACCTTACTCTCGATCTTGACGGAATATTCCTTCTTCTCCTCAGACTCTGCGGTGGATTGCTCTGTTTCCGCCGCCTCACCGGACTCTGCGGTCTCGGACTGTTCCGGCATCTCCTCAGCTTCCTTCTGCTCCAAGCCGATTCGCTCTTCGAAACGGCTCACCATCAGAGCCAGTTCCTCATCCTTCGGGATCTCCGCCAGGGAAAAGGTGGAAACTCTCTTCCACTTGGAGCCCATTTTCTGGGTAGTCTCCACATCCAGTTCGCTGACCAAAAAGGTCTTCTTCACTCTCAGGACAAAGCTTCTCTCATCTCCGTACATTCCACAGCTGTCCATCAGTCTGTAGCCCGGATAATTGGTGGCATCGTAATCATGTCCGCCATAGCCGTTCACTGTGGCGGAATAGCCGGAGGGTGTTTTCATCAATACATAAAAATCTGTGCCGTATCCCTGGCGAGACACATAATTGGACAGATTGATCTTCATTTCATTGCACTGAACAAATTCGAAGGGTGTGTCTGCGGTGCCCTCATCAGCCTTGGCGATGGAAGCGTTCTCCTCGCCGAATACAGACCGGCAGAAGCTCTCCAACCCTGCCTGATCAATAAACTGCTTCCCGATGATAAATGCCGCACCACCATCGGAAAGTGCCTCCTCCTTCTGCTCACTGTCAGCAGGAGCCACGGATTGAATGTAAGCCCGGATCTCTTCCCCTTTTACGCTCATGGAGCTCTCAGGCACCTCAAAGCGAAGAGACACATGGTAAGAACTCAGATCCAGCACCTCCACAAACAGCTTTACATTGTTCAGTTTCAGATAGGAGATGGTGTTCACATTCACATAATTCCCGGCAGCTCTGCTCTCACCGTTGAAGACCACCTCCGTATTGCCCATGGAAAATACCTTGCCCGCATTGTCTGAGGTGACAAAGCCTGCCTCTACCACCGCTGTTTTCAGCCACTCCATCAGCTCCTGGGATGTAAAGTCCTCCCGAATGCTGACACCGTTGACCCAGATGCTGTCCGGTGCCTCCATGGTGATCTCATGCTCTCCGCCCAAGAGATTGGAGACTTTGGTCTGATAATCGTCGAGTCCGGTAAAATTCAGCACAAAGGTGAAGGTTTTGATCTCCTCGCTGTCATCGTAGGACCAGCTTAAGTCAGCAGGGCATGCAGTTTTCACCAGCTCCTGCAGATCCTCGATGGTACCGGTAAAATTCTCCTGAAATACAGAATCATCGATGGCGATCTTCATCACACGGCTGCCGCTCAGATCCTTGTTGACCGCCAGTGTAGTGTCAATGGAAGAACCGGCCTTACAGCCGCTCATCGCCAGCGCAGCCAGCATCAGAATCAGGGCTGCCAGTAAATTTCGCAATTTTCTCATAGTTCTATCCTCTCCTGTTTAGAAGCCCAGCATATCCAGATAGAGTTTGCCGTCTTCCTCCAACAGCTTCATCTCCTGTGTGCTGATCTTGATCTTCTCTGTCTCCGGAATCAGTGTCATCACCCTAATACTCGAAGGCTGTCCTTCCTCATCCGGAATCACACCTCCCTGCAGCATTCTGATCCCCTGCGCCTCAGGCTTCTCAGAATTGCCCAGGAGATTTACGATAGTGGACATGGTCATGCCCAGGCTTTCCATTTTCTCCATCTGGGAAGGCGCAATGGCCTTCGCTGCTTTTTCCGGATTACCGCTTAGCACGGCGTTTACAAAGGTATCCACTGACTTAACAGCGTTCTGTCTGCAGCCGTTTCCGATGCCGACGCCGATGGCGATCAAAAGCAGCAGGACTCCGATCAGAAAAAACTTCTGCTTTAAAATCTTTTTCATAACGTGCCTCCTTTTCAAAATAAAAGTTCACACGTAATTATCCCACATTTTTTTCACTATTTCAACAAATTTTGAGGGTGTTTTCCGGTTTTTAGGAGTGTTCTCCGAAAAAAATCGTCGTTCATACCCGGGCCTTCACCCAAGCAAACGCAATATAAAGAAGCGCAATAAGCAGCATATACGGCAAAAAAGCTCCCCCGAAACCATCGCTTCATCAAAATGGCGATGATTTGGGGGAGCTTTCTACAGCCTTTCGATCAGGCGCTCTTCCAGGTTCTATTCATTCTCGTCAGTTGCTTTTGGAGTGACATCCTCCCACTCTTTTGCAATGTCTTCGTCTACCATGCCGGTCTCATCAGTCTCCGTCTCTGCTGCGGGCTCTGTCTCCTGAACTGTCACTTCTGCATCCTCTGTCAGGATCTCCTCAGCTGCGGGCTCCTCAGCTGCAGTCTCTTCTGCGGCAGCTTCTTCTCCGGT
>JAHBAA010000115.1 GCA_018385425.1 Acetatifactor sp.
GCCTCCTATCGGGACGGCAATGCCAGAGCCCTTCTTTTGCTTGGAATTACTCCTTCTTCTGAATAGACTCAGGCGCATCGCCCACAGCCCTTTTCCCGGTACTTCTGGCATACATCCAAGAATAAAACCATGCGATCAATGGCACGATGATGGTGCATACGAGACAGATCATAAACAGGTTGAAGGAAGTCTCCGGGGCGAAAATTGCCACCAGGAGAGTGACGATGTAGAGGAGCGCAAGCAATACTACTCCGGTCAACGCGACGATCTGTCTGGAGGTCACCTTCCTCTTGGGAGTGGTGCCCTGATTTTGATTCTGGTCCATCATATCGGTATCCTCCTGTCTTTTCACTTAGTCTAAAAAAGAATCGTGTTCTGAATGGGAACTTTTTCATCATACCATTTCCCGGATAAAAAGTCAAAGTCCCCAGACCTAAATCAATAAGCCTGAGGACCTTATAAAGGGGAGGATTAAGTATTATTCTTCGCTTTTGTGAGATCAAAGGAGGGATTCCCTGACAAAATCTATTATATCCAAGCGGATAGGAAGTATTCATCCGGGGAGAAATATTTTTCTATTTTCCGGATGCTGTCGATATGGTATAATTACCCTGAGAAAAGTGCTTCCGATGAAGAATCGGAGAATCCTTGGAAGGGTGGAGCGAACTTGAAACCGAAGCATCATTTTTTTCAGAAATTTGTGGACCAATTGACCGGTATCTTTTTTCCGATCATCAACGGAATTACCGCCGCCAGTATCTTGAAGAGCGTGATGATCTTGCTGGTAAACTACGGTGTCATCGATCAGGCAGGCGGCATGTATCAGATCTTCTATGCAGTGTCAGACGGGTTCTTTTATTTTTTGCCTTTCTTTCTGGCTCTGACTGCCGCAGAGCAGTGGAAGGCAGATATCTATATTGCGCTGTTGATTCCCTGCGCAATGCTGTATCCAGATCTTGTCGCAATATTGGAGCAGGGAAAGTCTTTGTCTTTGGCTGGATTGACCGTTCAACCTGCAATCTATCATTCCGGCGTGATTCCCGTTCTGCTGGCAGTGGGGTTATTGGCTTTGGTGGAGAAGCCCTGTGATAGGTATCTTCCCGAGAAAGTGCGTGGATTCGTGAAACCCATCGTCTGCTGCCTGATCGTTTTGCCCATCACCTTTTTGGTGTTCGGACCGCTGGGAACCTGGATCGGAGATGCGATCACCGATCTGTTTTTCCGCATCTATGAGTGGAATCCGGTGATCGCGGGAGCGTTTATGGGCTTTTTGATTCAGCCTATGGTAACAATCGGTGCCCATTGGAGTGTGGTCCCTGTGAGCATTTCCAATATTGCGGCGTATGGATATGATGTGATCCTGCCGTTGACCTGCGGAGCGGTATATGGGCAGGCCGGTGCTGCGCTGGCAGTGGGATTGCTCTATCAGGATAAAAAGAAGTCTCAGCTGGCGTATCAGGCGTCCTTTACCGCAACCATCGGGGTGACGGAACCGGCATTGTTCGGGGTGAATGTACCTTTGCTGAGGCCAATGGTTGCGGCTTGCTTTGCCGGTGCCATCGGGGGAGCCATGATTGGAGCGGCTGGAACCCATTGCCTGTCGTTTGCCTTCCCCAGTATCTTGACCAGTGTGGCTTATGTGGGGCCGGGCTTTGGGATATTTCTTTTGACCATGCCCTTGTGCATGGTCCTTGGCTTTGTGTTTACAATCATTCAGAAAAAACAGCTGTTGGCTCAAATGGGGGAGAGACAGCAGAGCATGTAACGGAAATGGGGGATGGCTATGCTGAAGGATTTTCGAGGGGAATACAGAAGAAAGTGCAGGACACCGGAGGAAGCGGTGTCTGTGGTAAAGAGCGGAGATTGGATCGACTACACCAGCTGTCTTGGAAAGCCGGTACTGCTGGACCGGGCATTGGCGGCAAGACGCGACGAGCTTTTTGATGTGAAGATCCGAGGCAATCTGATGGATGGTCCCCTTGCCGTGGCGGAGTGCGATGAGACACAGGAACACTTCGTATATCACAGCTGGCATTGCTCTGCTTACGAGAGGCAGCTGTGCGACCGGGGACTGTGTTACTATATTCCCATGGTATTTCACAACAATGCGGCATACTATGAGTTCTTTCTGCACGTAAATGTGGTGATGGTCAGTGTGTCTCCTATGGACTCTCATGGTTTCTTTAATTTCTCCGTGAACACCGGTGTGGCAGCACCGATCGCGCGGATGGCGGATATCGTTATCGTGGAGGTCAATGAGAATATGCCGAAGGTTCGCGGAGGATATGATGAGAGCATTCATATCTCTGAGGTGGATTATATCGTTGAGGGAGAACATGAACCCTTTCACAATCCGGCATGGCCTGCTCCTACCCGAGAGGATCGGATGATTGCGGAACACCTGATTCCCTACATCGTGAACGGAGCTACCTTGCAGCTGGGTATCGGCAGCCTTCCCAATGCAGTGGGCGAGATCATAGCCCAGTCCGATCTGAAAGATCTGGGAATGCACACGGAGTTGTGCTCAGATGCCTATCTTTCCCTCTATCTGGCAGGGAAACTGACAAACAGGAAGAAGCAGATCGACAGGGGGAAAGGCGTGTTCGGATGTGCGGTGGGATCCAACGAGCTGTATGAGTGGCTGGATGACAACCCGGGTGTTGCGGCCTATCCGCTGGAGTATGTGAATCGCCCCAGCGTGATCGCCCAGATCGATAATATGGTATCCATTAACAGCTGCGTAGCGGTTGACTTATATGGTCAAGTGGCTGCGGAGAGCGCAGGGGCAAGACAGATCAGCGGTACCGGCGGTCAGCTGGATTTTTTGATCGGTGCATCCGCTTCCAGAGGCGGCAAAGCATTCATCTGCATGAGTTCCGTATACAAGGGCAGAAGCGGCAAAGTACATTCCAGAATCAAACCCCAGTTTGACGGAGATATCATCACTTCTCCCAGAAGCCAGGTTTATTTCCTGGCTACGGAATATGGCGTGATCAACCTGGAGGGAAGGTCGACCTGGGAGAGAGCGGAAGGGCTGATTTCCATAGCACACCCTGATTTTCGGGAGGAACTGATCGCAGAAGCGGAGAGGAGAAAGATCTGGAGAAGAAGTAATCGAAGATAAACATTGACCGGGAGAGGAAGAACGATGCAGACAGGGAAGATGAGACCAGAAATCGAGACAGTGGTTCAGAATATGGAACGGGCCATAGTGGGAAAGAGGGAAGTGATCGTGTTAGTGCTCACCGCATTGCTGGCGGAGGGGCATGTGCTGATGGAGGATGTGCCGGGGGTCGGCAAGACAAAGCTGGCAGCATCGTTGGCAGCATCCTGTCGGGGAACCTTCTCCAGAATTCAGATGACACCGGATGTTATGCCGTCGGATATCACCGGTTTCCATATGCTGCAGGGTCTGGACGGCAAGCGGGAGTTCAAGCGGGGAGCAGCATTCTGCAATATTTTGCTGGCAGATGAGATCAATCGTGCCTCCGCCAAGTCTCAGTCCGCCCTGCTGGAGATCATGGAGGAGAACCAGATCAGCATCGATGGCATCACCTATCAGTTGGAAAAGCCGTTTATGGTGATCGCTACGCAAAATCCGGTGGAAACCTACGGAACCTATCATTTGCCCGAGGCACAGATGGATCGCTTCATGTTCAAATTGTCCATCGGTTATCCGGGCAGAGAGAATGAACTGGATATTTTGCGCAGGCAGTACCAGCTGAGAGCGGATGAGCTTCAGGCGGTGATCGGCTGCGAGCAGATCAACGACCTGATCCGGGAGGTGAAGCAGGTGACCTGTGCTCCCTGTCTGGAGGAATATATCGTGGACATCGTGGAGGCTACCAGGTCATTGCCGGGCGTGCGCCTGGGTGTCAGTCCCCGAGGAAGTATTGCACTGTATCGCAGTGCACAGGCTTACGCCTATCTGCAGGGCAGAGATTATATCCTTCCGGATGATATCAAGTATCTGGCACCTTTCTGTCTGGGGCACAGACTGCTGCTTTTGCCCGGAAATACCCGGTCCGGAGATTCTGTGATAGAACAGGTGCTGGAGCAGGTTCCTGTTCCGGTGAAATAGAGAGAAGAGATTGCGTATGAGAAAAATAGCGAGACAACTGCGCGAGAATGTTGCTCTCAGGGAAGTCGGACACTATCTGCTGGCCATGGGCTTTACTTTCGTCTTTGCACTGTTCTGCAGTGCCAGAGTGGGGTGGTTTCTGTTTGGCATGATGGCATTTGCTCCGGTGCTTTCCATCCTGGCCGCCTGGGGCTGTTCGAAGACGGTGTCCTTTGAGGTGAACACTCCGAAAAATGTCTATCGACAGGGAGAGTCCGGGGAACTGGAACTTATCTTTCACAATAAAATACCCTCTGTGAATTCTCTCCTCCATCTGGTCATGCTCACCTCCGACGGAATAGATCTTGCCCGGGCAAAGGGAGAGGCTTCCGTGGAGTATGATCTTACCATCGGTTGGATCAGGGAAGAGAAAAAAAGCTTTGCACTGGAGGCATACAGTGCGGGGAAAGCGTCCCTTGTAATAGAGTCTGCGGAGCTGTTTGATGTCTTTCATCTGGTATCCTTTTCTGTTTTGAAAGACAAGGAGCCGGTAAGGCTATCCTTCGGCGTTCTGCCTCAGATCAGAGAACTGCCTGAGAGTGCCAACTGTCGGCAGACCATTCGTCTGGTGGCAGCAGACAGTGAACCGGATGAAGACTCCGCAGAGAAAAGTACCAATCAGTTCGGGGGCTTTCCGGGCTTTGATCACAGACCGTATTTACCGGGTGATCCGGTGAAGAGAATCAACTGGAAATTGTCTGCGAAAAAAAGGGAGCTGTATGTGCGTCTGGACGAGATGCAGGGCGGAAGCGGCGTTTCGGTCATACTGGATCCCTATTGCAGTCTGGACAACGACAGAAGATGCAGGGCCAGAGGGGCATCCATAGAGGATGCACTGAGCCATACGGCCTATTTTTTACAGAATGATCTGTCGGTTCAATTCTACCGGTTCGAAAACGGGGGTTGGGAGAGAAGGACGGTGGCGGAACGGAAGCATCTGGACGAATTGTGCGAGGAATTGGCCTGGTTTCGTTTCGCCGACAAGATCGGTGACCGCATACCGGACGCGTTTGCGGCGGATGAAAAGTGTAAGGCATGTGTGTATTGCACTTCCTTTGAGGATGATCGTCTGTGCGGCATTCTGGAGGAGATAAGGACCAAGAAGCAATGCGCTGTGACGGTCAGCTCCATTGCAAAACGGGAAGGATGGTGCATCGGATGAGTAAGAGGTTCGAAACAGAACGTATCCTCCTTTCTTACCTGCTTGCCGCCCTGCTGATCGAAGCGGTGTTCAGCGTATATGATTATCCGGACGGTGTGCTGATGACCCTCGTGAAAGCGTGTGGGTTTCTGCTTGTTCCCTTTGGGTTATGTTTCCTGGCGGAGAGACACCGTGTGATCGGAGGAATCGCAATCACTGCAGTCATCGCCATCGTATGGCGTGTGATCACCGGTTGGATGTGGACCGGTTGGAGGACTTACGGAGTGGGGTTCCAGCAATGGGCACTGACTGCCGGTACAGAGGTGGAGGATACCGGACTGTATCTGAATACTCTGTGGCTTGGATCCGCATTGTTTTTCGGACTCACCGTGTACTATTTTGCCAAGGTTCTGTACAGACCTTCTTTTCTGATGCTGATCAGCCTCCTGCCCTGCGTCCTGTATGCAAAGGTGTTTGCGGATATCGAGAATGTGTATGTGATCCTGATCGCCTGCCTGAATCTGATGCTGATGATCCTGTACCGGAATACCAAGTCGGAGGGATTGGATTATGGTACGAAGGCAGGGGTGACCTGGTCGGGTATCTGCTTTGTGGCGGCAGTATTTCTTCTGGTAAGTCTGATTCCGAAGCAGGAGAAGACAAAGTATTATGATGTGTTTGAGGATCTGTTCCTGGGCGGCGACACAAGAACGGAACTGGGCGCTGATTTTTCCGATATCGGTATGTTTTCGGGTGATGCCGGCAGATACAGTGAGCTGGGAAATCGCAGATTGTATCGGGTGTCGGGGGACGGCATCGGCTATCTGAAGCGGCAGAATTTTGACCTCTATGATTTTCAGAGGGATAGATGGACCTTTGATGCGGATTTCTCGGAGCAGAGTCTGACGATGGGGGAGTGGAAGGACGAACAGAACAACTGTAATGTGATGCTGTTTCAGGAAGCGCTGAAGCAGGCAGAGAGCCGCAGGCCCGGGTTTGCCGAAAGGTATGGCCTGGAGGCTCTGTTGGAGGAACCTCTGACTGATCCCACGCATCGAATCCTGGTGGAATCCCTGAATTTCGCAGCTTCCTATTATGTGGCACCGGGACGAACGGTGGAGATCTTTCCGAAGGACGGGGAAAGTGTTGCGGCGACTCCCAGCGGATGCTTTCGGCGGAAAAGCGGACAGCATCCGAGAGATTTCTCCTATGAGGTCGTGTTCTACGATCAATACGGAACCAGCCGAAAGCTTCTGGAGCTGGGCGCGGGAAAGCTTTCCATGGAGGACTGGGGCAGGGCGCTGACAGAACTGACGGAGCTTTTGGGGGACGAAGATGCACTGTATGCGGCAGCTGTGCAGGAGTATCTGGAGCAATATCTTCGAGCGGCTGCGTACCAAAGACTCTGTGACGAGAATAACAGGATGATTTCGGAGGAGCTTGCGAAACTGGCGGAAGAGGTAGTTCAGGGCGGAAACTCGGATTATGAGAAGGCAGTTTTGTTGGAGGAATTCTTCCAGAGCGCTGAATTTACTTATGATCTGAAATACCGTGCCGAGGACAACAGCCCGGAGTATTTCCTGTTTACTTCCAGGCGGGGCACCTGCTCCGACTATGCCTCTGCCTATGTTCTGTTGGCCAGAGCAGCGGGACTGACCGTTCGCTATGCGGAAGGATACGTACCGGAGAAGGCCAGCTATGAGGGGGTCTACTACGTGAAGGACAGTTCCTCTCACGCTTACCCGGAGGTGTATCTGCCTCTGCTGGGCTGGACGGTGTTTGAACCCACTTCGGCCAATGTGGAGCTGTACGAGGAAGAGCAGAATGGGGGATGGCTCCGCTTTCTGAAAACGCTGAAAATAGACTTTGGATTGGCGGCAGCCGTTTTCGGTTTTGTGCTTGCTCTGGCAGGCGGCGTTGTGATCGTTCGGGTGATATGGCCTGCTCTTGCGGAAGGGGGCTTTTGGGTGCTTTTGCTTCTTCAAAGACCTGACGCATCCGTCGAGAAAATGTACGCGCGGGTGGTATCGATCTGCAGGAAGCGCATGGACAGGAGAGCAGATACCCTGACACCGAGGGAGCTGGCGGATGCGCTGACCGGGTATGAGATCGATATCCGGAAGCTTTCGGAGGCGATGGAAGGACATGCTTATGCCGGAAAAAGCGTTCTGAAGGAGATGAAAAAACAGTCTTTGCGGGATTATCGGTCGTTTCTTCGAAAAAAACATCGGTTACGGATAAAATAAGGATTGTTTTCAAAGCAATTATGTTATACAATATAAAAATCTAATATCTATTTTAACAAAGGTGGTAAATTCTATGACATTATTAGATCAGTGGAAGAAACTTGCATATGACGAATCAATTGGACAGGCTAAGCTTCAGCAGATCTGGGGTGCATATTTCCAGGCTGAGAAGGAGATCTATCAGAAGCTGCTGAAAAAACCCAATGAAGTGGTGAAGGGTACCGTCAAGGAATTGGCAGATAAGTTTGAAGTGCCCATTATGACCATGACCGGTTTCCTGGATGGAATCAACGACAGCCTGATCGAGAAGAATCCGATCGAGGAGATGGAAGAGGATACTGTGGTGAATCTTGGCTTCGACAAGACCCTGCTCTATAAGAACATGGTTGCTGCGGAGGCTGAATGGCTTTACAATCTGGAGGAGTGGAATGCTATCTTCGATGAGGAGACCAGAAAGGCTCTCTACAAGGAGCAGAAGTCTTCTACCACGATCGTAAAGGCACCTAAGGTGTATCCCAACGATCCCTGCCCCTGCGGAAGCGGCAAGAAGTATAAGAAGTGCTGCGGCAGAAAATAAGTCATTTTGATGCAAGGACTCTTTTTTAATCGAAAGAGTCCTGTTTTCAATATTGATCTCAAGAAGAGAAGATTCGATACGGACGGAGGTATTCCTATGAAAAAGCTGGAAGAGTATGTTCTCAGTATTCCCGATTTCCCGGAGGAGGGAATCATTTTTCGTGACGTCACAAGTGTTCTGCAGGATGCAGAAGGATTTCATCTTGCCATCGATAAGATGCAGGAGCTGATTGCAGACCTGGACTATGATGTGGTAGTGGGACCGGAGTCCCGGGGGTTTATTTTCGGAACCCCTATCGCCTATAACAACAGAAAACCCTTCGTTCCCATCCGAAAGGCCGGCAAGCTGCCCAGAGAGACGGTTTCCATCTCCTATGAACTGGAGTACGGCAGTGCAACCATTGAGATGCATAAGGATGCCATCCGGCCCGGACAGAGGGTGGTCATTGTGGATGACCTGATTGCAACCGGAGGCACCACCGAGGCCATGATCCGGCTCATCGAAGGAATGGGCGGTGTGGTTGTCGGAGTGGTCGTTTTGATCGAACTGGCAGGTCTTAAGGGAAGAGAGAGACTGCAGGGGTATCGCCTCGAGTCCGCAATCTGTTACGAGGGAAAATAGCGAATTTTATTCATATACTTTGGGGAAAAGCATTATTTGGGGAAATACTTATAAGATACGTTAAGGAAAGTGTGAAGCAGTTATGGCAGACGAGACGAAAGTGGTCCTGTCAGAGGACGCAAAGTTAAGTGAATCACATGAATCAAAACTTCCCGACGAGCTGTTTCGGGAGCTTATTAGCCGTGTGCAAAAATACCATCCAAGTGATGATATCTCCAATATCACAAAGGCCTATGAGGTCGCCTCAAAGGCACACGCAAATCAATTCCGCAAATCCGGAGAACCTTACATTGTTCATCCGCTGAATGTCGCAATTATTCTGGCAGAATTGGAGTTGGACAAGGAGACCATCATTGCGGGTATTTTGCATGACGTGGTGGAAGACACTGCCATGACGGACGAAGATCTGAGAAGAGAGTTTGGGGATGATGTGGCTCTTCTGGTGGATGGCGTGACCAAGCTGGAGAAGATTCCGCTTTCCTCAGATATTGATCAGTCCGACGCAAAGCTGGAGATGCAGGCGGAGAATCTTCGCAAGATGTTTTTGGCAATGGCAAAGGATATCCGCGTCATCCTGATCAAGCTGGCAGACAGACTTCACAATATGCGCACACTGAAGTACAAGACTCCCGAAAGCCAGAAGAGGATCGCAAAGGAGACACTGGAGATCTACTGTCCCATCGCACAGCGGCTGGGTATCAGCAAACTGAAGGTGGAGCTGGATGATCTGTCCTTAAAATATCTGGAGCCGGACAAATATTACAGCCTGGTGGAGCAGATATCCATGCGCAAGAGCGCCAGAGAGCAATATATTCAGGGAATCGTGGATGAGGTCCGCGGTATTATCGAGAAAGCGGAGATCGAAGCGAAGGTGGACGGCCGGGTCAAGCATTTCTTCAGCATCTACAAGAAGATGAAGAACCAGAACAAGACGCTGGACCAGATCTACGATCTGTTTGCAGTTCGTATCATTGTCAATTCGGTGAAGGACTGTTACGCGGCTCTGGGTGTGATCCATTCGGTGTATAAGCCTATTCCCGGACGTTTCAAGGACTATATCGCAATGCCGAAGGCGAACATGTACCAGTCCCTTCATACGACGCTGATCGGAAGTACCGGGCAGCCCTTTGAGGTGCAGATCCGTACTTACGAGATGCATAAGGCTGCGGAGTATGGTATCGCTGCCCATTGGAAGTACAAAGAGGCCTCCGACGGCAAGAAGGTGGAGGCACAGGAGGAAGAGAAGCTGGTATGGCTGCGTCAGATCCTGGAGTGGCAGCGGGATATGTCGGATAATAAGGAGTTCATGAATCTGCTGAAGAATGATCTGGACCTGTTCTCCGACAATGTATATTGTTTTACCCCCACAGGAGAGGTCAAAAACCTGCCGGCCGGTTCTACGCCTATCGACTTTGCCTACAGCATTCACTCCGCCGTCGGCAACAAGATGGTGGGAGCCAGAGTCAACGGAAAGATGGTTCCCATTGACTATGAGATCAAGACCGGAGACCGCATCGAGGTCATCACCTCCAACAACAGTAAGGGCCCCAGCAGAGACTGGCTTTCCATTGTGAAGAGCACTCAGGCCAAGAACAAGATCAATCAGTGGTTCAAGTCCGAATTCCGTGAGGAGAACATTGAGAAGGGAAAAGACCTGCTGCTGGCCTATGCAAAGACCAAAGGAATCGTTCTGTCCGATCTGATGAAACCGGAATACATGGAAGTCATCATGCGAAAGTACGGTTACAGAAGCTGGGAGGCGGTACTTGCCGGTATCGGACATGGTGCCCTGAAGGAAGGGCAGATCGTCAACAAGCTGCAGGAACTCTATGAGAAGGATCGGAAGCCCGAACTGACCAACGAGGAGGTTCTTGCAAATATTGCGGAGAACAATACCCAGCAGCCGGTGAAGATCGTACGCGGCAAATCAAACAGCGGTATTGTTGTCCGCGGCATCACCGACTTATCGGTCCGCTTCTCGAGATGCTGTTCCCCTGTGCCCGGGGATGAGATCGTGGGTTTTGTCACAAGAGGAAGAGGCATTACCATTCACCGAACAGACTGTATCAATATTCTGAACCTTCCGGAGCCGGAGCGGGAGCGTATTATTGATGCAGAGTGGCAGCAGGGTGATGCACAGGAAAAATACACTGCAGAGATTATTATCTATGCAAACAACCGCAACGGACTTCTGGCAGATATCAGTAAGGCGCTTACGGAAAAAAATATCGATATCATCAGCATGAACACACGAACCAACAAGCAGGGTATTGCCACGCTGCAGACCACCTTTGAGGTGAGAAGCAGAGAGGAATTGCGGTCGATCGTGGATAAGATTCGCGGCATCGACAGCGTTATCGACATTGAGAGAACCGTGGGCTGATGCCCCGGAAGAAGGAGAGAACGATGACACAGGTTAAGATCGGCAGGATGGTACTGGGCGTATGTCAGACCAATTGTTATTTTTTATATCGTGAAGGGGAAAAGGAATGTGTTGTAGTAGATCCGGCAGACAGCGGACAGCATATTTACAACACCCTTTTGAAGAACGGGTTTCGTGTGGCAGGTATTCTGCTGACCCACGGTCATTTTGACCATATCTGGGGACTGGATGCCCTGAGAGACATCGTGAATGCCGCTGCGGATGCTGAGGGGCTGGAGCCCATACAGGTGTATGCGAGTGAAGCGGAGAGAGAATTGCTTCGGGATACTGTCCAAAATGTGTCGGCTCAGGCGGGCAGACCCTGTTCTACCCGCGCAGACCGTTACCTGAAGGATGGAGAGGAGATCACCCTTGCAGGAATCACTTTCCGGGTCATCGCCACTCCCGGACATACCGCGGGGGGCTGCTGTTATTATGTTGAGGAGGCAGGAATCCTGATTTCGGGAGACACCCTTTTTGCGGAATCAGTGGGAAGAACGGATTTCCCTACCGGAAGCATGGGGACTTTGGTCCGCTCTATTCGGGAGAAACTGTTGGTACTCCCGGACGACACGGTCTGTTATCCGGGACATGGCAGCAGTACTACCATCGGACATGAGAAGCAATATAATCCCTTTTTGGATTAAGTCGTTTGGGGCAGCGGGACAGGGCTTTCCGTTGCCTTTTTTATGAGGTTGGAGAGAAATACGATGTTGGTCATTCAGTTGAACGAAGAAAAGTATGAATATGATGTACACGCTTTGGTGCAGGCTTTCTACCCGGAAGAACAGGTAAAGGTGCTGACTCCTGCCGGCAGCGAGGAGAAGCGGGCAGAATTGTCAGGTCTGTGCAGAATGAAGATTTTGGTGACGCCTCCCTGTGCCGAATTTACCATGGATGAACAGAGCTTCATCTGGAGGGCACCGGATGGTGAGGACTTTAAGGCAGGGTATAAAAAGTTTCTGTATCGGACACTGTGTGAACTGACCGGTAAAGAGCTTCCATGGGGCAATCTGATCGGTATTCGCCCTACGAAGCTGGCTTACGGACTGTTGGAGCAGGGGAAGAGCGACGAAGAGATTCTGGAGTTCTACAGAAAAGAGCACTTTACCAGCGAGAAGAAGGCGCAGCTGTCCATAGAGATCGCAAAGCGAGAACGCAGGCTGTTGTCCGGGATCCATTACGAGTCCGGGTACAGTCTCTATATCGGCATTCCCTTTTGCCCGACAACCTGCCTGTACTGTTCCTTCACCTCGTATCCAATCGGCGGCTATCGGAAGGTGGTGGACTCCTATGTGGACTGTCTGATCAAGGAGCTTGCCTTTGTTGCTGAGAGCTATCGGGATAAGATTTTGGACAGCGTGTACATCGGCGGAGGAACTCCCACCACGTTGGAGCCGGAACAGATGGACCGGCTGATCACAGCGTTGAGGGACCTCTTTGATTTCTCCGCGGTGAAGGAATTCACGGTGGAGGCCGGACGTGCGGACAGCATCACGAGAGAAAAGCTGGAGGTGCTGAAGAAACACAATGTCACCAGAATCTCCGTCAATCCGCAGACCATGAAGCAGGAGACGCTGGATATCATCGGCAGAAGGGCAACAGTGGCGCAGGTGGAGGAGGCCTACGCACTGGCCAGGAGCCTGGGCTTTGACAACATCAATATGGACCTGATTCTAGGACTTCCCGGGGAACTGGAGGAGGACGTACAGCGAACCATCGATCGGGTGGTGGAGCTTGCCCCTGACAGCCTGACGGTTCATTCTCTGGCCATCAAACGTGCATCCAGATTGAACCAGTGGGTGCAGGAAAACGGGGTGGCGCTGCTTCGCAACACGGATGAGACCATGGAGATCACCGCCCGGGGTGCGAGAGCCCTTGGATTAGTGCCGTATTATCTCTACAGACAGAAGAATATGTCCGGCAATTTCGAAAACGTGGGATATGCAAAGGAAGGAAAACTGGGTTTATACAATATTCTCATCATGGAAGAGGTGCAGACCATCGTGGCCTGCGGAGCGGGAAGCATTACCAAGAGAGTTTTCCCGGACGGAAGAATCGAGCGCTGCGAGAATGTGAAGGACGTGAAGCTCTACATCGAGAAGATCGATGAGATGATCGAGAGGAAGCGGCAGCTTCTTTTGGGGTAACCTGTGAGATAAAGGAGGAGAGAGCATGGTTGGATTATCGAATCGCCTCATTCAGATCCGGAAGGAGAGGCATCTGACGCAGGCGGAGGTTGCAGAGAAGCTGAATGTGTCATTTCAGGCAGTCAGCTTATGGGAGAGAGGAGAGACTGTCCCCGATACCGACAAGATAGTCGAATTGGCGAAGCTCTACGGCGTGTCATGCGATTTCCTTCTGAGAGGAGAATGGGAGAGCGCGCCGATTTCTTTCGAACTGCCATTGACAGACAGGCTGTTTGATGAGGAGCATATGTACACTTATGTCAAGACCTACGCTTCTCTGAATGGGCTGACGCAGACCCTGAAAGCACTTCCCTGCGCCAGAAAGCTGCACGAGGGACAGGTGAGAAAGGGGACGGAACAGATCCCCTACATCAATCATCCGCTTGTGGTTGCCTGTCACGCCCTGTCTCTCGGTTTGGATAACGATGATATCATTGCAGCTGCGCTGCTGCACGATGTCTGTGAGGACTGTGGGGTAACACCGGAGGATCTGCCGGTCGGGGACGGTGTGAGGGAAGCGGTGCGGCTTCTGACCAGGAATTCAACAAAGACGGAGGAAGAGTACTTTGGTTCCATCGGCAGGAATGAAGCGGCGACCATTGTAAAGCTTTTGGACCGCTGCAATAATGTCTCCGGTATGGCGGGATGCTTTTCTGAGAGCAAAATGGTCAGGTACATCAATGAGACGGAGAAATGGGTCTACCCTCTATTGCAGCTTGCAAAGTCAGAATATCCGCAGTATTCCAATCAGATATTCCTGATCAAGTATCATATGACCAGTGTGATCAGTTCTCTGAAATTTCAACTTCTGAAACATTCCTGTGGCGGGAAAATCAAAAGTGATGTATAATAGGTATGTCGGAGAACGATTCTATTTTAGTGGATCAGAAAGGTACGAAAGTGAAGTCAAAAAAACTGATAGCGGTATTTACATCGGAAGTATCAGCTAAGATACAGGGTAATTTATATATAGAGCTTCATAAAAAGGCGAAGATCCTGGGGTATCATCTTGTGTTCTTTTCCGGTACGTATGACAAGCAGTACTATCGGGACACAACGAAGGTGTCATGGGATCTGTATTCGCTTGCGGAGAATATGGACTTTGCAGCGTTTTTTATTCATGCTCAGGCAATCGGCGATCGGGATATGATCGACAAGCTGATCGATCAGGGCAGACGCAGGCAGATTCCGGTATTTGTCTATGATGGGGAGACAGTCGGAATCTCAAAGCGTGAGGGAGTCTTTTTCATTGATCCCGATTACAAACAGGGATTTGCGGAAAGTGTAAGGCATCTGATCGAGTTCCATCACTGCAGGAATATCTTTATGCTTGCCGGATTGAAAAATAACAAATTCTCAGATGACAGAATTGAGATGTACCGTAAGGAGATGGAAGCCCACGGAATAGACTATGTTGAGGAGCAGATCGGATACGGTGATTTCTGGGAGAACCCTGCGATAGAAGCATTGAATAAATTTTTTGACAGTGGTTTGCCTGCGCCTGATGCAATATGCTGCGCAAATGACTCGATGGCGATCACTGCAGTGAATGTGCTGCGGAAAAGAGGGTACAGAGTCCCGGAGGATGTTCGTGTCACCGGATTCGACGGTATTGAAGAAGGGAAATACAATTACCCAAGCATCTCCACCTGCGAACCCCATGTGGAAGCGGTAGCGGATTATGTGTTTGCCGTACTTGACGGAACAGTAACATCCGAAGAGTATATGGCTCCGCTGATCTTCTGTCCGAAGGACAGCTGCGGCTGTGCCTCTGAAAATATTGAGAACTTTAAGAAGGAAATGCCCAGGCTTTTTGAGAATGTGCGTGTCAACGCATGGCAGGATCATATGATTGCCACGATGCAGTTTGAATTGATCGACTGCTGCCTGCTGGACGAATTGGTTACATATATGAATGGTACGCTGGACCTCATCAACAGTCAGGCGCATCTGTTTTGCTTCAGAGATGATATTGAGTATCACGAGGATCTCAGGGAACCCTTTGACAGAATGAGGGTCTTCATGAACAGGAGATTTCTGGAGGATAAAAAATACGATTCCTTCTCCGTCAGTCAGATCATGCCTGATCTGGATCGGGTATTGGAGGAAGCGGCACCGGAGGATATGCTGTTTTTCAAACTGATCCACAGCGGGGACAAGAAATACGGCTATCATATTGTCAGGGCAGGGTATTATTCTTCCAACGAACTGAGTATTCTGGGACAGTTTACGGAGAGCGTAACGATTGTCATCGAAAGTATCCTCAGAAATATGCGTCTGATGCTTGCAAACCGGAAGCTCAGCGAGATGTATGAGAGAATGTCGCAGATCTATATTCGCGATACAATGACCGAACTGTATAACAGGCACGGATATTATCAAAGCCTGGAGGAGTATTTGAAGCGTGAGGATCTGAAGAACGGGTTTCTCCACATCATATCGATTGATATGGATGGGATGAAAGCAATCAACGATCATTACGGGCATCTTGAAGGCGATCATGCCATCAGCTCCGTAGCACATGCGATCAATGACTGCTTTTCCCAGCCCTGTATCAGTGCAAGATTCGGCGGAGATGAATTCATGGTTGCGATCTTTACAGAGGACGGCGAGGAGCCTTCAAATGAAAGAATCTCCATGAAGCTGAATCAATACCTGAAGAACTCCGTTATGCTGGCGGGCAAAGAGTATGAGGTGGGAGTCAGCGTGGGACAGGCAATCGTCAAAATTTCTGAGATCAAAGATATCAAAACGATCGAAAAACTGGCAGATGATTGCATGTATGAGGAGAAGAGAAAGCGAAAGAACAGAAGAGGATAGCTGTGTGCAGGATGATCTCCACAGCGAAAGCAGTCGTTCCTTTGACAGCTTTTTACGGTAGGAATTTGCAGCATGATATTCAGGGAACAAAATGGAACATATCGATTGGAAAAATATGAAGGAACTGACTCGTCTGTAATTCTCCCGGAGAAAGTGGAGGGCAAGCCTCTGACGGTGATCGGTACCAAAGCATTCTTGAGCTGCCGTCAGGCGGAGCGGCTGATACTTCCCGCCGGGATAGAGCGTATCGAGGACTGGGCATTTGCCCACATGAAAAACCTGAGGGAGCTTGTGCTTCCGGCGAAGGACCTCTCCTTTGGAAGAAAGGTCTTTCTGGGGTGTCGGAAGCTGGAACAGATCAGTTTTCTACAGACAGAGGGCCTTTACCGGGGCATTTCCTATTTCTTGGCTTCTCAGGTGCGGTTTACGCAGGAACCTCCCATGGATCTGACACTTGCCGGAAGCGCGCAGGGACAGTGGAGGTGGCTTGGAGAATATGACCGGTTATTGATCCGTTTTCTGGACGGGGAAGATACCGATGGATTTGAACCGGCCTTTATCGGGTGGTTCAACATAGAGGATGTGGACGACCAACAGGAGGACTTTGTCAGAGAGCGCAGGCGGTGCAAGATTTCGCTTGTGCTGCAGCGATTGTTCTTTTGCAAAGGACTGAAACAGGAGACAGAGGAGAAGCTTACAGCATATCTTATGGCTGTTTGGACTACGGCTGCAGAAATGCTGACCGAGGAAGAGTCTGTATACAGTCGTGACGTGAACTACTTTAAAATCTGGCGGAAAATCGGTGGATTTAAAGTGCTTTCTCCTCAGGAACTGTTGGAACGGCTGCCGGATGGGGACCCGGAGATCCGGGCCTTTCTGATGGAGTGTGAGATGGAAGAAACGGGAGCAGACGCTTTCTTTGCTAATTTGGATTTGTAGGAGTGATATGTATGGATCGTGACGGGAAGGATCGTTCGGAAATGGCGACTGATATTGACGCGGTGGTCGCTCTCTTGGATGGGCGCGTTTCTGCCGGAGACAGCAGAATCAAATTGACCGTGGCGGAGGGGCAGAGTGCTGAGGATATCGGATCGGTCTCCAGACAGTATCATCATGGGCGGTGCGATGTGGGCAGTCCCTGGGCAAAAGGGACTGCCTTTGATGTGCTGGAGTGACTGTCACCAGCTGTCCACATTTTCCGGGTGGATCGAGGTCATCTTTGCAGTCTTCGTCTTCTTTTGTATCATGGATCATCCTCCTTCAAACAATACGATCGTACCATCCTATTTTTAGAAAATTGTGTACAAACCCTAAAAAAAGTATGAAATAGATGTCTGCCCAATCAAAAAGAGAGGATTACCTGTTTTCTATTTGGAGGTACTGTGGTAAAATGATTGCTGTCCATACCGATCGGAGGACTGCAATCACTGAACGGGACATTTGATATCGGTATGGGGACGAGGAGGATAAGACAATGGATACCATTTCCAGAGAGAATGCATTTGCATTATTGCAGAAACACAACAAGGATCCTTTTCATATCCAGCATGCACTGACGGTAGAGGCTGTCATGAGATGGTTCGCCTCCGAGCAGGGCTATGGGGAGGAGGCAGAGTACTGGGGAATCGTAGGATTGCTCCATGATATTGATTTTGAGGAATACCCCGATGAGCATTGCCTGAAGGCACCGGAGCTTCTGCGGGAAGGCGGTGTGGGAGAGGACATCATTCATGCGGTTTGCTCCCACGGTTACGGCATCACCGTCGGCAACGGAACTACCATCGAGGTGGAACCGGTGCACGAGATGGAGAAGATCCTCTTTGCGGCGGACGAACTCACCGGACTGATCTGGTCGGCTTCTCTGATGAGACCGTCCAAGAGCACCAAGGATATGGAGTTGAAGTCCTTGAAAAAGAAATACAAGGCCACCGGTTTTGCTGCCGGCTGTTCCCGCGAGGTGATCGCACGAGGCGCGCAGCAGCTGGGCTGGGAACTGGACGAACTGTTGGAAAAGACACTCAGAGCGATGGCTGCTTCTGAGGATACCATCAAAGCAGAAATGGAAGCATGGGAGGCGTAGAATATGTTGGAGACAGGAACAAAGGCACCGGATTTTGCATTGCCGGATCAGAACGGAGTGATCCATAAGTTAAGTGATTATGCAGGAAAGAAGGTCATCCTGTATTTTTATCCTAAGGACAATACCCCGGGATGCACCAAGCAGGCCTGCGGGTTCTCGGAGAGATACCCCCAGTTTCGGGAGAAGGGCGCCATCGTCCTTGGCGTGAGCAAGGATTCCGTGGCTTCCCACAAGAAATTTGAGGAGAAATACGGTCTGGCATTTCCGCTGCTTTCCGACCCGGAGCGCAAGGTGATCGAGGCCTATGATGTCTGGAAGGAAAAGAAAAACTACGGAAAAGTCTCCATGGGTGTGGTTCGTACCACTTACCTGATCGACGAGCAGGGCATCATCGTAAAGAGCAACGACAAGGTGAAGGCTGCAGAGGATCCGGAGAAGATGCTGCAGGAGCTGTCATAAGGCTGGATGTATAAGGTGGGATCGGGATGAGAAAGAGATTTGCTTACGCAATTGTGACCCTCGTGCTGATTGCAATCGAGGTGTTGATTGCCCTGTTTGTGCATGATGCCTTTGTCAGACCATATCTGGGGGATGTGCTGGTTGTAGTTGTTCTGTATACATTGATCCGGACGGCAATACCGGAGAAATATTCCCTTCTCCCCCTTTACGTGTTTTTGTTTGCAGTCGGAGTGGAAGTGCTGCAGCTTCTTCACATCGTGGAATGGTTGGGACTGGGAGACAATCCCTTCTTCCGGGTGCTCATCGGCTCGGTCTTTGATTGGAAGGATATCCTCTGTTACGCGGTGGGTTGTTTTGCACTGGGAGGATACGAGGTTTTCAGACACAGGAGAAACTTCTAGGGTGCTGTGAATTACTTTATAGAGTAGTTCACAGCACTTTTTTTAATAAACAGTGTATAACACTTGACAACTGATATATACTGTTATATACTGTTTGCAAAAGAGGAGGAGAAAGATGCATTTATTGATTAACAACCAGTCTCTGATTCCGATCTATGAGCAGTTGGTGTGCCAGATCAAAGAGCAGATCTTCCGAGGAGAACTGAAGGAAAATGAAGTGCTGCCTTCGGTACGAGCCTTGTCCGCAGAGCTTAAAATCAGTGCTTTGACAGTCAAAAAAGCATATGATGCGTTGGAGGCGAACGGACTGATACAGACGATCCACGGAAAAGGTTCCTTCATATCGCCTGCCAACCGGGAACTGGTGAGAGAGGCCAGAAGAAAAGAGGCCGAGGATGCTTTTGCAGAAGCCATAGAAAAGGCGAGACTGGCGAAAATGTCGGATGATGAGATCAGAGAGATCGTGGAACTGATTTTGACAGAAGGGTAGGGGAAAAGATGATTCAGATTGAAAATGTGGAGAAGAGATACGGAGATTTTACGTTGACAGTATCTTTGGAAGTTAAGGAAGGACAGATTACGGGCCTGATCGGAAAGAATGGAGCCGGCAAGTCCACCACCATCAAAGCGATTTTGGGGTTGATCCAACCGGATGCGGGAACCGTCACCGTATTTGGGAAGAAAGTGAGTGAACTGCAGACCGCGGATCGGGAAGCGATCGGAGTGACAATGGCAGACAGTGGTTTTTCCAACTATCTGACGGTATCTGATGTGATCGGTATCCAGAAGCGAATGTACGCAAGCTTTGATGAGACATTCTTCCGCAGCTTCTGTGAGAAGAATAAGATGCCGCTCAACAAACCGCTGAAGGAGTTCAGCACCGGTATGAAAGTGAAAATCAAGGTCCTGTCGGCAATCAGTCATCAGGCCAAATGTCTGATCCTGGATGAACCCACCACCGGGCTGGATGTGGCGGCACGAAACGAAATACTGGATATGCTTCGTAATTACATGGAGCAGGATCCCGGGCGCTGTATCCTGATCACAAGCCATATCAGCTCGGACCTGGAAAACCTGTGTGATGATGTCTATATGATCGACGGAAAGGTGCTGCTGCACGAGGATATGGATGTGATCATCAGTCAATACGGCATCCTGAAAATGGATGAGAGACAGTATCAGCAGCTGGACAAAGCCTATATTCTATCTACGGAGAAAGGCCGTTACGGAGTGCGATGTCTGACCAATCAGAGGCAGTTTTACGTGGAAAATTACCCGGGAATTGTGATCGAAAACGGAAACATTGATGAATTGATTCTATCCATTGGGAAATAGAAAGGAATAAAGAATGAGAGGATTATTGTTTAAAGATTTTCGACTGATCATGGGACGCAGGCAGGCGTTTCTGTTCTATATTGCCATCAGCTGTATATTGGGGTTCAGCATGCCGGATTTTCTCCCGGCATTTCTGACTATGATTGCCATTACCCTTGCCACATCGACGATTTCCTATGATGAATTTGACAACGGCTATTCGTTTCTCATGACGCTTCCTATGACCAGAGCAATGTTTGCCGTTGAGAAATACCTGTTCGCACTGATCTGCTCTGTCATCGGCTGGGGAATCTCCCTGGTGATCGTCATGATAGGAAATGTGCTTCGGTCACTTCCCATCCTGACGGTGGAAGCGCTTTCTGCTGCGACAGTGGTTTTGCCGGTAATGCTTTTGTTTTTGCTGATCATTCTTCCGGTGCATCTTAAGTTTGGCGCTGAGAGGTCCAGAACGGTATTGTTATGCCTCTATGGAGTCACAGTCCTTCTGATCCTTTTCGGAAAGAAGCTGTTGACGGTTCTCGGCATTTCCGGAGAACAGGCCGTTTCGTTCGCCGCATCGATTCCGGTTCCGGCGGTGATCATGGGCCTTGCACTTTTGTTCTGTCTGGCAGCGGTTGTTTCCGTTTTCGCCAGTATCCGAATCATGGAGAAGAAAACCTTTTAGAAGTCGGCATGTTTTTCCAAGGAAGTCATTGACAGGAAACTGAAAAAACCTTATCATATATTGGATATACTATATGAAGAAGAGGAAGATAGAAGATGGCACTTTCAAAGAAGCCTGTCACAGGCATGAAGGATATCCTGCCGGAGGAGATGCAGATCCGCGATTACGTGACCAGCGTGATCAAGGAAACCTACGGCAAGTTTGGATTTACTTCCATCGAGACTCCCTGTATGGAGAATATTGCCAACCTGACCAACAAGCAGGGCGGCGACAATGAGAAGCTGATCTTCAAGGTATTGAAGAGAGGCGAGAAGCTGAATGTAGCAGATGCAACCACTGAGGAAGAGGTTGTGGACTTCGGTATGCGTTACGATCTGACCGTCCCTCTGGTTCGTTACTATTCCAACAATGCGGCCAATCTGCCGTCTCCTTTTAAGGCATTGCAGATGGGCAGCGTGTGGCGCGCGGACAGACCGCAGAGAGGCAGATATCGCCAGTTCACCCAGTGCGATATCGATATCCTGGGTGAGCCCTCTAATCTGGCGGAGATCGAGCTGATCCTTGCCACTACCACCACCTTGGGAAAATTGGGCTTTACAGGCTTTGAGATCCGTATCAATGACCGCCGGATCTTAAAGGCTATGGCGGCTTACAGCGGATTCCCGGAGGAGTCCTATGACAGTGTATTCATTACGCTGGACAAGATGGACAAGATCGGACTGGAAGGAGTCGAAGCGGAGCTTCTGGAGAAGGGCTTCGCTGCTGAGAGCGTTTCCAAGTATCTTGAACTGTACAAGAATCTGGAGCAGCAGGAGAATGGCGTGGCTTACCTGGCAGAGACTTTAAGCGGTGTGTTGGAGCCTAACGTGGCGCAGGGGCTGCAGGAGATCATCGACAGTGTCTCGGCAACCAAGTGCTCTGATTTTAAGATGGTATTTGACGCAACGCTTGTGCGCGGCATGAGCTATTATACCGGTACGATCTTTGAGATCTCCATCCCTGAGTTCGGCGGAAGCTGCGGCGGCGGCGGAAGATATGACAGGATGGTGGGGAAGTTTACCGGCAATGACGTACCTGCCTGCGGATTTTCCATCGGCTTCGAGCGGATCATTCTGCTTCTCATGGAGAGCGGTTTCCAGGTTCCCGGCAAGCCGAAGAAGGTTGCTTACCTGATAGAGAAGGGTGTTGGCGGAGAGAGGCTCTGCAGCATTATCGCACAGGCGCAGACAGCCCGTCAGGACGGCACGCAGGTATTGGTAGCCAGAATGAATAAGAATAAGAAATTCCAGAAGGACCAGCTGACCAAGGAAGGCTATGAGGAATTCCTGGAGTTTTTCAGAGATTAAGATATTTCGGACAGAAAGGCATGGTTGATTCGTATGGTTCAGTCCAGAACACACAATTGTAATGAGCTGCGTTTGGAAAATGCAGGCGAGAAGGTTACCATCGTGGGATGGTACGAGAATATGAGAAAGGTCAGCAAGAATCTTGGTTTTGTGATCCTGCGTGACTTTTACGGCACCACTCAGGTGGTAGTGGAGACCGAGGA